>NZ_JBNHHW010000005.1:0-265001 GCF_059092625.1 Arthrobacter sp. Y3221114
GGTCCATCACCAGTCCCTGTCCCGGAACCGGGAACCGAAGCTCGCCGCCCTCGCCGCCCATATCCTCACGCTACCGGCTGCCTCGGACAGTTTGAGGTGGAGCTTCACGCTCGCTGGACGGGCGGTGTAACGCTGGTGACGCACCGCTGCTGAGGGATCGCTGGAGACGCAACGCTGCTGACGCAACGTCGCAAGGCAACGCTCTGACGTAACTCTGCCAAGGTAGCGCTGGCAACGTAAGGTGCCAATGAAACGCTGCTGAGGCATCGCTGGTGACGCAAGATACCAAAGTAAAGATCCCAATGAAGCGCTGCTGACGCATCGCTGCTGCGTAACGCTGCCAAGGCTGCGCAACTGCTGCCAACCAAAAAGGTCCGGCTGCCGCGAACGGAAGCCGGACCTTAGCGAATCGACGCGTCGTCGGTGGAGTCAGCCCTGCAGGCGGTCCACCACGTAGTCGATGCAGGCCAGCAGTGCGCTGACGTCCTCCGGCTCCACGGCGACAAAGGTGGCGATGCGCAGCTGGTTGCGGCCGAGCTTGCGGTACGGCTCCACATCCACGACTCCGTTAGCGCGCAGCACCTTGGCGACCGCTGCGGCGTCAACCGAATCGTCGAAGTCCACCGTGGCAATGACGTTGGAGCGGTGCTCCGGGTTAGCCACGTACGGGGTCGCCACCGCGGAAGCCTCCGCCCACTGGTACACCCGTCCTGCCGAATCGGCGGTGCGGCCGGAAGCGAAGTCCAAGCCTCCGTTGCCGTTCAGCCACTCGATCTGCGCATTGAGCGTGACCAGGGTGGCCAGCGCGGGCGTGTTGTAGGTCTGGTTCTTCAGCGAGTTGTCGATGGCCGTTTCAAGATTGAGGAAGTCGGGAATCCAGCGGTCGGTGGCACCGATCCGAGCCGCCCGTTCCAGCGCTGCGGGGGAGAAGACGCCCAGCCACAGGCCGCCGTCGGAGGCGAAGTTCTTCTGGGGCGCGAAATAGTAGACGTCGCTCTGGGTGACATCCACGTCCAGCCCGCCCGCTGCGGAGGTGGCGTCGATGAGGACCAACGCGCCGTCGTCGGCACCATCCACACGCTGCACCGGAGCGGCCACACCGGTGGAAGTTTCGTTCTGCGCCCAGGCATAAACATCCACGCCGGCCTCTGACCGCGGCTCCGGCCGGGAGCCGGGTTCCGAGGTGATGATGCTCGACTCGGCCAGGAAAGGGGCCTTGTTGGTGGCCGCGGCGAACTTGGAACTGAACTCGCCGAAGGACAGGTGCTGGGCCTTCTGCTCCACCAGTCCGAAGGATGCAACGTCCCAGAATGCCGTCGAGCCGCCAACGCCCAGGATGACCTCGTAACCCTCCGGCGCCTTGAAGAACGCCTTGAGCCCCTCGCGGACGCTGCCCACGAGGTTCTTCACCGGTGCCTGGCGGTGCGACGTGCCCAGCAGGTTCCGGCCGGCGGCGACCAGGGCGTCGACCTGTTCCGGACGGACCTTGGACGGTCCGGCGCCAAAGCGCCCGTCCTTCGGGAGCAGATCGGCGGGAATGCTGATGGACTGGGTATCGCTCATGAATACCTTTCCTGGCGTGGGGGCAATGATCTCGATGGCGGTTCGCCGTTGAACGCCCGTTTCATTCTGCCCCAACGCCGAGGGCCGCCGTTAGTTGAACCCGGCATTGTTGCGTTGGCCGCATGGCGCGTCAGCCCGCGGCGTAGCTGCCGGTCCGGCACGGAAAACAGGCTAGGCTGGGGAGGGGAAAACACCCTCATGCATGCTGCTGGAGCAGCCTTTTCACCGCGCCGAGGAGCAAGAAGCCATTGACTGATCTCATCGACACTACCGAGATGTACCTGCGCACTATCCTCGAGCTCGAAGAAGAGAACATCGTTGCGCTGCGCGCCCGGATCGCCGAGCGGCTCCGCCACTCGGGCCCGACGGTTTCGCAAACGATCGGGCGGATGGAGCGGGACGGTCTCGTGGTCGTCACCGGCGACAGGCATCTGGAGCTGACCGAACTGGGCCGGCGCAAAGCGACCGAAGTGATGCGCAAGCACCGGCTGGCCGAGCGGTTACTCTCCGACGTCATCGGACTGGACTGGGCCTACGTTCATGACGAGGCCTGCCGCTGGGAACACGTGATGAGCGAACGGGTCGAGCAGCGGCTCTACGAACTGCTGGGCAGGCCGACGGTTTCGCCGTATGGCAATCCCATCCCCGGCTTGGAAGCGCTCGGGGGCCAGCCGGCCGAAGAGTTCACCTCCGGCGTGCTCAATCTCGCGCAGGCCATGGGCAGCTACACGGCCGATAAACAGGTCAGCATCGTCAGGCTGGCGGAGCCCATCCAGGTGGAGCCGGAACTGTTGCTCCAGCTGGAAGAGGGCGGCTTGAAGCCCGGTGCAAGCCTTCAGCTGGAGACTGCCGGCGAGTACATTTCCGTGCGCGTGCCGGGGATCGAAGGGGCCTTGGAACTGCCTCCGGAAGTTGCCGCGCACATCTTTGTATCAATGCGATGAAACGTTGACCCTTGAAAACACGCACCGCGGATAACGGATTTATTACTTTCGGGGTGTTTTACGTATAGTTGACCCGGGTATCGAGACATCGATCCCACACCCTCCGCAAGCCGAACCCTGTCGGCGGAGGCGTGTATCCGTGAGACAGGGGCGGAGGACCCACCAAGCGGCAGTTTGTTCGCTGCCTTGGGGTGAAGCCGCAGCGGCAGAGCGTAGGTGAATCGTTCCACAGACGCTCTGTGCGGTGCGGCCGAGTTTTCTCTTGACTCGAATCCGACAGCTAACTTCGCAGGCGCTTTGGAGAGGTAAAGAATTTTGGCAGGACACAAAGCCTCGGGACGGCGCCGTTCATCCGCCCCGGTCGAACACTCACGCCCACGTGCCGCGACCCCCGGCCGCCGCCGCGCCCAGCCGGCGCCGTCGCCGGTAGCAGCAGCCGCACGCGACGTCGGGCATAAAACCGCGATCGTCGCAGCCGCGTCCGGGATGGCCCTGACCGTGATGCTCCCGACGACGGCCGGCGCCACCGCCGACGCCCCGCAGGAGGCTCCGGCCGCCAGCAGCATCTCCGCCGCCACCGAAGCGCGCCTGACGTTCGAGCGTGCCGGGCTGACCAGCAAGTTCGACCCGGACACGAAGCTGAAGCAGGTCATGGTCGCTTCCGGCAGCAACGCGCAGGTTGTCAGCAGCGAAGGCTCCCTCTCGCAGCCGATGGACGAGTTGACCATGACGTCGCCGTTCGGCTACCGCGTCAGTCCCATCACCGGCTATGCCGGGGAGTTGCACACCGGCCAGGACTATGGAGCAGCCTGCGGGACTCCGGTCCACGCGGCAGCCGGCGGAACCGTCGTCGAGGCAGGTTTCCAGGTCGGCGGCGGCGGCAACCGGATCGTGGTGGACCACGGCAACGGCCTGAAGACCACCTACAACCACCTGAGCACCATCGACACGTCGGTCGGCGCCACCGTGCAGCGCGGGGAGATGGTGGGCCAAAGCGGCACGACTGGAGCTTCAACCGGCTGCCACCTTCACTTCGAAGTTATGGTCAACGACAAGCTGGTGGACCCCACCGGGTGGCTGTGACCAACACGCCGTAACCGGAACGTGACACAGTCCCCAAACTGTTATAAGGTTTCACCCGTGCCAGTCGCCAACAGCCTGGCACCTTCGGGCGGAATGCCGAACTCTGCCGTCGCCCGAAGTTCGTTCGCACCGATTCGCATGGCAGAGGCGGGGGAACCACTTCCCGGACATCGCACGGTGTCCTTGGGGTAAAGCCGATCAGGCCCGGGCCACCAGCCCGCAAGCCGGCCCGGCCGGATGAACTCCCATCCGAACCCGACAGCTCACTTCGCAGGCATTTGGGAGAGGTACAGACCGTGTCCAAGAGCATTACTGCGGGCCGCCATCGTGCGACCCCCGTCCGCACGAGCCCGCTTGAGACGATTTCCAAGGCTGTGTCCGCGAATGCGGGAACCATGGGACGTCAGGGTGCCGTGATCGCCGCCGCTACCGGCCTGGTTTTGACCGGTACCATCCCGGCCCAGGCTGTCACCGCTGACCGAGGGGTCGACGCCCCGGCCCGCGTGCAGGTGGAAGCCGTGCAGGCTTCCGCAGCCGTGAAGCTGACCTTCGAACGTGCCGGGATCACCTCCACCCCCGCGCCGGAGGCAGTTGTCCAGGCCGTCTCCAACGAAATCGAGCCCACGACCGGCAACGACGCCGGATCGAACGAACCCAAGGCCGTCAAAAAGGCCGGCGAGGCTGCCGCCAGCGGCGCCGCCGGCGCTATCGTCGCGGCCGCCTACGGCCAGATCGGTGTCGGCCAGGACTGCACCGCCTTGGTCGAAAACGCCCTGCGCGCGGCAGGCTTCGCGGTGGGCGACCTTGCCCCCGCACAGTTCTTTGCCTACGGCACCCAGGTGTCCACGCCGCAGCCGGGCGACATCATTTACTACGCCAACGGCGGTGCCGGTGTGGCGCACGTGGCCATCTACGTCGGCAACGGCCAGGCCATCCACGGCGGCTGGGCCGGCTACAACACCGTCCTGGGCAACGCCTACATCGGCTCCGGCCCGGTCTTCATCCGTCCGGCAGGCTGATACTTTCCTTCCACGGTCTTCTCGCGGCGCGTCCTTCGGGGCGCGCTGCGGCCGTTAATCGGCGCCACGCGGAAGACTGAGCGGAGCGCTCGCGAGACCCCAGCGCGCTTCGCACAAGTGCCGTCCCCGAACCGCCCGGAGCCGCGAGAGCCCAAGTGGCACCCTTCGTACCAGCACCATCCCCGAACCGCCCGGGAAAGCAGGGTGCCGGGACCTCCCGTAATCAAAACATCACCGCGCCGTGATCAGAATGTGACAATGCGTGATTGATCGTATACGCTCTAACGCGTGCCAGTTGCCAAACGGCTGGGACCTCCGGGTGGATTGCCGAGCTCTGCCACCGTCCGGAGTCCGTTCGCAAAAAACTTCGCGGGCAGAGGCGGGGGAACCAATTCCGGGTTTCGTACAGGAACCCTTGGGGTTAAGTCGCTAGCGCTCTCAGGCTTTGCCGGAGAGGGCTGCGGCCGGATGCACTCCCATCCGAATCCGACAGCTCACCTCGCAGGCATTGGGAGAGGCCTTTAACGTGTTCAATGACACCGCTACGGGGCGCCACCGCGCCGTTTCCGTCCGCACCAACCCGCTGGAGACGATTTCCAAAGCCGTCTCGTCCAATGCCGGATCCATGGGTCGCTCGGCAGCCGTCATCGCTGCCGCGTCCGGACTGGCCCTGACCGCCGCGGTTCCCGCGCAGTCAACCTCCATCGAACGCACCGCATCCACCGTGTCCGTTCCCAGCCGCGTGCAGGTGGACACCGTCCAGGCTTCGAGTGCCGTCGAGCTGACCTTCTCGCGTCCCGCCATCAAGTCCACTCCGGCCCCGGAGCCTGAGCCTGTTGTCGAAGCCGTGGCCGAGGAAGTGGCCCCGGTCGTCGAGGAGGCCGCAGGCGCAGCCCAGGGCGCCGTCCAGGCCGCCGCTCCCGCGGTCGAGGTCAAGGCCGCAGCCGCCGCCCCCGCGGCCAAGGCAGAGCCGGCCAAGGCCGAAGCTTCCGCCAGCGGAGTAGCCTCCACCCTGGTGTCCTCCGCCTACGGCCAGATCGGCATCTCGCAGGACTGCACCGCCATGGTGGAGAAGGCCCTGCGCGCCGCCGGTTTCTCGGTGGGCGACCTCGCCCCCGCGCAGTTCTTTAGCTACGGCACCCAGGTTTCCACCCCGCAGCCGGGCGATCTGCTGTACTACTCCGACGGCGGCGCCGGCGTTGCGCACATCGCCATCTACGTGGGCAACGGCCAGGCCATTCACGGCGGCTGGACCGGCTACACCACCGCACTGGCCAGTGCAGACGTCGGATCCGGCTACGTAGCCATCCGCGTCACCTAGGCAACAGCCTTCCCGGTCCCCAGGACCGACCCCCGGCCCCGGCACACGCCCAGAGCGTGCACCGGGGCCGGCGGCGTTGTTGCCGCGGGTAGGCGCCGCGGCCGGCCGCCTTGGCACCGCAAGACCGGGAGTTCTGGCGCCGCTGACCGCCGGCGGCATCATCCCGACGGCCCACAGGTGGCGAAAAAGTTAGCGCAGAACGCACCCGCCGTCATACTCTTTGACTGTCAGTGCAGAAAATCCAGTCCCGGACCGGGATCTGAAGCACCGGTCGGGTTGGCCAGACCTAGAGGAATGTGCATGCGCACACTCGTTCTGAATGCTGGTTACGAACCCCTGGCGGTTGTCACCTTCCGCCGGGCGCTGCTTCTTGTGCTCACCGGCAAAGCCAGCGTGATTGCCGAAGACGGAGACCCCGTCGTCGGCCCCAACGACATCCTGGGCCGTCCCTCCGTCATCCTGCTCAACCGCTACATTAAGATGCCGTACAACAAGAACACCGCGGTGACGCGCCGCGGTGTCCTGCGCCGCGACAACCACCTCTGCGCCTATTGCGGCAAGACGGCCACCACCGTGGACCACGTCAAGCCCCGGTCGCGCGGGGGAGAAGACAGTTGGGAGAACCTGGTGGCCTGCTGCCTGCGCTGCAACAACGCCAAGGGCGACCGCACGCTGGCCCAAATGGGCTGGAGCCTGCGCTTAACACCCCAACCGCCCAGCGGCGCCCGCTGGCGGATCCGCGACCTGGACCGTCCGGCCCCGGCCTGGAGCCAGTTCCTCGACACCCATACCGCCGCGTGACGGCTCCGGTTTTCGACGCCGTCGTGCTGGCCGGCGGCCGCTCCTCGCGCTTGGGCGGCAGCCCCAAGGCGCTGTTGCAGCTCGATGGAGCTACCTTGTTGCGCCGCACGCTGGAGGCTGTCCGCGGGGCCCAGCGGATCTCCGTCGTCGGCCCCGATGACCTGTCGGAGGAGATGGAAGCTTTTCGCCGCACGCTCGCCCCGCAGCCGCTCCGGCTGACGCTCACCCGGGAAGACCCGCCGTTCTCCGGCCCGGCAGCGGGCATTGCGGCGGGAATCCAGGGGCTGATACAGGACGACGACGGCGGTGCCTTCCTGGGAACGCGCGAGGACGACGGCGTTGGCTCCGGGCGCGCGCTGGACGACGGCGGTGCCTCCGGGCTGGTGCGGGAGGACGACGGCGGTGCCTCCCTGCGCGCGCTGGACGACGGCGGTGCCTCCGGGCTGGTGCGGGAGGACTACAGCGGTGCCTCCCGGCGGGTGCGGGAGGCAGACGGCGGTGCCTCCGGGCGGGCGCCGTACACGCTGCTCTTTGCCTGCGACATGCCGATGCTGGCCGGGCTGCCGGAACTGCTGCTGCGCCACGCCGTCTTTCGGCCGGAGGCCAGGCTTTGGATCCCGGTAGACGCCCACGGCAAGCAGCAGCCGTTGGCCTGCTGCGCGGACAGCGCAGCGTTGGAGGCAGCGGTGCGGAACGCCGGGGGAGCCGCCGGGCTGGCCGGCCAGCCGGTCAGGCGGCTGCTCGGCGGCCTGCCGGCCGCCGAGATCAGGCTCGAGGGTCTATCAGGGGACCACACCTCCGACGTCGACACCTGGGACGACGCGGGCCGCTTTGGCATTGCCCGGCCCGCGCCGTAGCCTGAAACAAACGTTGTATTTGCCCGCACCGGGCGGATCGGAGGCCATTGTGTCCGGAGCGGCCGAAAAGCTCTCCCCCTATGTCAGCGAACTGCTCCAGGCGCTGGAAATCGAAGACACGCCCGTTGACATCGACGCCGTGCTGGGGCTGGCCGGCGTCGCGGCGCACAGCGTGGTCCGCCCGGCTGCGCCCCTGACCACCTTCGTGGTGGGCTACGCCGCCGGCCTTGCCGCAGCCACCGGACAGGCAACACCCGAGGTGGCCATGCGCGCGGCCTCCCGCGTGGCCGACGAAGTGGCGCGCCGGCACGGCGCAGTGCAGGAGTGAGCGGCTCCGGCCTTCGCTGGGACGATGCCCGGAGCGCCGCCTATACAGCCGGCCGGCAAGCGTGGCGGCCGCACGCCGCAGACGTAGAGCTGGCCGCCTGCGCCGGACGCACGCTGGCCCGCGACGTGGCGGCTTTGGTGCCGGTCCCGCACTACGCGTCCTCCGCCATGGACGGCTGGGCCATTGCCGGCACCGGGCCCTGGCAGTTGGTCCCGAGCGGCAGCGCCTTGCGGCCCGGGCTGGCCGCCCCGGTCGTCACCGGAGGGCTGATCCCCGACGGCACGGACAGTGTGCTGCGCAGCGAATGCGGGACCGCGGCGACGGACCGGCTGGAGCTGTGCGCGGGCACGGACGGACGGGAACTGGCGCCCGGGCGGCACATCCGTCCGGCCGGCGAGGAGACCGCCGCCGGCGCCGTCGTGGTCACCGCCGGCACCGTGCTGACCCCTGCGCACCTGGCCGTCGCGGCGGTGTGCGGCCACGATAGGCTCCCCGTCGCGCCCTTGCCGCAGGTAGCCCTGCTGCTCACGGGCGACGAAGTCGTCACCTCCGGCATTCCCGCACCGGGCCGGGTCCGTGACACGTTCGGCCCCACGCTGCCGGCCATCATCGCCCGGCTCGGTGGCCGGGTCACGGACAGCCGGCGGCTGCCCGACGACTTCGCGGTCACCGAGGAAGCCATCGCCGGGTGCGGCGGCGACGTCGTGGTCACCACCGGCGGAACCGGCCACTCCTCCGCCGACCACCTGCGCCGGGTGCTGGGCGCGGACGGCGCGACGATCCTCGTCCCGTCCATCCGGATGCGCCCGGGGCATCCGGCACTGCTGGCCCGGCTGGCCGACGGGCGGCTGCTAGTGGGCCTGCCGGGCAATCCGCTGGCCGCCATGATGGCGCTGCTGACCCTGGCGGCTCCGCTGCTGGCGGGCATGACCGGCCGGCCGCTGGCCCCGCTGCGCACCGTGCCCGCCGGAACTGCGATGCCACCGCTGCACGACCAGGACCGGCTGGTGCCCTACGGCCTGTCACCGGATGGGGGTGCCGTCCCCGCGGACCGCATCGGTTCGGCCATGATGCGGGGACTGGCAGCCGCGGACGGGGTGATGGTGGTGCCGGCCGCCGGCGCGGAGCCCGGCGAGCAGCTGCCGGCCCTCGACCTGCCCTGGTAATCGACTCGTCCTCACGCCCCGCACCGCCGGTCCTGATGCCGCGCCCGCCCGCGTGAGGTGCCTTACGCTTGTTACAAGGCAGTAGAGGAGAACTTCATGGGCCGCTTGACGCAGCGCCGCAAGGTGCTCAAACTCAGTCTCGACGCGCCGGCGCGCCGCCGCGAGGACGTGATGGCGGTGGAAGAGCCGCTGGAAATCCGGCTGGCCGGCCGCGCGTTCTCCATCACCATGCGCACCCCGGGCGACGACTTCGACCTGGTGGCCGGCTTCCTGGTCTCCGAGGGCATCATCTGGTCGCCCGAACACCTCGTCTCGATGCGCTTCTGCGCCGGCGAGGACGAGGACGGCCGGCAGACTTTCAACGTGGTGGAGGCCCAGCTGGCGCCCGGGGTGGCGCTGCCGGATCCGCGGCTGGACCGGCAGGTGGTCACCAGCAGCGCGTGCGGCATCTGCGGCACCGCCTCGATTGACGCCGTGACCAAGCGCTCCCGTTTCCCGCTGCAGAATGACGACGGCGGAGCCTCCCCGGGCGCGGACGGCGCCGGCCCGGGCGGCGAAGTGCCGCTGGACATCCTGCTGCAGTTGCCGGACCGGCTGCGCGAACAGCAGCAGGTGTTCGAGCGCACCGGCGGCGTCCACGCAGCCGGCCTGTTCAGCGTGGAGGGCGACCTGCTCTGCCTGCGGGAAGACGTGGGCCGCCACAACGCGGTGGACAAGGTGGTGGGGTGGGCGCTGCGCGAGGGCCGGCTGCCGCTGCGGAACACGGTGCTGCAGGTCTCCGGGCGGGCGTCGTTCGAACTCGTCCAGAAGGCCTATCTCGCGGGTATCCCCGTCCTGTCGGCCGTGAGCGCGCCGTCCTCGCTCGCCGTCGAACTGGCGGAAAAGGTGGGGCTGACGCTGGCCGGTTTCAGCCGCGGACGCAGCATTAACGTGTATGCGCACCCCGGGCGGGTTGGCGCCGCCGTCGGACATTTCGTGTAAGACTCGCCGAGCGTGTCGGAGAACCGGTGTGAGCCGGGATACATTAGGGGCATGACTCGTCCCGGACCCGTGAATGACATTGATGAAAGCACCCTGAAGGTCAAGGAACCGAAGAAGGCCGCCGCCGGTCTTTCGGCTGTGAAGGTTGCGCTGGAGCGCGGCATTGAGCAGGCCGGCGTCGTCCGCACCGCCCGGTCGCTGCTCAGGATCAACCATCGTGGCGGCTTCGACTGCCCGGGCTGCGCGTGGCCCGAATCCATCACCGGGCCGCGAAAGCCGGCCGAGTTCTGCGAAAACGGCGCAAAGGCCGTGGCGGAGGAGAACACCAAGCGCACCGTCACCCCCGAGTTCTGGGCGCGCCACTCCATCGAAGAGCTCTCCACGAAGACCGAGTACTGGCTGGGCCAGCAGGGCCGCATCACCGAACCGGTCATCATCCGCGAGGGCGAGACGCACTACTCGCCGATCTCTTGGGCGGACGCGTTCAGCCTGATCGGCGAACGCATCAACGCCACGACCCCGGACCGCTGCGTGTTCTACACCTCGGGCCGCACCGCTAACGAGACCGCGTTCATGTACCAGCTCTTCGCGCGCTCGCTGGGCACCAACAACCTGCCGGACTGCTCCAACATGTGCCACGAGTCCTCCGGCAGCGCACTGAACCCGACCATCGGCATCGGCAAGGGCACCGTGTCGCTGGAGGACATCCACCACTCGGAGCTGATCTTCGTGGTGGGACAGAACCCCGGGACCAACCACCCGCGCATGCTCTCGGCGCTCAAGGAGTGCAAGGACAACGGCGGCACCATCGTGGCCGTGAATCCGCTGCCCGAAACCGGACTCATGGCGTTCAAGGACCCGCAGTCGGTGGACGGGCTGCTGCGCGGCGGAACCGCGCTGGCCGACGAGTTCCTGCAGATCAAGGTCGGCGGCGACCTCGCCCTATTCCAGGCGCTGGGACACCTGCTGCTGGAAGAAGAAGACCGTGCCCCGGGCACCGTCGTCGACAAGGCGTTCATCCAGGCGAATACCGAAGGATTCGAGGAATACGTCGAAGCCCGCCGGCACATCGACTGGGCCGAAACCGAGAAGGCGACCGGGTTGTCCCGGCTGGACATCGCCAAGGTGGCAGGGCTGCTGGCCAAGTCCAAGGCGACCATCATCTGCTGGGCGCTGGGCCTGACCCAGCAGCCGCATTCGGTGGACACCCTGCGCGAGATCATCAACCTGCTGCTGCTCCAGGGCAACTTCGGCAAGCCCGGCGCGGGCGCCTGCCCGGTCCGCGGCCACTCCAACGTCCAGGGCGACCGCACCATGGGCATCTGGGAAAAGCCGAAGGAATGGCTGCTGGCCGCGCTGGACAAGGAATTCGGCATCACCTCGCCCCGGGAGCACGGCGTCGATTCCACCGAGGCGCTCGACGCCTTCGCCGACGGCAAGGTGGATGTCTTCGTCTCCATGGGCGGCAACTTCGCCCTGGCGAACTCGGAAACCGAGGCGCTGGAAGAAGGCATGAAGAAGGCCGGCCTGACGGTGCACGTGTCGACCAAGCCGAACCGCTCGCACGTGGTGCACGGCAAGACCTCGCTGATCCTGCCGACGCTGGGCCGCACCGACCGGGACGACAAGCACCCCAAGGGCGCGCAGTTCCTCTCCGTGGAAGACTCCATGTCCGTCGTCCGGTCCACGCAGGGCCGGCTGGAACCGGTCAGCGAGCACCTGCTGGCCGAACCGGTGATCATCGCCCGGATGGCCCAGGCCACCTTCGGGGACGACCACCCGGTGGACTGGCGGGCGATGGCCGAGGACTACGACGTGATCCGCGACCACATTTCGCGGGTGCTGCCCGGATTCGAGGACTTCAACACGCGGATCCGGAACAAGAGCGGCTTCGTGCTGCCCAACCCGCCGCGCGACACCCGGTCCTTCGCCACCGACATCGGCAAGGCAAGGTTCACGGTCAGCCCGCTGGAGTACCTCGAGGCGCCCGAGGGGCACCTGATCCTGCAGACCATGCGCAGCCACGACCAGTACAACACCACGTTCTACGGCTTGGATGACCGCTACCGGGGTATCTCCAACGGGCGGCGGGTCATCCTGGTGCATCCGGACGACCTGGCCGAACTGGGGTTCGCCGACCGCGACGTGGTGGACGTGATCAGTACGTTCAAGGGCAACGAACGTCGGGCGGACGAGTTCCGCCTGGTGTCCTACCCGACGGCGCGCGGCTGTGCGGCCGCCTACTTCCCGGAGGCCAACGCGCTGGTCCACCGGGACCTCGTGGCCCGGGAGTCCAACACCCCCGGGTTCAAGGCGATGACGGTCCGCTTCGTCCCGCACGAGGAGAAGCAGCTCAGCTGACGCCAGCCATCCAGGACAGCTTCCGGCCGCATGGCCGCCGGCAGGAACACCAGGGCGCTCGGAATGGTTCTAGGGTTGCAGTAGCACCATCAGCCGTTAGGAGCCATCATGTCCATGGAAGGGGCAGCCTGGAGTTCGCTGTACCGGCTTTCGCACTCGAAGGACCAGAAGTCCTTCTCGCGGGAGACTGTCCGCCGGACCTTTGCGTTCGCCGCGCCCTACAAGGGCAAGATCGTTGTCTTTGTGCTGCTCTCCGTGGTGACCGCCACGTTGGCCGTTGCCACGCCGGTGCTCGCCGGCCAGGTGGTGGACGCGATCGTGGCCAGGACCGGCGTCGAGGTAGTCGCCTGGCTGGCCGTTGTCATCGCCCTGGTGGCCATCGCCGACGCCGGACTCAGCATGGTGACCCGGTGGATCTCCTCCGGGCTGGGCGAGGACATCATCCTGGACCTGCGCACCGCGGTGTTCGACCACGTCCAGAAGATGCCGATCGCGTTCTTCATGCGCACCCGCACGGGCGCGCTGGTCAGCCGGCTGAACAACGACGTGATCGGTGCGCAGCGGGCCTTCGCGGGAACGCTCTCCGGTGTGGTGAGCAACCTCGTGGCGCTGATCCTGACGCTGATCGTCATGCTGAACACCTCCTGGCAGGTCACCCTGCTGGCGCTGTTGTTGCTGCCGGTGTTCCTGCTGCCGGCCCGCCGGATGGGCAGCAGGCTCGCGGAACTGCGCCGCGAGACCGCCAACCACAACGCCGCCATGAGCACGCAGATGACCGAACGGTTCTCCGCGCCCGGAGCCACGCTGGTCAAGCTGTTCGGCCGGCCCGCCGACGAATCCCGCGAGTTCAAGCTCCGGGCCCAGCGGGTGCGCGACATCGGCATCAGGACCGCGGTCATGCAGTGGGTGTTCGTCACGGCGCTCACCCTGGTTTCCGCGCTGGCCCTGGCCCTGGTCTACGGGCTCGGCGGCTTCTACGCGATCATCGGCCAACTGGATCCGGGCGACGTGGTGACGCTGGCGCTCCTGCTCACCCGCCTGTATGCGCCGCTGACGGCCCTGGCGAACGCCCGGGTGGAGATCTCCAGTGCGCTGGTCAGCTTCGAGCGCGTCTTCGAAGTGCTGGACCTGAAGCCCCTGATTACGGAGAAGGACGACGCCGGTGCCGTGCCGCCGGGCCCGGTCTCCGTCGAGTTCAAGGACGTGCGGTTCGCCTACCCGTCCGCCGAGAAGGTGTCGCTGGCCTCGCTGGAGGAGGTAGCGACCCTCGACGCCCGCGGCGGCGAGGAGGTGCTGCACGGAATCAGCTTCCGGGTGGAACCGGGCCAGACGGTGGCGCTGGTGGGGTCCTCGGGCGCCGGAAAGTCCACCATGGCCCAGTTGCTGGCCCGGCTGTACGACGTGGACTCCGGTTCCGTTGAGCTTTCGGGCACCGATGTCCGCGACCTGAGCTTCGAGGCGCTGCGCGGAACAATCGGCATGGTGACCCAGGACGGGCACCTGTTCCACGAAACCATCCGGTCCAACCTGCTGCTGGCCCGGCCGGAGGCGAGCGATGACGAGATCTGGGACGTGCTCCGCCGTGCCCGGCTGGAGGACCTGATTCGGTCCCTGCCGGATGGCCTGGACACCATGGTGGGGGAGCGCGGCTACCGGCTCTCCGGCGGCGAACGGCAGCGGATGACCATCGCCCGCTTGCTGCTGGGCCATCCCCGGGTGGTCATCCTGGACGAGGCGACAGCCGCGCTGGACTCCACCAACGAAGCGGCCGTGCAGGCGGCGCTCACCGAGGCACTCGAGGGGCGCACCGCCGTCGTTATTGCCCACCGGCTATCCACCGTGCGCTCCGCTGACCGAATCCTGGTGATTGAGGGCGGCCGGATTGTGGAGCAGGGCACGCACGCCCAGCTGCTGGCCCTGGAGGGCCGCTACGCCGAGCTGTACCGGACCCAGTTCCTCAGCGATACCCGGGTGGCAGGTTTGGCCTGAGTGCGGCGGTCCGGATTGCACGAGGAAGGCGGCCGCGCCGCCAGTGTGGTGCGCCCGCTCAATGGCTAGAGTTGCTCTGGGTCCCACACGTCGAATGAGTGGAAAGCGGGTGCGATGCAGCGCGGAACCAACCTTGGCCGCCTCGGCGGCTATAACCAGGCCGTGATCCTTAACGCCATCCGCCGTGCCCGCGAGGGAATCGCCCGGGTGGAACTGGTGGAGAGCACCGGACTGTCCCCGCAAACGATCTCCAATGTGGTGCGCCGGCTGGTGGACGAAGGCCTGGTGCGCGAAGACCGCAAGACCGTCAGCGGGCCCGGCAAGCCGCGCACCGTGCTGCAGTTGGAGGTTTCCAGCCGGCTGGCCATCGGCATCCACCTCGACCCGGTGGTCATGACCCTGGTCATGCTGAACCTCGACGGCGAGGTGGTGGCACGTGCCCGGCATGACGTTCCCACGGCCGGCCAACCGGACGGCATAGCCGCTGCGATGGCCGCCGCAACGGAGGCGCTCATCACCGCCTCCGGCATCAAACGCAACCGCATTCTGGGCATCGGGCTGGCCGCACCCGGGCCGATCGACGCGGCCGAAGGGATGGTGGTGGATCCGCCGATGATGCGCGAGTGGACGTCGGTGCCCTTGCGCGAACCCCTGCGTGACCTGACGGGCCTGCCGGTTTTGATGGACAAGGACACGACAACCGCGGCGGTGGCGGAACTGTGGGCCAGCGGACGGCGGGAGCCCGAGAACTTCGTGTTCGTTTACCTGGGCACGGGCCTGGGCGCCGGCGTGGTGCTCGAAGGCCAGGTGCTGCGCGGCGCCTCCAGCAACATCGGCGAGATCGGCCATTTCCCGGTGGAGGCGGAGGTCCCGCCGTGTGACTGCGGAAAACGCACCTGCGTGGGCATGGCGCTGAACTTCGGCACGCTGTTCCAACAGGCCGTGGAGGCCGGGCTGTTCCCGGCCGAGGCCGAGCTGGGGGACCGGCACCAGGCCACGGAACGGATCGTCACGATCTGCCGCATGGCCGGCGAGGGCGAGCCGGCGGCCGCGGCCATCATCGCCCGGGCGGCCCGGTTGCTGGGCGGAACCGTCGCGCAGGTGGTCAATATCCTGGACGTGGACCGCGTCATCTTTGGCGGCCCGCTGTGGGACGGCTTGGACGAACTGGCGCTGCCGATCCTGCGCGAGGAGATCAACAAGCGGTTCGTCTCGCGGGCGATCCACGGGGTCGACGTGGTGTCCTCCTCGCTGGGATTCGAGGTGGGGGCCGTCGGCGGGGCCTGCCTGGTGCTGGACGACGCCCTCTCACCCAAGGCCAGCGGGCTGCTCCTGGGCAACTAGCCGGGACGCAGGCACCCGGCTTCACCCCGCGACGCCAGCGTAGTAGGCGCGCACTCGCGCCATAACCGGTCCCAAGAGTTGCTTTATTAAATCCAATCGATTTAGATATATGTGACGGCAGTGCCTGGGGTGCGCACACTCTGGGGAATGAACGGTCCCTTGAGTGGCTTGCGTGCTTCAGGGGAACGGCGCGGCCGTCGGCCAACAAAGCGGCGGGAAGATGCTGCTGGCTCCGGCGAACGGGAAGAACCGGAACCAGCGGTCCCGGCTGACAGGAATTCCTGGCCGCTTCGGTGGAAGGCACTACAGCCGGCTACCGTCTGTGCTTCCGTGGGGGGTTGCACAGGCGGCGGTCGGCTGCCCTTTCAACGCCGCTGTCGGTCGCCCGGCATGCGGACTTCAAGGCCGCCCGGCATTTCGCCGACGGGCCCGGCAGGAATGCAATCGAACGACTTGAGCATTACGGGCACTCGGCCTCAGCGAATACGGTGCGGCGCCACCGAGATAAAAGGTGAATGACGCCGGGCCTCTTTAGTCGCTTTTGACGTTACTCCGCGGTCGACACAGTAAAGTGTTTCGCTACTACCGACACCCTTTGGCGCGTCCGGAGTGACGCGCTGCATATTCAGGGATAGAGAATGTATCCTTTCATCTGAAGCCCGCGTGCGCGGTGCGATCAGTTGGGGGAACAATTGAAAAGCTGGAACTTGGTTCGACGAGTGTTGTCCGCGGTGATAGGAGCGGCCTTAGTGGCGGGTGGTGCTGCCGTGGGTGCCGCCCCAGCACAGGCTAACGACGCCGTAGTTGAGGGGCGCGTCGTGGATACCTCGGGCAAGCCGATTGCGAACATCCTCGCGGAGTTGAACTGCCCCCTTTATTCGCATTACCGCCATATCTTCACAGACGCAGCCGGCCGATACACGTTTGTGGTGAGAAGTCAGGATGGATGCAGGCTGTCATTCGAGGACTACTACGGCCACATAACCCACGACGAAGGCACCCTCGCCCGTGTTGTCCACCGCGAGCCGGGTACCTACGGCTTTAAGTGGTATCTGAACGGTGGCAGCTGGGAGGCAGCTACTACGATTGCCCCCAAGGCCTATGAAGTGACCCGTCTAGAGGACGTGGTTCTCAGTAAGGAAGTTGAGACAAGCTTCGTCGAGACGCCTTCCCCCGTTCTCTACGGCTCGGCCGCCGTGGGCAGTAGCCTGCGCGTCCTGATCAAGCCGTGGTCACCCACTGCGAGGTTTGACTACACGTGGTACCGGGACGGTGAACCCATCGTTGAGATGATGTCCAGTGCGACGAGTTACACTCTGACGCCGGCCGACGCCGGGCGCAAGATCAGTGTCAGCGTCAGCGGATATGCCCGTGGTTACGTCTACACCACGCGTATGTCTGACTCAGTTTCCCCGCCCTGGCTAAATTTCACGACCGTTCCGACACCGACAATTGCGGGCACTGCCAAGGTGGGCGCTACCCTGA
Source organism: Arthrobacter sp. Y3221114 (assembly GCF_059092625.1). Lineage (NCBI taxonomy): Bacteria > Bacillati > Actinomycetota > Actinomycetes > Micrococcales > Micrococcaceae > Arthrobacter > Arthrobacter sp. Y3221114. The sequence continues at coordinate 17,243 of NZ_JBNHHW010000005.1, forward strand.
CTGCTGCGACAGGGAATTGGTCTCCGGAGTACCCGAGGTTCAGTTACCAGTGGTACCGATCTGGCGCAGCTATAAAGGGCGGGACTGGGAAAACATACAAGCTCACTGCCGCAGACGCCGGTAAGACCATAAAAGTTCGGGTAACGGGCTCTGCGACCGGATACACGAATGCTTCCAACTACTCGGCTCCCACTAAAGCTGTTTCCAAGGGCACTTTGGTTGCGAGGACGCCCGTGGTGAGCGGCACCAAGAAGGTCGGCTACACCTTGAAAGCGAACCCCGGAAGCTGGACGTCCGGAACGACTTTCAAATATCAGTGGTACAAGTCAGGCAAGGCCATAGAAGGCGCTACAGCCAAAACCTACAAACTCACCAAGAGTGATCGTTCACGAAGCATCAGGGTACGAGTAATCGGCTCGAAGGTTGGATACCTACCTCTGTCTAGATACTCGTTGGCCTACCGCATTCGGTAGCCGGAAATCCCGGCTCACCGTCCCCCCATCACGGAAAGACGCACCGTCCACAATTTCTCGTGGGGTCTTCCCGTTTCTCACTTTGTTCACGTCTGTAGAACGCATGGACGGCTTGGCGCGTGGTTGCCGCAACTGGCGCGAGTGTCTCCGCCATGAGATAGCTAATGTGATCTGGCGCCCACTCCATCTCTGCGACCAATTCAGTCAATTTCGCCTGTTTACGAAGCAACACCGCGACTTGGTTCGGTCTTTTACTGAAGTGAACGGGAAAGGTGTCGTGTCCACTCCGAAGGACCATCAGCGCACCGGTCAGTGCCGATACCCCTTTTTCTCGTGGAGGCCTTACCGGATCTAGATGAAGGCAAGGCTCCATCCGATCTGTTGTTCCCCGCGCCTCGGGGCGGGTACCTCCGTGTGCGGAACATGCGGCGAAAATGGTTCGACCTCGCAGCTAAGGCCTTGGGGGTTCCGGGCCTGACTCCCCATGAATTGCGGCACACGACCGCATCGCTGGCTGTAAGTAAGTGGCGCGTCGGTCCTGGCCTTGCAACGGATGCTCGGCCACGACAAGCAGTCCACGACTCTGGATTTTTACTCGGACCTGTTCGACAGCGATCTGGATGACGTGGCGGATCGGCTCACCGGGGACAGAAACAAAATTCTTGCGTACTATTTGCGGACTAAGCCCGGTTCCTGAGAACTGCCGTCTGACTAGGCGTTTTACTTGTGCCCCCGGGCAGATTCGAACTGCCGACACCCGCTTTAGGAGAGCGGTGCTCTATCCCCTGAGCTACGGGGGCAACGCCAAAAGCTTAGCTTAAGTGGCGCTGCCGGCTGGCGCGGCGGCCGAGCCGCCGGCCGGTTTGGGTTTACGCGTGAAGACCGCGACGACGGCGGCGACCAGGCTCAGCCCGAACAGGATGGACTTGGCGACAGTGAGGAAGCTCGCCAGCGACGCGTCGCCCACCGGGTCCGTGGCCAGCACGGCGTCGATGGCGTTGTTTTCGCCCAGGTCCGCTGCCACATAAAGCACGACGACGGCCCAAGCGAGCCAGCGCCAGCTGCGGCGACGGATTTGCTGCCCCAGCAGGATCAGCCAGGTGAAGCCGAACAGCAACGGGAAGATGGTGTCTGCGGTCTTGTGCCAGTAGTTGTATTGCCCGGCGCCGTCTTCGCCGAACGCGGTGCGCACCTGCTGGACGTACTCGGTGGAATATCCGCCGATGAGCGTGTCCGGCATGGCCAGACCTCCGGTCAGCTGGGAGAACTGCGGCATCACCAGCAGGAACGAGTAGCCGAACAGCAAGGCCGAGACCGCGGCTCCGGCGATCACGATCAGGTTCGCGTTGCCGGCAGCGCGCTGGGGAGACCGGGAGCTGCCGGGAACGGCAGGCTTCATCGCGGCGCCGCCCGGGGCCGGGGCCGCCGTCGCACCGTGTTTCTTCGCGCGCTGTGCTGGGGTTTTGGACATGCAACCATTATGCCGCTGGCGGTCTTGCGTCGGCCGTTGGCGGAAGTCGCCGCCGGCGTCCCGCAGTGTCGGTGGCGGCTAATAGACTTAGGGAACCATGGATTTCCTCACCGACCCGGACTTCGACCCGCATGTTGCCTCTCCGCCCGCTCCGCATCTGCCCGGCGCCGAAGAGCTGCTCTCGGGGCTGAACCCGCAGCAGGAAGAGGCGGTCAAGCATGCCGGCTCACCGCTGCTGATCGTCGCCGGTGCCGGATCCGGCAAGACCCGGGTGCTCAGCCACCGCATCGCGTACCTGCTGGCCACCCGCCGCGCGCGGCCGGGGGAAATCCTCGCCATCACCTTCACCAACAAAGCCGCGGCGGAGATGCGGGAGCGGATCGAGTCGCTGGTGGGGGACCCGGCCAAGCGGATGTGGATCTCCACGTTCCACTCGTCCTGCGTGAAGATCCTGCGCCGCGAAGCCAAGCACGTGGGGCTGAACTCGAACTTCTCCATCTACGATTCGGCCGACACGCTGCGGATGGTCAGCCAGGTGGCCAAGGGGCTGGACCTGGACCCGAAGTGCTTCCCGCCCAAGTCCATTCAGCACAAGATCTCGGCGCTGAAGAATGAGCTGATCGACGACGAGTCCTACGCCTCCAGCGCCAATTATTCGGATCCGTTCGAGCAGGCGGTGGCCTCGGTCTACACCGGTTACACCCAGCGGATGCGCCAGGCCAACGCCATGGACTTCGACGACCTGATCGCGCAGGTTGTCTTCATCTTCCAGGCGTTCCCGGCGATTGCCGACTCCTACCGCCGCCGTTTCCGCCATGTGCTGGTGGACGAATACCAGGACACCAACCATGCCCAGTACCGGCTGGTGCGCGAGCTGACCAAGGAGTCTGAGGACGGGTCGGTGCCGGCCGGCGAACTGACCGTGGTGGGCGACTCGGACCAGTCCATCTACGCCTTCCGCGGGGCGGACGTGCGCAACATCGTCGATTTCGAGAAGGACTACGCGAGCGCGCGCACCATCCTGCTGGAACAGAACTACCGGTCGACCCAAACCATCCTGACCGCAGCCAACTCGGTGATCTCCCGGAACCCGGACCGCCCGGCCAAGCGGCTCTGGACCGCCGAGGGCGACGGCGAGAAGATCATCGGCTACGTGGGCGAAAACGAGCACGACGAGGCCCGCTTCATCACCGGCGAGATCGACCGGCTGCAGGACTCCGAAGGGATCCGCCCCGGCGACATCGCCATTTTCTACCGCACCAACGCCCAGTCCCGCTCCATCGAGGACTTGCTGGTCCGGGTGGGACTGCCCTACAAGGTGGTCGGCGGCACCCGCTTCTACGAGCGCAAGGAAATCAAGGACGCGCTGGCCTACCTGCGGGTCTTGGCGAACCCGGACGACGTCGTCAACCTGCGCCGCATCCTCAACGAACCTAAACGCGGGATCGGCGATCGCGCCGAGTACGCCGTCGCCGCGCTGGCGGAACGGGACCGGATCTCGTTCATGGAGGCGCTGCGCCGTGCCGAGGAGGCACCCGGCATGGCCACCCGGTCGGTGAACGCGGTCGCCGGCTTCGTGAAGCTGATCGACGACCTGGCCGAAGTCGCCGCCGGATCCGGTGCGGCCGCCGCGCTGGAGGCCGTGCTGGAGCAGACCGGCTACCTGGCCATGCTGCGCCAGAGCAGCGACCCGCAGGATGAATCCCGGGTGGAGAACCTGGCCGAGCTCGTGGCCGTGGTGCGCGAATACGAACGGGACAACCCGGAAGGGTCGCTGTCCGAGTTCCTGGAGCAGGTGGCGCTGGTGGCCGACGCGGACCAGATTCCGGACGCCCCGGACGCTAAGGCGGCGCAGTTGGCCAAGGACCAGGGCGTGGTGACGCTGATGACCCTGCACACCGCCAAGGGGCTGGAGTTCCCGGTGGTGTTCCTCACCGGCATGGAACACGGAATCTTCCCGCACCAGCGCTCCATGACCGACCCGGCGGAGCTGGCCGAAGAGCGGCGGTTGGCCTACGTGGGCCTGACGCGCGCTCGCCAGCGGCTGTACCTGACCCGGTCCGAGTCCCGCAGCATGTGGGGCCAGAGCCAGTTCAATCCGGCCAGTCAGTTCATCGAAGAGGTCCCGGCCGAACTTATCGACTGGAAGCGCGAAGGCACGGCCCGCCCGACGTTCGCGTCCGCGGGCAGCTTCGGGTCCAGCCGCTACGGCGGATCGCACTGGGGCGCCGGGGCCTCCGGCGGCCAGGACATCAGCAACATGCGCGGATCGGCGCCCTCGATCACCAGCGCCAAGACGCGGGCCGGACGCGTGCAGCCGCAGAAGGAAGTCATCGCGCTGTCCATCGGCGACAAGGTCAACCACGCAAGCTTCGGCAACGGGACGGTTTTGGGGCTCGAGGGTGCCGGCGACAAGACGGTGGCCAAGGTGAAATTCGACGCCGGCGAGAAGCGGCTGTTGCTGCGCTATGCGCCGCTGACCAAGATGGGCTGACCTCCGCTGGGAGATGCGCCACGTTTGCGACCGCGCATTTGGCAGCGGCATGACGGGGCGCTTACCGTTCTTATCCATGGACCACGTGGACATTAGGACTTTGGAACGGCTGGCAACCCCCGATTTTTGGCTTGACAAGCCGCTGCGCGTTTCGCTGATCCTGCTGGGTGGATTCCTGTTGAACATGGTGCTGCGGATGGTGATCAAACGCGTCACCGGAAAGATCGCCGATGGCGAGACCGCCAAGCTGGACAAATTCGACCCTGCGGCGCCCAAGAACACAAAAGACCCGCGCTACTGGCTGATTCAGGACTCGCCGATCGCCGCGGTACGCCGGGCCCAGCGCTCGAAGACGATCGGATCGGTGCTGCGTTCGATCACCACCATCGTGCTGGCCAGCATCACCGCGCTGATGGTGCTCACGGAGCTGGACTTCAACCTCGGCCCGGTACTGGCCAGTGCCGGCATTGCCGGCGTCGCCATTGGTTTTGGCGCCCAGACCCTGGTCAAGGACTACCTGTCGGGCCTGTTCATGGTGGCCGAAGACCAGTACGGCATCGGCGACGTGGTCGACTTGGGCGAGGCATCCGGCACGGTGGAGTCTGTCGGCCTGCGGGTCACCCAGGTGCGCGCCGTGGACGGCACGCTGTGGCACGTTCGCAACGGGGAGATCCTGCGGGTGGGCAACTCCTCGCAGGGCTGGGCGCGGGCCGTGCTGGACATCCCGGTACCGTACGACGCCGATGTGGAGAAGGTCTCCGAGTTGATTCTCAAGACCGCCATGGAACTGCGCATGGACGAGGACAACCGCAGGCTGATTTTGGACGACCCGGAGGTCTGGGGTGTGGAGGCGCTGACCGGCGAATCCGTGGTGATCCGGCTGGCCATCCGCACCAAACCGTTGGAACAGTGGGCGATCGCGCGCAAGATGCGGGCCCGCCTGAAGGAAGCCTTGGCCGCAGAAGGCTTGCGCATTCCGCTGCTGAACCAGACCGTGATCAGGGGCAGTGCACCGTCCGCCGCTATAGCGCAGGGTGGCGGCGCCGCACAGGCCGACGATGCCGCCCAGGGTGGGGACACCGCCGTCGCCCCTCAGGAAGGCAGCGGCAAGGGTTAGCCGTGCCGCCCCGTTACCCCAAGCCGTGACGATTCTACAAGTTGTAGAAGTGTGCCCTTGGCCACTAAAGCGGTACTCTGGGACCGGCGCCCGAGGCCAAAGGGGCTAGAGTTCCCCATGGAGCACTGCAGGCATCCGCACCCCGTCCGTGGTCACCGCCACGGCCAACCGCGGATGCCGCTCCGAGTCAGAAACGACTTCGACGTAGAAGGACACAACCCGTGGACCTGTATGAATACCAGGCGCGCGATCTCTTCGAGGCACACGGAGTACCCGTGCTGGCTGGAATCGTTGCGTACACCCCAGAAGAAGCCAAGGCAGCTGCTGAGAAAATTGGCGGCGTAGTTGTCGTCAAGGCTCAGGTGAAGGTCGGAGGCCGCGGCAAGGCCGGTGGCGTCAAGGTCGCCAAGACCCCGGACGAGGCGTTTGAACACGCTTCCAACATCCTCGGCATGGACATCAAGGGCCACACCGTCAAGAAGGTCATGATCGCCCAGGGCGCCGACATCGCCGAGGAGTACTACTTCTCCGTGCTGCTGGACCGCTCGAACCGCAACTACCTGGCCATGTGCTCGGTGGAGGGCGGCATGGAGATCGAGCAGCTGGCCGTGGAGCGCCCGGACGCCTTGGCCAAGGTTGCCATCGACCCGGCCGTAGGCATCGACCAGGCCAAGGCCGACGAGATCGTCGCAGAGGCCGGCTTCGCCGAGGACCTTCGCACGAAGGTGGCCGAGGTCATCATCAAGCTCTGGGACGTATTCATCAAGGAAGACGCCACCCTGGTTGAGGTCAACCCGCTGGTCAAGACCGGCGCCGGCGACATCGTCGCCCTGGACGGCAAGGTCTCGCTGGACGAGAACGCCTCCTTCCGGCAGCCCGGCCACGAGGAGCTCGAGGACAAGGAAGCCGCAGATCCACTCGAGTCCAAGGCCAAGGAACTGGACCTGAACTACGTCAAGCTCGACGGCCAGGTCGGCATCATCGGCAACGGCGCAGGCCTGGTCATGTCCACCCTGGACGTCGTCGCCTACGCCGGCGAGAAGCACGGCAACGTCAAGCCCGCCAACTTCCTGGACATCGGCGGCGGTGCCTCGGCCGAGGTCATGGCCGCCGGCCTGGACGTCATCCTCAATGACCAGCAGGTCAAGAGCGTGTTCGTGAACGTCTTCGGCGGCATCACCGCGTGCGACGCCGTGGCAAACGGCATCGTCAAGGCCCTGGAAATCCTGGGCGAGAAGGCCACCAAGCCGCTGGTTGTCCGCCTGGACGGCAACAACGTGGACGAAGGCCGGCAGATCCTGCTCAACGCCAACCACCCGCTGGTCACCCTGGCCCTGACCATGGACCAGGGCGCCGACAAGGCCGCCGAACTGGCCAACGCCTAAGGACCGAGGAACTAAAACATGTCTATCTTCATCAACAAGGACTCGAAGGTCATCGTCCAGGGCATCACCGGCGGCGAAGGCTCCAAGCACACGGCACGCATGCTGCACGCCGGCACCAACATTGTTGGCGGCGTGAACGCGCGCAAGGCCGGCACCACGGTCACCCACGGCGAGAAGACCCTTCCGGTGTTCGGCACCGTCAAGGAAGCCGTCGCCGAGACCGGTGCCGACGTCTCCATCGTCTTCGTCCCGCCGGCCTTCACCAAGGACGCCGTGGTCGAGGCGATCGAGGCCGAAATCGGTTTGGTCGTGGTGATCACCGAGGGCGTGCCGGTTCAGGACTCGGCCGAGTTCTGGGCGCTGGCGCAGTCCAAGAAGGACGCCGACGGCAACCAGATCACCCGCATCATCGGCCCGAACTGCCCGGGCATCATCACGCCGGGCGAGTCGCTGGTGGGCATCACCCCGGCGAACATCACCGGCAAGGGCGGGGTGGGCCTGGTCTCCAAGTCCGGCACGCTGACCTACCAGATGATGTACGAGCTGCGCGACCTTGGCTTCTCCACCGCCATCGGCATCGGCGGCGACCCGGTCATCGGCACCACCCACATCGACGCCCTGGCTGCGTTCGAGGCCGATCCGGATACCAAGGCGATCGTGATGATCGGCGAAATCGGTGGCGACGCCGAGGAGCGTGCCGCCGAGTACATCAAGGCCAACGTCACCAAGCCGGTTGTCGGCTACGTGGCCGGCTTCACCGCGCCGGAGGGCAAGACCATGGGCCACGCCGGCGCCATCGTCTCCGGCTCCTCGGGCACGGCCCAGGCCAAGAAGGAAGCCCTTGAGGCCGCGGGCGTGAAGGTCGGCAAGACGCCTTCCGAGACCGCGCACCTGCTGCGCGAGGTCTACCCGGACCGCGAGGAAGCCTCCAACCTCTAGGCCCCTCGCCAACAGCACCGAAGCCCGCCACCTGCGCAAGGTGGCGGGCTTCGCCGTTTCCGGCCGGTCGCAGGCAGAAGCGGCTGGCTTCGCCTGGTCCCGGAGGCCACCGGGACCCGGCTAGGCTGGAAAGACACCCACTGCACAGGAGGTTACATGCGCGCTGCCATTATCCACGGACCGGGCGACATCCGGGTCGAGGAACGCCCCGACCCGGAAATCCTTGCCCCCACCGACGCGATCGTGCGCGTGAGGGCCACCTGCGTCTGCGGTTCCGACCTGTGGCCCTACCGCGGCATCCGCGAGCCGGGCAAACCGCATCCCATCGGCCACGAACTCATCGGCGTCGTCGAGGCAACGGGCGACGCGGTGCGGACGCTGTCGGCCGGCGACTTCGTGGTGGCCCCGTGGGCGATCAGCTGCGGCGAGTGCCCGCCCTGCCGCAACGGCGTGCAAACCTCCTGCGAACACCGGGCCAGTTGGGGAGGCCGCGACGAGCACGGCCTGCCGGTCGACGGCGGCCAGGGCGAAGCCGTGCGCGTGCCCCACGCCGACGCTACCTTGGTGGCGGTGCCGGGCGTGACCGATCCCGGGGAGGAACTGGCCAAGAGCCTGCTCACGCTCTCCGACGTGATGGGCACGGGACACCACGCGGCCATCAGCGCCAAGGTGGGTCCGGGGCGCACCGTCGTCGTCGTGGGTGACGGCGCCGTCGGACTGTGCGGGGTGCTGGCAGCCAAGCGGCTGGGCGCCGAGCGGATCATCGCGATGTCCCGCCACGACGACCGGGCGGCACTGGCGCGCGAATTCGGCGCGACCGACGTCGTGGCGGAACGCGGCAAGGCCGCCGCCGAAAGGGTCAAAGAGCTGCTCGGCGGCGTGCTGGCCGATTCGGTGCTCGAATGCGTGGGCACGGCGGAGTCGATGGACCAGGCGCTGCGCTGCACCAGGCCCGGCGGATCCGTCGGCTTCGTGGGCGTCCCCGCCGGCGGCGCCGAACTGCCCATCGGGGTGCTGTTCTCCAAGAACATTGCCGTCGCCGGCGGCGCCGCGCCCACCCGCGAATACCTTCCGGAACTCCTCGAGGACGTCCTGGCCGGGAAGATCAATCCCGGCAGGGTCTTCGACGCGGTCATGCCCCTCGCCGACGCCGCTGAAGCTTACCGGGCCATGGACGAACGGCGCGCCATCAAGGTGCTGCTGCGGCCCTAGCCGCGGCCAGGCTCCCCGTCAGCGCAGACAGTCAGCCGCGCAGGCGTTCCATGCCGGGATCGACCAGCGGTTCGGCGGCGACGGTGGCCGGAATGCGGCGGCCGAAGTACTCGATCTCGACGCCGTCTCCCTCCGCGGTTTGGGCGGGAAGCCAGGCGTACGCGATCGGCCGGCCCACCGTGTAGCCGAAGGCCGCGCTGGTGACGTAACCGGACGGGACGTCGTCCACGTACACCGGCTCCTTGCCCAGCACTACCGACCGGCCGTCGTCGATGGTCAGGCAGCGCAGCCGGCGGGCCGGAGCGCCCGCGGCGGCCAGCGCGGCATCGCCGACGAATCCGCCCTTGTCCGACTTGACCGCGAACCCGAGGCCCGCCTCCTCCGGCGTGTGCTCGGTGGTCATGTCGGTGCCCCAGAGCCGGTACCCCTTTTCCAGCCGCAGGCTGTTGAACGCGGCCCGGCCGGCGGCGATGATCCCGTGCTCCTGCCCGGCCTCGAACAGCGCGTCCCAGAGCCTGAGCCCTTGGTCGGCCGTGGTGTACAGTTCCCAGCCCAGCTCGCCTACATAGGAGAGCCGCATCGCGGTGACGGTCAGGCCGGCAATGCGCACCTGGGCCGTGCGGAAGTACTTGAGCGAGTCGTTGCTGAAGTCGTCGCTGCTGACCTTGGCCATCACGTCGCGGGCCAACGGCCCCCAGAGCCCGATGCAGCAGGTGCCGGCGGTGATGTCCTCGACCCGCACCCACTGGGCCGGGTCGGTGTGCGACTGTGCCGCTGCCTCGCCGCGCAGGTACTCGTAGTCGGCGTTGTTGTTGATGCCTGCCTGGAACCGCTCCGGCGCCAGCCGGGCCACCGTGATGTCGCTGCGGATGCCGCCGCCGGAATCCAGCAACAGGCAGTAGGTCACCGCCCCGGGTTTCTTGTTGAGCTGCCCGGTGCCCAGCCGCTGCAGCAAGGTCAGGGCGCCCGGCCCGGACACCTCCACCCGCTTGAGCGGGGTCATGTCATACATGGCGACGGCGGTGCGCGTCTTCCAGGCTTCGGCCGCGGCGATGGGGGAGTGGTAGCGGGCCGCCCAGGCGTCGCGCTCCGGTTCCCGCCAGTCCTGCGGCAGCGCCGCCAGCAGCGCCGCGTTGGCCTCGTACCAGTGCGGCCGCTCCCAGCCGCCGGATTCCAGGAAGACCGCGCCGAGCTCCTGCTGGCGGCCGAAGAACGGGCTGGTGCGCAGGTTCCGCGGGGATTCGCGCGGCTGCAGCGGATGCAGCACGTCATAGATCTCCACGAAGTTCTGCTGCGACGTCTGGCTGATGTACTCCGGCGCCAGCTGCACATCTTCGAACCGGCGCACATCGCATTCATGCAGGTCCGTCCGCGACCGTCCGTCCACCAGCAGCTCTGCCACTGCCTTGGCCACGCCCGCCGAATGGGTGACCCAGACGGCTTCGGCCAGGTAGAAGCCGGCGACGTCCGGGGACTCGCCGATCAGCGGACCGCCGTCGGGGGTGAAGGAAAAGACGCCGTTGAAGCCGTCGGCGATCTGCGCGCCGTGGAGTGCCGGCAGCAGCCGCTGGCTCTCCCGCCAGGACGGTTCGAAGTCCTCCGGCGTGAAATCCAGCCGCGACGGCATGCGGTCTTCGGACACGTCCGCCGGCGGGACGGCGGAGAGTTCGTCCAGGTTCACCGGCATGGGCCGGTGCGCGTAGGAACCGATGCCCAGCCGGTCGCCGTGCTCGCGGAAGTACAGGTCCGCGTCCTGATGGCGCAGGATCGGCAGCCGGGCGCCGTTGGGCAGCTCGTTCCGACCGGCCAGCGCGGGCAACGCCGAGGTCTTGACATACTGGTGAGCCAGCGGGAGCAGCGGCACCGTCATGCCGGCCATGGCGCCGATCGTCGGCCCCCAGAACCCGGCACAGCAGACCACGATGTCGGCGGGCACCCTCCCGGCGTCGGTCGCCACCGCGGTGACCCGTCCGCCGTCGTGCTCAATGCCTGTCACGGTGGTGGAACCGCGGAACTCGACGCCGGCGGCGGAGGCGCGGGCGATCAACAGCCGGACGGCGCGGGCCGCGAGGGCCAACCCGTCGGAGGGGATGTGCAGGCCGCCCAGCACGCTCCCGGCCGGCAGCAGCGGATGGTGCTTCTCGCACTCATCCGGATCGATCAGCCGGGCCTCGACGCCCCAGGACGCGGCGAAGCCGGCCTTGCGCTTAAGGTCATCGAACCGCGCGGGCGTGGTGGCCACCTCCAGCCCGCCCACCTGGTTGAAGCAGGAGACGCCGTCGGCCGTGAGCGAGCGCATTTTGCCCACGGTGTAGCCGGCGAATTCGGTCATGGTCTTGGACGGATTGGTCTGGAACACCAGGCCGGGGGCGTGCGAACTCGACCCGCCGGCCAGATGCAGCGGGCCCTGCTCCAGGACGGTCACGTTCGTCCAGCCGTGGGTGGCCAGTTCATCCGCCAGATTGGCGCCGACGATCCCTGCTCCGATGATGACGATGCGCGGGGTAGTGCTCATGCGGTAATGCTCCTTGAGGTAGCAGGGCGGGGCAAGGGATGAAGGGTCAGGCGTTTGTGCGGTGCGGCGGGCGCCCCGGTTGCACCGGTCCGCCCGCCGCAGGGCGGCCTAGGCGGGCGGAGAAGCTGCCGGGCACTTCCCTTCGGGACACGTGTCGTCGCATTCATGCTTGGTGACCAGATCGAACCTGCTGCCGCCGTGCTGGCCCACCCCGGAACGGATGGCGCGCTCCACCACAGAGTCGGCCAGCCGTCGGCGCAGCGCCAAGGGATCACGGCGCAAGTCCTTGGCCAGCGCAATGCACATCAACAGCATCACCAGGACGAACGGCAACGCCACCACGATGGTGATGTTCTTGAGTCCGTTCAAGGCTTCGGCCGGCTGGTCTCCGCCGGCGAGCAACATCACCGCAGCCACCCCGCCGGTCAGCGCACCCCAGAAGATCACGACGCCGCGGGAGGGCTCTTCGGCCCCGTTGGAACTGAGGGAAGCCATCACCAGCGAGGCCGAATCGGCGCCCGTGACGAAGAAAATTCCCACCAGCACCATCGCCAGGATCGCCACCGCGCCGGCCAGGATGTTCGGCAACGGCAGGTTTTGCAGCAGATCGAAGAGGGCGCCGTCGAAGGAGATGGTCGGTTCGCCGTCCACCATGTCCACCAGCCCGTCGCCGGTATCCGGTGTGGCATCCGCTGCGGCCTGCACGCCGAAGCTGGCGCCGCCGAAGATCGCGAACCAGGCGACGCTCACAATGCTTGGCACCAGCAGCACGCCGGTGACGAACTGGCGGATGGTGCGGCCGCGGCTGATCCGGGCAATGAACATGCCGACGAACGGTGTCCAGGACACCCACCAGGCCCAGTAGAACACCGTCCAGCCGGACATCCAGCTGCGCAGCGCCTCGTCGCCCACCGCTTCGGTGCGGGAGGCCATCTCGGCCAGGTCGCGGGCGTAATCCCCGACGGCGGCCGGCACCAGGTTCAGGATGAACAGCGTGGGCCCGGCAATGAACACGATCAGCGCCAGGATTACGGCCAGCACCATGTTGATGTTGGCCAGCCACTGGATGCCGCGGCGGATTCCGGAGACGGCCGAGGCGATGAAGCATGCCGTGAGCACGGCGATGATGACCACGAGCACGCCCGTTGCCAGCTCGCCAACCCAGCCGTTGAAGGCCAGGCCGCTGCCGATTTGCAGGGCGCCGAGGCCGAGCGACGCGGCGGTGCCGAAGAGGGTGGCGAAGATGGCCAGGATGTTGATGAACTTTCCGGCCGGTCCCTCCACCGTCTTGCTGCCGAACAAGGAGGTGAAGATTGCCGAGATCAGCTGTTTGCGGCCCAGCCGGTAGGTGCCGTAGGCCATGGCAATGCCGACGACGGCGTACATCGCCCACGGATGCAGTGTCCAGTGGAACAGCGAGGTGGCCATCGCCGTCTGGATGGCCTCTGGCGTCTGCCCGTCGACGGTTCCGGGAGGCGGGGCGATGTAGTGGTACATCGGCTCCGCCACGCCGTAGAACATCAGGCCGATGCCCATGCCGGCGGCGAACATCATGGAGATCCAGGAGATGGTGCGGAACTCCGGCTTTTCGCCGTCCTTGGACAGCGGGATGTTGCCGAACCGGCCGATCGCCAGCCACAGCACAAAAACCACGAAGAGCGAGGCCAGCAGAATGAACAGCCAACCGGTATTCTCCATCACCCAGTTCAGGACGGTGACCGAGGTGGTGCCGAGGTGCTCGGTGGCCAGGAAGCCCCAGGCTACGAACGCGACGGCGAGGACGCCTGCCACGGCGAAAACCGTCTTGTCCAAGCCACCGCTCGTCCGGTGCCTGCCCGCGACCGCCTGCTCGTTCTCGCTCGCACGAAGCTCGGCCAGGATCCGGGCGTCGTCCTCGGTGTCCTCTCGCCCCGGCGGCGCGGCAAGCGGTCCGCCCGAGGGCTCCGGGCCAAGCACCTGCCGGACCTCGTTGTCGGGTGGCCCATCATCAACTGCAAGATCTTTGTTCACTGACATGTAAGTTCCTTTGTTGGATGACGAAGGCCCGGCTACACGTGCCCGTCGACCCGCAGGCCGGGCGGGAGATTCGGGACCTCTTCTGATTCCTGGACCATGATGATGCCGTCCACGACGGAGACGCCGTGGACGCGGACCGGGAGTTTGGCCGGCGGCGCGTCCACTACGCCGGTGCGCAGATCAAACTTCGACGCGTGCAGCGGGCACTCGACTTCGCAGCCCTCCACCCAGCCGTCCGCAAGCGAGGCGTCCTGGTGGGTGCAGGTGTCGTCGATGGCAAAGAGTTCGCCCTCTTCCGTGTGGAAGACCGCGATGGGAGGCGAGGTATCCAGCCGGATGGCGTCGCCGGGTGCTAGTTGGCTCAACGGGCAGGCTTTGTGCATGGAGCGGCTTCTTTCGCAACGCCACAGCGTGGCAAGTTCCGTCATGAACAACGTTGTCCACGATAGGCAACAGTGTGCCGGGTCACGATCTGTTGTCAAGGGTCGTGGGAAAATCTTCATCCACTTGACGTCGTGAACCCTTGACACGCGGGGAATCTTTCTTCACTCTGTTTCACATAGCGCACCGAGTTGCGCACTGTGCTGCTTGTTGAAACCGCCGTCGATCCTCCTGCCGTGAGAGGCCCTACCCATGCAGACCCTCGTCATCATTGGAGCTTCGCTGTCAGGGCTCTCTGCCGCCCGGGCAGCACGCGCCCAAGGTTTTGCCGGCCGCCTGATCGTCGTTGGGGAGGAAATCCATCCGCCCTATGACCGCCCGCCGCTGTCCAAGGACTTCCTGGCCGGCCGGATTTCGGAGGCGGACTTGGCGCTGGTCGCCGGGGACGACGAGTTGGACGCCGAATGGATCCTCGGTGTGAAGGCCGTAGGCCTCGACCCTGAGTCGATGACCGTATCCCTCAGCGACGGACGGACTCTCTCCGCGGACGGATTTGTCGTGGCCACCGGATCCTCCGCCAGGGTGCTGCCCGAAGTCGATGGCTGTGCGAACGTGTTCACCCTCCGCACGCTGGACGACGCCCGGGCGCTGCGCGGGCACCTGCTGCCCGGTCGGAAAATGGTGGTGATCGGGGCGGGTTTCATCGGCGCCGAAACAGCTTCGACGGCCCGTGCCGCGGGCCTCGACGTAACCGTCGTGGAGCGGTCCGCTGCACCGTTGTCCGGAGCCCTGGGCGCAGGGATGGGGGCGGCCGTCGCCGGACTGCATTCGGCCGGCGGGGTGGAGATGCTGTGCGGCAAATCCATCCGGTCCTTCCGGACCAGCGGCGGAAACGTCAGCCACGTGGTGCTCGACGACGGACGGGAGCTTCCCTCGGACATCGTGTTGGTGGGCGTTGGTGGGCAGCCGAACACCGACTGGCTGCTCGGCTCCGGAATCCGCTTGGGCAACGGCGTGCTCTGCGACTCGATGGGCCGTACCAATCTCCCCTCGGTGGTGGCCGTCGGCGACTGCGCGGCCTGGTGGAACCCGCGGGCAGGGGCGCACGAACGTGTTGAGCACTGGACCGGAGCCCTTGAGCAACCTGCCGTGGCGGTGGCAGCGCTGTTGAATGACGCAGCGGCAGCGGCGCCGGTGAATCCGCCCTATTTCTGGTCCGACCAATACGGCTCGCGAATTCAGTTTGCCGGCCATGTGCACGGACACGACCGGGTGGAGATTGAGCACGGCTGCGTCGAAGACAACAGTTTCCTGGCCGTCTACTACGCCGGAACCGACCCCGTCGCCGTGCTGGGCGTCAACCAGATCCGCCAGTTCACCAGGTGGCGCAAGTTCCTCAACCGGGAAGCCGAGCGCTCCGTGGACGCACGGTCGGGCGAGTTCGCCACCGCCTCCTGATCCGCATCACCAATTCCCTCCCTGCCAGTTCTGCCCAAAGGAGTTCGCATGACCGCCGAGATGGTTTCGGATAGCTTGATCGCCACCTTGCCCGGCCGGACTTACGTCGACGACGACGTCTTCCGTGCTGAGCAGGAACACATCTTCGAAGAGATGTGGTTCTGCGCGGTCCGGTCGGCCGATCTGGGCAAGCCCGGCGCCTACCAAACCGTGCAGATCGGCCGCGAATCGGTCATTGTCACCCGCAACCGCAAGGGTGCGGTTCGGGCGTATTACAACATCTGCCGACACCGCGGCGTCAAACTCTGCGTGGACGAAAAGGGGGAGGCGGGACGTTCTTTCCAGTGCCCGTACCATGCCTGGACGTACGACTTCGACGGCAAGCTCATCGCTGCGCCCAACTTGACCAAGATGCCGGACATCGACCGGCAGAAGTACGGGTTGGTGGACGTCCCGGTTCGCGAATACCTGGGCTACGTGTGGTTGTGCCTCGCGGATGAACCGCCGTCGTTCGACCAGGATGTGGTCGGGGCGATCGAAGAGCGGTTGGGCGACGCCGGCGCAATCGACGGCTACGACATCGCCAACCTCAGCCTGGGCCGGCGGATCACCTACGACGTGAAGGCCAACTGGAAGCTCATCATTGAGAACTTCATGGAGTGCTATCACTGCGCAACCATCCATCCGGAGTTGACGGAGGTGCTGCCGGAGTTCGCCGACGGACTGGCCGCACAGTACTTCGTGGGCCACGGCGCCGAATTCGGCGAGGACGTCAAGGGCTTCACGGTGGACGGGTCGGAAGGCCTGGAACGGATTCCGGGCATCGCCGACGACCAGGACCGGCGGTATTACGCCGTCACGATCAAACCCACGGTCTTCGTCAACCTAGTGCCGGACCATGTGATCATCCACCGGATGTTCCCGCTGGCCGTGGACCGGACCGTGGTGGAATGCGACTGGCTGTACATGCCCAGCGTGGTGGAAGCCGGAAAGGACCTCACGGCCTCTGTGGAACTCTTTCACCGGGTGAACCAGCAGGACTTCGATGCGTGCGAACGCTGCCAGCCGGCGATGGGGTCAAAGATCTACGCAAACGGCGGCGTGCTGGTGCCCAGCGAGCACCACATCAGCGCCTTCCACGCGTGGGTCACGGACCGCTTGTCGGTGGAACCCGCGGAAGCCGTCGTCAGCTGACAGCGGCCGGCGACGGCGGGGCGGTCAGATTTCCCGTGAGTGGCCCATCCGGGCGCTGATGTCCTGCCCGGCCTGCTTGATGTCCTCGACCAGCCCGTCGATCTGCTCGGGCTTGAACCGGAAGGCCGGGCCGGAGATGCTGACCGACCCGATAACGGTTCCCAGGTGGTCCCAGACCGGAACAGCAATGGAATTCAGGCCGATCTCGAATTCTTCCTCGACGACGGCGTAGCCCTGGGCGGAGACCTGGAGCAGCTCCTTTTCCAGTTTCTGCCGGGAGGTGATGGTGTTCGCGGTCTGCGCCGGCAACCGGGTTTCCTTGACGATCTTTAGCCGGTCTTCGGACGTGAGCCCCGCCAACAATACTTTCCCGCTGGATGTGGCGTGCAGGGGCGTCAGGCTGCCGATCCAGTCGTAGGTCGCCAAGGTGGACGGACCTCTGGCCTGGTCCACGTTGACGGCGAAATTGGAACGCAGGACTGCCAGGTTCACGGTTTCCTTGTACTGTTCTGCCAGTCGTTCCAGCACCGGCCGGGCCTCGCGCACCAGGCTCAGGTTCCCCGGGATCGAGTTCGCGAGCCGCAGGATCCCAAAGCCCAGCTGATATTTGCCGCGCTCGCTGTTCTGCTGCACCATGCCGCGCTGGTCCAGCGATGCCAGCAGCCGCGAGGCGGTGGACTTGTGGACGCCCATTTCCTCGGCGATGTCGCTGACACCGGCAGCGCCACGGCGCGCCAGGATCTCGAGCACGGTGATGGCGCGGTCCACAGACTGCACGCCGCGGTTCAGGTTCTCCGGCGACGCCTCGTCGTCGAACTCTTCAGGATCGGCCATAGGACCATAATCTCATTGCCTGCGCGGACGTGGGGCCGCCGCGGAGGGAATGACCCGGAGCGCCGTCAGTCCGACGTTGCCTCGGGGGAGCGGGCGGCCCGGGCGGCACGGTGTGAGCCGAAGGATGAGTAGTCGGCCGAGCCGGGCTCTCCCCAGACCACGAACACCCGCAGGGGTCCGCCGCCGGTGTTCGCCAGATCGTGCTCAGACCCCACCGGGGCGAGCACGGCGTCGCCCGGGTGCAGATGGTGGACCCGGCCGTCCACGGTCATCCGGGCCGTTCCTTCCATCACCACGTAGAGTTCTTCGAGCGCGCGGACGCCACTGGGATGGGAATGCATGCCTTCGGTCCCGCCCGGCGGCAACTCCCACGTCTGAACCGCCACGGGCAGGCGGGACTGATCCTGAAACAGCCACTGCATCTTCACCGGGGCGCTGCCTTCGTGGAGGTTGTAGGCGAAGGCGAACTCGCCGCGTCGTTCCAGCAAGTTAGGTCTCCTCGTCGGCAGGCAGTGCTGCTGCGGGGTGGCTCCCCATCCGGACCGAAACCTGGCGAGCAGCTTGGCGGCAGGCTTCGGATATTGTGCCCAACACGTCTTCGGAAATCCGGAATCGGGGAGCCGCAAGCATGACGCAGCCGGCAACGTTTCCGCGGTGATCGAAGACAGGAGCAGCAACGCCGACTTCCTCCGGTGACGTCTCGCCGTAGTTGGTGGCCAGGCCATTGGCTGCGACCTCTTGGAGCCGGACGGTGTAGGCATCCAGGGCGCCGACCCCGCTGTCGGGGAGGATCACGTCCCCTTGGGCGATCAGGCTACGGACCGTGTCCGAGCTGACTTGCGCCAGGAAGACCTGGACGGACGAGCTGAGAGCTGTGTTGTACCTGGTACCCAGAGGGGTCGTGTGTTTGACCTGCTGTGGGCTCGCAATTTGTTCGACGCAGACCGACTCGCTGCCGTTCCAGACCATCAGCGCGCTGGTCTCGCCGATGCGGTCCGTGAGTTCCTGCAGCACCGGATACGCTGCCCGGCGCACATCGAGATCGGCGAGCAGGGGGCCGGTCACGGCGATCAGGCCGAGGCCGAGTTTGAACCGGCGCGTCGACGGATCCCGCTCGACAAGATCCTCCTGCTCCAGTGTGGCCAGGATGCGGGAAACCGTGCTCTTGTGCAGTCCCACGCGAGAGGCAATTTCGGTGACGCCCAGCAGCGGCGTTTCGACACTAAAGCAGCGCATCACCTCGATCGCATTCAGGATGACGGAGGTCCCGCGTGCATCGGAGGAACCGGCAGTGCCCTTCTTGTTGGTGGCATCTGCAGTTTTATTCATAGTGCGTTCCATTCTTGCCAGTTAAAAGGCAGTACGGCGCAACCGGTTCCAGTTGCGCCGCACAGCATTTCACCAGCCCGAGACGGGTCAGGCGTCGATGATGTTGTGTTCGGGGCCGAAGCCGAATTTGGTGATGTTCTCGGCGCCGTTTTCGCCGATCACGAGGATGTCGTGTTCGCGGTAGCCGCCGGCGCCGGGTTCGCCGTCGGCGACGGTGATCATGGGTTCCATGGAGACGACCATGCCCGGTTCCAGCACGGTCTCGATGTCTTCGCGCAGTTCCAGGCCTGCTTCGCGTCCGTAGTAGTGGGAGAGGACACCGAAGGAGTGGCCGTATCCGAAGGTGCGGTTCGGGAGCAGTCCGTGGCCGATGTAGATTTCGTTCAGCTCGGCGGCGATGTCCTTGCAGACGGCGCCGGGTTTGATCAGTTCCAGGCCGCGGCGGTGGACTTCGACGTTGATGTTCCACAGTTCGAGCGAGCGTTCGTCCGGCTCGCCCAGGAACATGGTCCGTTCCAGTGCAGTGTAGTAACCGGAGGTCATGGGGAAGCAGTTCAGGGACAGGATGTCTCCGCGCTGCAGTTTGCGGGTGGTGGCCCAGTTGTGGGCGCCGTCGGTGTTGATGCCGGACTGGAACCAGACCCAGGTGTCGCGTACCTCGCGGTGCGGGAAGGTGCGGGCGATTTCATGCACCATGGCCTCGGTGCCGATCAGCGCGACTTCGTATTCGCTGATGCCTTCGCGGATCGCGGCCTTGATAGCCTCGCCGCCGAGGTCACCGATGCGGGCGCCGTGCTTGATGACCTCGATCTCTTCGGCCGACTTGATCATCCGCTGGCGCATTGCGTCCTGCGAGACGTCGAGCAGTTCGGCGCCCTCGAACGCGGCCTGGATGCGCTGGCGGGTCATCAGCGGCAGGGCGTCGTCTTCGACGCCGAGGCGGCGTGCGGTGACGCCGCGCTGGCGCAGTGCTTCCTGCAGGGCGAAGTAGAAGTTGTCGCGCTTCCAGTCCGTGTAGACGATGTTCTCGCCGTAGCTGGTGCGCCACGGCATGCCGGCGTCGATGTTCGCGGTGACGGTGACCGAGTCGTCGGCGGTGACGACCAGGGCGTAATTGCGGCCGAAGGTGGTGTAGAGGAAGTCCGAGTAGTACTTGATGCCGTGGTAGCTGGTCAGGATCACGGCGTCCAGTTCCTTGGCGGCCATGATCTGGCGCAGGCCGGTCAGCCGGCGTTCGAACTCGGCGTCGGAGAAGGTCAGCTGCTGCTTTTCGCCGATGTGCAGAACCTTCAGGCGTTCGAGCTCGGAAACCGAATTCGTGGTCGATGCTTCGAGGGACATGATGACTCCTTCTGGGTGTGTGGGCCAAGTGGCCTGGAGGTACCGGCCCGTCCTCGGCGATGCCGGAGGGGATAAATGCCAGCTAAAGAAGGTGCGGAACTGTTGCATTCGCTGCAACTCGGTTGCGTTGAGTATGTCTTGCGATGTGCGCCACGTCAAGAGTTGCCGTGTCGTGACCGGGTCATCGTTTGAGCTGAAGTTCCTGAACGATGTCCATGGCAAGGGCGTCTACGACTTGGTCGAACAGGATCTTGCCTTTGACGGCGTCAGAGCCAGTGGGGGAGGAGAGGCATCCGGTGGCAGGCGTCCGCGAGGCAACGACGGGCAGGCGGTCGAACCTGGGCAGGTCTGCGGGTGGGTGGTCGACGCTTCGTTCCAGGTTCACCAAGCTGGGCTCCAAGTGCAGCATGAGCGATGTCTCCAACACTCCGCCGTGTTCGATCTCCCATCCGGGGAAGCCGTTGGGATAGACGGTCTGCAACGTCTCCTGGGAAACGTAGTCCCAATAGGACAGCAGCAGCACGCTGCGGTCGTCGCCCTGGCCGATGCCCAAATCGCCGAGCGCGAGGTCTATGCCTTCGTAGAGGAACTGGTAGTTCTCGAAGTGGCCGTTGACGAAGACGATGTTCCTCACGCCCTGCCGGAAGAGCGAAACCGTCAGGCTTCTCGTGAGGCCGATCATCGTTGCAGCATCGAGGCTCGTGGTGCCGGCAAGATGATTGCCTCCGCCAGATTTTTGCTGGGACTTGTAGCCGTAGGTGATGGGCTGTGCGACCAGCGCTCCGGCAGCCTCCGCAACAGCCGCGGCGATGCTGGTCGATAACAAGGCGTCTGTCCCCAAGGGCAGATGCGGCCCGTGCTGCTCCAGGGCTCCGACCGGGACCAGTACGACTCCGCCGGAGCCGGCGTTCAGCCATTCATTAAAGGTGTGGGCGTCGGTTTCGGACATGTGGATACTGGATGGGCGTGCCGGCGTGGGCAGGTCTGGATCCATTCTGCTTCTCCTGAAGGGTGCGGGCTCGGCGGGGCGGCGGCCCCGCCGAGCCATTGGTGGTGGGGCTAGTCGATCTGCCGGGTGGGCAGTCCGTCCGCGTCAACGAAGTCGTCTTCGACGCGGTGGTTGGGGTCGTTGATTTCCTTCTCGAGGCGTTTCACTTCCTTGTTCCGTATCCTCAGCCGCCGGATGAGGTTGGCGATCATGAGGAGTATGACGAACGCGAAGGGGAAGCCGCCGATGATGGTGCCGGTTTGCACTGTGTCCACGACCGAGGTGCCGCCGATGGACAGCAGGATCAGCGCGACGGCGGCGATGCTCGCTACGAGGACCACACGGAACCAGGGGCCGGACTTTTTCGGCGCCGACACGAACTCCGCCAGGGCGTAGGCGCCGGAATCGAGGCTGGTGACGTAGTAAGTGGCGACGAGGATCGTGGCGACGACGAGGAGCAGCCCGCCGACAACCGGAATCATGGTGAGCATGGAGAACAGGCCGCTGGACGTGTCCGCGGCGACATCAGATGAAATGGAGCGGTCCGAGATGTTGTCGTAGTGGATGGCGGTCGAGCCGAGGATTCCCACCCAGACCATGACGATCAGGGAGGGGACGACGGTTACTCCGATGACAAACTCGCGGATGGTCCGGCCGCGGGAAATCCGTGCGATGAATCCGGCGACGAACGGTGAGAAGGCGATGACCCAGCACCAGATGAAGACGGTCCACCACCCGTTCCAGCTGTCCTGCCAGGATTCCAGGGGGGCGGCTGAGGTTGGCGCATCCGTCCAGAAGCTCATCGGGATGAAGTTGTAGAAGAACGAGCCGAAGGTCTGCGACATGTTGGAGATAATGAAGGCCGCCGGCCCGAAGATAAAGACGGCTGCCATGAGGACGATGCTCAGGATTGAGTTCGCTTCGCTGATGCGCTTCATGCCCTTGTTGACGCCCAGGAAGGCGGACACCGCCGTCAGACCGCCCAGGGCAATGATGACGCCTATCCAGAGTGCGGGCCCGGACGGCAGGCCGGTAAACGAGGAGAGGCCGGAGGTGAACTGCAGGGCGGCGAATCCGAAGGAGGTGGCCAGCCCGAGGACCGTGGCCATGATGGCCAGGAGCTCTACGACGACCCCCGCGCCACGCTGGGCGCGCTTGGGCAGAATATCCACCGTGGCTTCCCGGAAGGTGAGGGTCTTGCCCAGATTATGGTGCGAGTATGCCAGGCAAACCGCTACGACGCAGTACATGGCCCAGGCGGTCAGCCCCCAGTGGAAGTACGTCCACACCATCCCGCCCTCGCCGGCGGCGGCAGGAATAACAGGGGTTTCATCGCGGAGCATGATCGGTTCGGCGACGGACCAGAAGATCAAACCGATGCCCTGCCCGCAGGCGAACAGCATGGAGTACCACGCGAATTTGCTGTGTTCAGGCTTGGCCTTGGGGCCGCCCAGGCGGATCCTGCCCACCCTGCTGACCGTCAGCCAAACACAAACGACCACAGCAATGATCGAATAGAGGACAAAGAGCCAGGTGAAGCCCGAGGTAACGAACGTGCGCAGTTGGCCGATCACATCCGCGGCGCCGCTGGGATTCGTGGTGACGGCGACAATGAGGGCGATGATCAGGACGGGCGGCAGGATTTTGATGATCGCCCGATCAAGCGGCGGGATTAGTCGGCCACGGAATCGCGGGAGTTCTACTGTGGACGGCACTGCTTTGTGCCCGGCCGTGGTCTTTTCCTCGGCTTGGTCGGGAGTGACTGCGGTGTCATCCCCGGCCCCGGCAGGAGTGGTGCCAATGGGTTGTTGTTCTTGCTCGTGAACGGACATGCCAGCGTCCCTTTCGGTGGGCGACCAATACGTGGTCGGCTGCGATGGTGTCTATCGGGTGAGGAGCAGGGTGACGCAACATGATGTTGCAGTAGCGGCAACACAGTTGCAGCAAAGCATACAGTGAACGAAGTCACAGTCAAGGGGAGATTCTTGGCGCCAACTGGTGCTTGGGGTGGCCCCTGCATCGGGGCGCAGATCGCCTTGGCGCAACCGGACTGTTTAGGGAGGGCGTTTATTGGGTTCAACCGCCGGTCGGTGTCCATTAAAGAATGATCGAGTGTGCCGGCGCTGGAATCAGGAGGAAGCGTTTGGTTCAGCAAGTGCTCGTGGCTGCGTGCGGCGGGACCCAACGGTCCTGCCGCACGCAGCCTCGAGGCATCAGGCGTCGATGATGTTGTGTTCGGGGCCGAAGCCGAATTTGGTGATGTTCTCGGCGCCGTTTTCGCCGATCACGAGGATGTCGTGTTCGCGGTAGCCGCCGGCGCCGGGTTCGCCGTCGGCGACGGTGATCATGGGTTCCATGGAGACGACCATGCCCGGTTCCAGCACGGTCTCGATGTCTTCGCGCAGTTCCAGGCCTGCTTCGCGTCCGTAGTAGTGGGAGAGGACACCGAAGGAGTGGCCGTATCCGAAGGTGCGGTTCGGGAGCAGTCCGTGGCCGATGTAGATTTCGTTCAGCTCGGCGGCGATGTCCTTGCAGACGGCGCCGGGTTTGATCAGTTCCAGGCCGCGGCGGTGGACTTCGACGTTGATGTTCCACAGTTCGAGCGAGCGTTCGTCCGGCTCGCCCAGGAACATGGTCCGTTCCAGTGCAGTGTAGTAACCGGAGGTCATGGGGAAGCAGTTCAGGGACAGGATGTCTCCGCGCTGCAGTTTGCGGGTGGTGGCCCAGTTGTGGGCGCCGTCGGTGTTGATGCCGGACTGGAACCAGACCCAGGTGTCGCGTACCTCGCGGTGCGGGAAGGTGCGGGCGATTTCATGCACCATGGCCTCGGTGCCGATCAGCGCGACTTCGTATTCGCTGATGCCTTCGCGGATCGCGGCCTTGATAGCCTCGCCGCCGAGGTCACCGATGCGGGCGCCGTGCTTGATGACCTCGATCTCTTCGGCCGACTTGATCATCCGCTGGCGCATTGCGTCCTGCGAGACGTCGAGCAGTTCGGCGCCCTCGAACGCGGCCTGGATGCGCTGGCGGGTCATCAGCGGCAGGGCGTCGTCTTCGACGCCGAGGCGGCGTGCGGTGACGCCGCGCTGGCGCAGTGCTTCCTGCAGGGCGAAGTAGAAGTTGTCGCGCTTCCAGTCCGTGTAGACGATGTTCTCGCCGTAGCTGGTGCGCCACGGCATGCCGGCGTCGATGTTCGCGGTGACGGTGACCGAGTCGTCGGCGGTGACGACCAGGGCGTAATTGCGGCCGAAGGTGGTGTAGAGGAAGTCCGAGTAGTACTTGATGCCGTGGTAGCTGGTCAGGATCACGGCGTCCAGTTCCTTGGCGGCCATGATCTGGCGCAGGCCGGTCAGCCGGCGTTCGAACTCGGCGTCGGAGAAGGTCAGCTGCTGCTTTTCGCCGATGTGCAGAACCTTCAGACGCTCCAGGTCTGCGACGGTGCTGGTGGTGCTGGGGGTGATGGTCATTGAATCTCCTTCGTGGTGTTTCTGGTACGGGACAGGTGGTCTTGGGATGCGTGCCGCCGCGCCGTGATGATGTGTGGCCCGGCAGGGCTAGGCCGTGGGCGCGGGAATTCTGTTATCCGGTACAAGCTGCGCGCCGGTGTCGTCGGAGTTATCTGTTTCGACTAATGCTGTTTCGCAGTCGCCGTGGTTATCCAGGTACTCCTGGTCGGAGCTATCCTGCTTCAATCCGAGTGGGATTCCGGCGGCGATCCGCGAACGGAACCGGGGATACCCGAGCAGGAAGTACACGGTCGCAGACGTAACGCTTCCGCCCAGCCACGAGAAGTCAATGCCCCCGACGGCGCTTCCGAGGGGTCCCTGCAGGACCGGAACCGAGCCGTACATGCACATCCAGGTCATGAAGATACCGGCGAAAAAGGCGATGAAGGCCGCCGGGTTGAAGGCTTTGAGCTGGGTGTCGGACGGCGAGCGGAAGAGGTAGCTGAAGTTCTTATGGTGGCGTTCAAAGACGAAGTAATGAACAGCCATGATCCCGCCCCAGGTGGCGACCCACGCTGCGATCGCGATGATCCAGTTGTGCAGCATGTGGGCAAAGTCAGTCGCGAACATGAAACCGATTACCGCCGCCATTGCCAAGCCGCCGACGACGATGGACAGCTTCTTGCGGGAGATTTGGATGTCCAGGGCCTGCGTGGCGACGCCGAACGTGTACATGTTGATGATGTTGGTTGCGATGGGTCCGTGGATGACCAGCAGGATCACCGGAATGGCGAATGCTCCGTAGCTTTCCACGATCAGCTGGCCAGGATCGGCCGTGCCGTTCTTTGTCGCCAGGCTGGCGCCAAGGACGCCGAGCCAGACCACCGGGAGGAACTGTCCGAGGACGCTGACCACATAGAGCTTTGCGGGCCGGATCTTTTTGCTCACGAAGCGGGAGTAGTCGGGAGCGTAGGTGAACCAGCCGATGCCCCAGCCGATGCCGATGGCGGTCATGATCGAGGACATGGCAGCGATTCGCGGCATGCCGGTGAGAACCTCGCCCACGGGTCCCTGGTAGCTCCAGTCGATATCCAGCTGCGTCCATGCCACGATTGACATGGCAATGAGGACCAGGACGGTGGGCGGCATGGTGATCCGCTCGAAGCGGGAAATGGCACGGTAGCCGCGGTAGCAAATGGCCACCTGGATCGACATGATGACGGCGGCCGTGCCAATGCGCCAGCCCAAGTTGGAGGCCGCGGGATCGACCCAGCCGATCATTCCGAACAGCGCCATGATCAGGTCCAGAATGACCCACGTGTTGACGGCGGACCAGCCGATGGCGATCACAGCCTGGATGGCTGCGGGCAGGTAGGCGCCCCTGCGGCCGAACGCTCCGCGGGCCAGCAACATGCCGGTGGCTCCTGTGCGCTGCCCGAGGATTACAAAGAACCCAAAGCCAAGCATGCCGATGACATTGCCGGCGATGAGTACGGTTAGGGTATCGGCAAGGCTCAATCCGAGGTGAATGCCAAGGGCGCCCAGGATCCAGTTAATCGGGGCGACGTTGGCGCCTGCCCAGATCCAGAACTGGCCGGAAAGCTTGGTGGTGCGGGCCGATTCGGGAACCGGCTGGAGAATGTCTTCTACGTGCTGGGTGGCCTGTTCGGATTTAGTGGCGGATCTCTGGCTCATGCGGGTCTCCTGACGATTGCAACGCGAGGCGGGAGCAGGACTCCACCCAGACTATGGGTGATGCAGCTCACAGCGTATATTCAGACCGTAACCACTTAGGTTCCCAAGAGGTGACACACTGTCGCTTCGGCATCGTTTTCGGGCGTTTGAAGGAAAAAATCCATGGTCGTGATGTTGTCGGATGTGCTGGAGCTTGAACTGATGCAGCGGGCCAGTCCGGTGGTTCGGGCCGGCAGAAGCCAGATCCCGGCCGGCAAAGTCAGGTGGGTGCATTCGAGCGAAGTGCTGGAGATAGCGCCGCTGCTGCGGGGCCAGGAGTTGCTTCTCAGTGGTGGGGACGCCCTGTTGAACCTCAGGCCGGCCGCGCAGCACGAATATGTCCGCAGCCTGGCGGCCCGGCATGTGACGGCCTTGGCCATCCAGACCGCGGGCTCCGGCCGCTCGCTGTCCGACGAGCTCGTGCAGGCGGCGGAGGAGGCCGGGTTGCCGCTGATCGAACTGCGGCGCGTAGTTCCGTTCGTGGAAATTGCGGAGGAGGTCAACCGGCAAGTCGTTTCTGAGCATGTTACGGCCCTGCAAACCGCCGATTCCATCTCGCAGCGCCTGGCGGAGCACCTGGCTTCTTCCGGTCCGGCGCTGGGCCCGTTGGTCGGGATTGTCTCGCAGGCGCTGCGGATCGAGGCGGCACTGCTGGACCCCAATGGCACCGTCCTGGAGTTCGCCGGCGGCTTCCCTCCCGATTCCACATCTGTGGACGTGGAGTCGGACATCTTCGTTGGCAGCCTGCTATCTGCCCGGCTGCGGCTTCAAAGCCGGCGGGATGTCCCCCCGGAGTTGCTGAAGACGGTGGGGGAGCGGATCGGCGGCATTCTGGCCCTCGCCGTGTCCCAGCAGCACCGGCCGACTGCGCAGCAAATTGCCCACACGGCCCTGATGCGGGCCGTCGTCGGCGGCGCAGGCGCCTCCCAGATCCAGGAATTGTGCGCCGCGGCAGGCCTGTCGACCGTGCAGCCGGCCTTTGTCATGGTGTTCCGTCAAATCGGTCTGAGCAGCGTACGCGGAGTGGCGGGAAGGATCCTCACAAAGCGGTGTCCCGACGCCCGGACCTATCTGGACGGCGAGAGCCTGTGCGCCTTGGTCCAGCTCAGTATCAGCGGCACGCGCCGGGAGCGACGGGAGATCCTGGAGGGGTTGCGCGCGGACTTCCGTGGCCTGGCGGTGGCGGGCGCGGTCGGGCCGACGGTGGCCACGCCGTTGGATGCCCACTCGTCCTTGGTCGAGGCCAGGCTGACCCAGGCGGTGGGGCCCCCTGATGACCTGGAAAGCAACATCCGTGACTGCGAGGATTTTGTCCTGGAGCGGCTGGCGGCCCGGGAGCTCTCCGGGCCGGTTGTCGGGCGCATCACCCAGGAACTGCTCGGTGAGCTGCTGGACTATGACCGCAGGCGGGGTACGCGGCTGCTGGACACCCTCGAAGCCTGGCTCATGAGCGGATGCAATTCCGCCGAAACGGCGCGGGTCCTCTTTGTGGAACGCCAAACGCTGCATAAGCGGCTGCGCAAGATTTTCGATCTCATCGGCGGGGACCCTCGTGGCAGTGCCAAGATGCCGGGACTCAACCTGGCGGTCCACCTCGCCAAGAATCCGTCTCCCGGCGGGCAATAGCGCCTGGCCGGCGGAGCGGGCTACAGTACCGCGCGGATTGCCTGTTCGAAGCCTGCGATGTGCTCGAGGGCGAGGCGGGCAGCGTGGTCGGCATCGCCGTCGACAATTGAGTCCAGTAGTTCCACGTGCTCGGTGATGTGGCCGGCAACGGACGGCACCTTATCCAGCACCAGGCACCAGATCCGGGTGGCCAGGTTGTCCAGCCGGATCAGCGTGTCCTCAAGGTAGGGATTGCCGGCGGCGCGGTAGATGGCCCGGTGCACGCTGAGGTCGTAACGCATCAGGTCGTGCTTGTCCGGGAGGCGGTCTTCGAGCTTCCCGATGTCCCGGGCCAGCTGCGAAAGCTCGCCTCGCATGGCCTCGCCGGCAGACTCCGCGGCCTTCCGGGCGGCCAGCGGTTCCAGCACCCGGCGCAGCTCCGAGACGGCGGCCAGTTCGGTGATGTCCACGATGGTCGCGAAGGTGCCGCGGCGCGGATAGGAGATGACCAGGTGGTCGATCTCCAGCTTCTTCAGGGCCTCGCGCACCGGGGTGCGCCCGAAGCCCAGTTCTGCCGCCAGCTGTCCGTCATTGATCGGGGCGCCGGGGCGGATATCCAACATGATCAGCTTGTCCCGCACCGCACGGTAGGCCTGCTCGGCCAGCGACAGCGGCTCGGTTCCGGCATCGGGTTCCGCGGTGATGCTCATGATGCTCCTGACTCGTCCGTGGCCTGTTTCGGGATCCCGCCCGCTCGAAATGCGCTGTTGGAAGGGCCCTCTTGACGTCTTGTGATCCCCATCATACTATTGCAATCAGTTCTGATATATCAGTCAAATATTAGTTTGATTGAGCAGGTTATTAAAAGGAGAAGTCGGATGGTGAACACCCTGACAACCGGATTGTCCGCAGCGGATCCCGAGGTCGCCGGCGCCATTGCCCGGGAGCTGGAGCGCCAGCAGTCCACGCTGGAAATGATCGCGTCGGAGAATTTCGCCCCCACCGCGGTGATGGAGGCCCAGGGCTCGGTGCTGACGAACAAGTACGCCGAGGGCTACCCCGGCCGGCGCTACTACGGCGGCTGCGAACACGTGGACGTGATCGAGCAGCTGGCCATCGACCGGGTCAAGGCACTGTTCGGCGCGGAAGCCGCCAACGTCCAGCCGCACTCGGGTGCGCAGGCCAATGCCGCGGCCATGTTCGCACTGCTGTCCCCGGGCGACACCATCCTGGGCCTGAACCTGGCGCACGGCGGGCACCTGACCCACGGCATGAAGATCAACTTCTCCGGCAAGCTCTACAACGTCGTGCCCTACGGGGTCTCCGAGTCCGACCACAGGATCGACATGGCAGAGGTGGAACGCCTCGCCGTCGAGCACAAGCCCAAGCTGATCGTGGCCGGCTGGTCCGCCTACACCCGCCAGCTGGACTTTGCGGAGTTCCGCCGCATCGCGGACAAGGTCGGCGCCGACCTGATGGTGGACATGGCGCACTTCGCCGGCCTGGTGGCCGCCGGGCTGCACCCGAACCCGGTGCCGTACGCCGACGTCGTCACCACCACCACGCACAAGACGCTGGGCGGTCCGCGCGGTGGCGTGATCCTGTCCAAGCAGGAGCTGGCCAAGAAGATCAATTCCGCGGTGTTCCCCGGCCAGCAGGGCGGCCCGCTGGAACACGTGGTGGCTGCCAAGGCGGTGGCCTTCAAGTTTGCCGCCTCCGAGGAGTTCGCGGACCGCCAGCAACGCACCCTCGAGGGCTCGCAAACGCTGGCCCAGCGGCTGCTGGCCGACGACGTTGCGGCCGCCGGCATCAGCCTGGTCAGCGGCGGTACCGACGTGCACCTGGTCTTGGTGGACCTGCGCAACTCGGAACTGGACGGCCAGCAGGCCGAGGACCGGCTGCACTCCATCGGCATCACCGTCAACCGAAACGCCGTGCCGTTCGATCCGCGCCCGCCGATGGTCTCCTCCGGCCTGCGGATCGGAACCCCTGCCTTGGCCACCCGCGGCTTTGGCGCCGCCGAATTCACCGAGGTGGCAGACATCATTGCCGCCGCACTGACCCGTGCACCAGACGCGGAGCTGCTCACCGAGCTGCGCGGCCGCGTGGCCCTGCTGGCGGAGAAGTTCCCGCTCTACCCCAATCTGAACGCCGAGCCGAACGGAGCCGAATAAATGGCCGATCTGCTGCCCGAGCACCCGGACTTCCTCTGGCGGAATCTGGAGCCGAAATCCTCTTACGACGCCGTGATCGTCGGCGGCGGCGGCCACGGCCTGGCCACCGCCTACTATCTGGTCAAGAACCACGGCATGACCAACATCGCGGTGCTGGAGCGCGGCTGGCTGGCCGGAGGAAACATGGCCCGCAACACCACGATCATCCGCTCGAACTACCTCTGGGACGAGAGCGCGGGAATCTACGAGCACTCGCTCAAACTCTGGGAGCAGCTGCCGGAGGAACTCGAATACGATTTCCTCTTCTCCCAGCGCGGCGTGATGAACCTGGCGCACACCCTGCAGGACGTGCGCGAGAGCATCCGCCGGGTAAACGCCAACCAGCTCAACGGCGTCGACGCCGAGTGGATCACCCCTGACCAGATCAAGGAACTGTGCCCCATCATCAACACCGGGGACGACATCCGCTACCCGGTGATGGGGGCGACCTACCAGCCCCGCGCCGGCATCGCCAAGCACGACCACGTGGCCTGGGCCTTCGCCCGCAAGTGCGACGAGATGGGCGTGGACATCATCCAGAACTGCGAGGTCACCGGATTCATCAAGGACGGCGACCGGGTTGTCGGCGTCGAAACCAGCCGCGGCCGGATCAACGCGGGCAAGGTCGGCCTGGCCGGTGCAGGACACAGCTCGGTGCTGGCCGAACTGGCCGGCTTCGAGCTGCCCATCCAGTCGCACCCGCTGCAGGCGCTGGTCTCCGAGCTGCACGAGCCGGTCCACCCCACGGTGGTCATGTCCAACCATGTCCACGTCTACGTCTCCCAGGCACACAAGGGCGAACTGGTCATGGGCGCGGGCATCGACACCTACAACGGCTACGGCCAGCGCGGCGCCTTCCACGTCATCGAGGAACAGATGGCCGCCGCCGTCGAGCTCTTCCCGATCTTCGCCCGCGCCCACGTGCTGCGGACCTGGGGCGGCATCGTTGACACCACCATGGACGCCTCGCCGATCGTGTCCAAGACACCGATCGACCAGCTCTACGTGAACTGCGGCTGGGGAACCGGCGGTTTCAAGGGAACGCCCGGCGCCGGCTACACCTTCGCCCACACCATCGCCACGGACGAGCCGCACCCGCTGAACGCCCCGTTTGCCCTGGACCGGTTCGAAACCGGACACCTCATCGACGAACACGGCGCCGCCGCCGTGGCCCACTAGGAAGGACGACCGAGATGCTTCTGATCGAATGCCCCTGGTGCGGGCCGCGCGACGAGACCGAATACCACTACGGCGGCCAGGCCCACGTGGCCTACCCGGCGGATCCGAACCAGCTGAGCGACGCGGAATGGGCCAAGTTCCTCTTCTACCGCGCCAACCCCAAAGGCCTCTTCGCCGAACGCTGGGTGCACAGCACCGGCTGCAGGCGCTGGTTCAACGCGGTGCGCGACACCGTCAGCTATGAATTCAAGGCCGTGTACAAGCCCGGCGAAAAACCACCGATCGACCTCGGCAGCCTCGCGGGTGCCAAGGCCCAGCCAGCCGAAGGAGGAGCGAAATGACCGCCCCCAGCAACCTCGCCGACCAGTCGCAGCGGCTTGCCGCACCCGCCGGCGCCGCTGCCCGGATCGACCGGACCAAGCCGCTGAACTTCATGCTCGACGGCCACACCTACACCGGCTACGCCGGGGACACCCTGGCCTCCGCGCTGCTTGCGGCCGGGAAGGTCACGGCGGGCGACTCGCTCTACCTCGGCCGTCCGCGCGGCATCATGTCAGCCGGCGTGGAAGAGCCCAACGCCCTGGTCAAGGTCAGTGCCCGTTACGCCGGGCACGTCGACGAGTCGATGCTGCCGGCGACCGCCTTGGAATTGACGGACGGCATGGACGCCAGGCTGCTGAGCGGCCTGGGCCAGTTGGACCCCCGGACCGACGAGGCCGTCTACGACCGCAAATACGTGCATACCGACGTGCTGGTGGTCGGCGCCGGCCCGGCCGGTCTCGCCGCAGCCCGCGAAGCAGCCAAGAGCGGTGCGCGCGTGATCCTGATGGACGAGCAGCCGGAGGCCGGCGGCTCCCTGCTGTCGGGCCGTGGCGAGATGATCGACGGGCGCCCCGCGCAGGAGTGGGTCGACCGGACCGTCGCCGAGTTGTCCGCCGCCGACGAGCTGACCTACCTGCCCCGCACCACGGCGTTCGGCAGTTACGACAGCAACTTCATCGTGGCCGTCCAGCGCCGCACCGACCACTTGGCCGGCGAGCTGGGAGCCGGTGTCTCCCGCGAACGCATCTGGCACGTCCGGGCCAAGCAGGTGGTGCTCGCCACCGGCGCGCACGAACGTCCGATCGTCTTCGCGAACAACGACCGCCCCGGCATCATGCTGGCCTCCGCAGTCCGCAGCTACCTCAACCGGTACGCGGTGGCCGCCGGCAATCAGGTGGTCGTCGCCACCAACAACGACTCGGCCTACAAACTGGTCGCAGACCTGTCCGCGGCGGGCATCGAGGTCGCGGCCGTGGTGGAGGCGCGTACCGAAATCGGCGGCGCCGCCGCCGAGACGGTCCGCGCCGCCGGCACCCGCCTGATCACCGGCAGTGCCGTGGTGGACACCGCAGGCCAGGGCGACGGCGGAAGGATCAGCGCCGTCGTCGTCAGCGGTCTGGATGCCGAAGGTCAGCTGACCGGGGAACCGGAAACCATCGAGGCGGACCTGCTGGCGGTCTCCGGCGGCTGGAACCCGGTGGTGCACCTGCACAGCCAGCGCGAGCGCCGCCTGGCCTGGAACGACGAGCTGGCGGCCTTCGTGCCCGGCCCCTTGGTCAAGGACCAGCAGACCGCCGGAGCCTGCAACGGGACCCTGGATCTGGCCGGCAGCCTGCAGGAGGGTGCCGCCGCCGGCGCCGCTGCGGCCACCCGCGCCGGCTTCAGCGTGGACCCGGAGATTCCCGCGGCCGTCGCCGAGACCGTCTCCCCGATCCGGCCGCTGTGGCTGGTTCCCGCCCCCGACGGCGCGGCCGCCGGGTGGAAGAACCACTTCGTGGACTTCCAGCGCGACCAGACGGTCGCCGACGTGCTGCGTTCGACCGGGGCCGGCATGCGCAGCGTGGAGCATGTGAAGCGCTACACCTCAATCAGCACCGCCAACGACCAGGGCAAGACCTCCGGGGTCAACGCCATCGGCGTCATCGCCGCGGCGCTGAACAATCCCGACGTCGGAAGCATCGGCACCACCGCCTACCGCGCGCCCTACACTCCGGTGGCGTTCGCCGCACTGGCCGGCCGGCAGCGCGGGGAGCTCTTCGACCCGGCGCGGCTCACCTCGATCCACTCATGGCACGTAGCCCACGGTGCGCTGTTCGAGGACGTCGGACAGTGGAAGCGGCCCTGGTACTTCCCGCAGCCGGGCGAGGACATGGACGCCGCAGTGCTGCGCGAATGCGCCGCCGTCCGCGAATCCGTCGGCTTCATGGACGCCACCACGCTCGGCAAGATCGAGATCCGCGGCAAGGACGCCGGTGAATTCCTGAACCGGATGTACACCAACGCGTTCAAGAAACTGAAGCCCGGCCTGGCCCGCTACGGGCTGATGTGCACCCCGGACGGCATGATCTTCGACGACGGCGTGACGCTGCGCCTGGACGAAGACCGCTACTTCATGACGACCACGACCGGCGGTGCGGCCAAGGTTCTGGACTGGCTGGAGGAGTGGCTGCAGACCGAATGGCCGGAGCTGGACGTCGTCTGCAACTCGGTCACGGAGCAGTACACCACCGTCGCCGTCGTGGGCCCGAAGTCCCGCGCGGTCATCGCCAAGCTGGCGCCCGAGCTGGACCTGGACAACGACGCGTTCCCCTTCATGGCGTTCAAGGAAACTACGTTGGCCTCCGGCATCCCGGCCCGTGTCTGCCGGATTTCGTTCTCCGGCGAACTGGCGTTCGAGATCAACGTGTCCTCCTGGTACGGACTGAAGGTATGGGAGGACGTGGCCGAGGCCGGTGCGGAGTTCAACATCACCCCGTACGGCACCGAGACCATGCACGTGCTGCGCGCCGAGAAGGGTTTCATCATCGTCGGCCAGGACACGGACGGCACGGTCACCCCGCAGGACGCCGGGATGGAATGGGTGGTGTCCAAGGCCAAGGACTTCGTGGGCAAGCGTTCCTACACC
Source organism: Arthrobacter sp. Y3221114 (assembly GCF_059092625.1). Taxonomy (NCBI): domain Bacteria; kingdom Bacillati; phylum Actinomycetota; class Actinomycetes; order Micrococcales; family Micrococcaceae; genus Arthrobacter; species Arthrobacter sp. Y3221114. Next base: position 51,514 of record NZ_JBNHHW010000005.1, read on the forward strand.
CGCGCCGATAACCTGCGCGAGGACCGCAAGCAGTTGGTCGGGGTCCTGCCGGTGGACAAGTCGTTCCGCCTGCCCGAGGGCGCGCAGCTGGTCAACCACGGAACCCGGATCGCGCCGGCCGAGGCACCGGTGCCGATGGAGGGGCACGTGACCTCCAGCTACCACAGCGCCGCGCTGGGCCGCAGTTTCGGCCTGGCCCTGATCAGGAACGGCCGCAACCGCATCGGCGAAACGCTGCAGGCACCCGTCAACGGGCAGCTGGTGGACGTCGTCATCGCAGAACCCGTACTCTACGACCCCGAAGGGAGCCGTCGTGATGGCTGAACAGGTCATGACCAACATTGCAGCACTGCGCCGCAGCCCGCTGGCGCACTTGACCGAGGCAATCGGCCAGGGCGCCGTGGCCGGCGAACGCGGCGTCAGCCTGCGCGAAATCCCGTTCCTGAACATGGTCGGCCTGCGGGCCGAGCCGGGATCGGCCGGCGCCAAGGCGCTGGAGGCCGCCGCTGGGCTGCCGCTGCCGACCGCCCACGGCCAGGTTTCCGGCGGCGCGGACTCGACCGCCGTCCTGTGGCTGGGGCCGGACGAGTTCCTGCTGGTCGGGCCCGAGGGTACGGATGTCACGGCGGACCTGACCGCCGCCCTCGGGGGTGAACCGGGCGCCGTCGTCGATCTGTCCGCCAACCGCACCACGCTGGAACTCTCCGGACCCTCGGCCCGGCTGGTGCTGGAGAAGGGCTGCCACGCGGACCTGCACCCGCGGGTGTTCCGTCCCGGCACGGCGATCACCACGCAGCTGGGCCCGGTGCCGGTGCTGCTGTGGCAGACCGCGGAGCAGGACGGCGGCCAGGTCTACCGGATCATGCCGCGGGCCTCGTTCGCCGACTACACCGCCCGCTGGCTGCTGGATGCCATGACGGAGTTCGCCTCGCCCGAGGCCGATTGAGATGGCACTGAGCGCGCTGGACCTGTTCTCGATCGGCATCGGACCGTCGTCGTCGCACACGGTGGGGCCCATGCGGGCCGCCCGGCAGTTTGCCGAGTCGCTGGCGGCCGACGGGCTGCTGGAGGCGGTGGCCCGGGTGAAGTCGGAGCTGTTCGGCTCGCTCGGTGCCACCGGGGCCGGCCACGGATCGGACAAGGCCGTGATCCTGGGCCTGCAGGGCGAGGACCCGGAGACCGTTGATCCGGATGCCGCGGACGCGCAGGTGGAGGAGGCAGTGGCCGGGCGGAAGCTGCGCCTGGCGGGCACGCATTTGGTGGGGTTCAACCGGGCGGCCGACGTGGTGCTGCACCGCCGCCGCTCGCTGCCGGCGCACCCCAACGGGATGACCTTCACCGCGTACGACGCCGGTGGCTCACCGTTGCGTGCATCCTCCTATTACTCGGTGGGCGGCGGGTTCGTGGTCACTGCCGAAGAGGCCGAGGGCGCGGCGGAAGAGGCTGCGCACGGGAGCGATGCCGCCGCACGCGACGCCGTCGCGGGGGAGCGCGGCGACGGTGCGGCGAGCTCTCCCGCGGACGGGGGGCGGCTCCCGTACCCGTTTTCCACCGCCGCCGAACTGCTCTCCCGCTGCCGGGAGGCCGGGACATCGATAGCCGGCGTAATGCTGGCCAACGAGCTCACGTGGCGCAGCGAAGCCGAACTGCGGGCCAACCTGTTGCGGATCTGGGAGGTGATGCAGGAGTGTGTGGAAAACGGCTGTACCCGCACAGAGGAGACCCTGCCCGGTTCACTGTTGGTCCGCCGTCGTGCCCCGGGACTGCGGCGCAGGCTGCGCGCCGCCGAGGCGGCGCTGGCAGCGGAAGGCACGCCCAACGCCGATCCGCTGTGGGCGATGGAGTGGGTAAACCTGTACGCGTTGGCCGTTAACGAGGAAAACGCCTCCGGCGGGCGGATTGTCACAGCGCCCACCAACGGCGCGGCCGGAATCCTGCCCGCCGTGCTGCACTACTACACGAGGTTCGTGCCCGGCGCGGACGACGATGCGGTGGTGGATTTTCTGCTCACCGCGGCAGCCATCGGCATCCTGTTCAAGACCAACGCCTCGATCTCCGGGGCGGAGGTCGGTTGCCAGGGCGAGGTCGGATCAGCCTGTTCGATGGCGGCCGGTGCCTTGTGCGCGGTGCTCGGCGGGACACCGGAGCAGGTGGAAAACGCCGCCGAGGTCGGAATCGAGCACAATTTGGGGCTGACCTGTGATCCGGTGGGCGGCCTGGTGCAGATTCCGTGCATCGAACGCAACGCCATTGCCAGCGTCAAGGCGATCAACGCCGCCCGGCTGGCGCTGGCCGGCGACGGCGACCACCGGGTGTCCCTGGATATGGCCATCAAGACCATGCGGGATACCGGTGCGGACATGATGTCCAAGTACAAGGAGACGTCGCGCGGCGGACTGGCCGTCAACGTCGTCGAATGCTGAACAGCCAACGCTGACTTGCCAGCGCTGAACCGCCAGCGCTGACTTGCCAGCGCTGAACCTCCAGCCGGACGGCAGTCCCGGCAAGACTGCCACACGAAAAGCCAGACCGAAAACGGGGTAGCAACATGCCGATCCACCACGAGCACATCCTGACCCTCGACTGCCCGGAGCGGTTGGGGATTGTCCACGCGGTCTCCGGTTTCCTGGTGGAGCACCGCCAGAGCATCCAGGAGCTCAAGCAGTTCGACGACCGGCGGGACGGGCATTTTTTCATGCGCACCGACTTCGCCGGGGAGAACGGCGGAACCAACTCCACGGAGCGGCTGCGCGAGGCGTTTGCGCCGTTGGCGGAGCAGTACGGGATGGCGTGGCAGCTGGAACCCAAGGGCCGCAGGCGGCGGGTGCTGGTGATGGTGTCCAAGTTCGGGCACTGCCTGAACGACCTGCTCTTCCGCTCCCGGATGGGGGAGCTGCCGGTGGAGATCGTCGCGGTCGTGTCCAACCATCTGGACCACAAGGGGTTGGTGGAATGGCATGAGGTTCCGTACTACCACGTGCCGGTCACGCCGGAGACGAAACCGGCCGCCGAAGCCGAGCTGCTGCAACTGATCGATGCCCACAACGTGGAGCTGGTAGTGCTGGCCCGCTACATGCAGGTGCTCAGTGACCATCTGAGCCGGGAGCTGACCGGCCGCACCATCAACATCCATCACTCCTTCCTGCCCAGCTTCAAGGGGGCCAAGCCCTATCACCAGGCCTACGAAAAGGGAGTGAAAACCGTAGGGGCCACCGCTCACTACGTCAACGCCGAGCTCGATGAAGGCCCGATCATCGCCCAGCAGACGGTGGAAGTCGACCACACCTTCGGGCCGGAGGACCTGGTCGCCGCCGGCCGCGACACCGAGTGCAAGGCCCTGACCAACGCGGTCAAGTGGCATTGCGAAGGCCGGGTCATCCTGCACGGAAACCGCACCGTGGTGCTGCGCTAAGAGCGCGCGGGGTGGATGGTTGCCCACCCGCTTGGCGGCCGATGGACCTATCGTGCCGGCGCCGTCGCCACACGGACCCGGACGCCCCGACCTTTCTCGCTCGGTCATGGCTCGGCGCTGCTCGTCGTTCGACACCAGTCCTCCCTCTGGTTCAGCCTGCCTGTGTGACGTTCCTCAAATTCTTGCAGGAATGAATGTTTGCACTTGTGCAAAGAGTGGCGGCGCTGGCACACTGGTTCGGTGAGTCAACTAAATTCCCTGCGTGAGCGCAAGCGAGCCGAGTGCTGGGCCGCCCTGCATGACGCCGCGGCGGAAGCGGCGCTGGAAGACGGAATCGAGGCCGTCACGGTTGATGCGGTGGCGCTCGCCGCCGGAGTTTCCCCGCGCACCTTCTTCAACTACTTCACGTGCAAGGAAGACGCGGTGCTGGGCCTGCGCGAGCCGGTGCTTGACGATGCCATGCTGGCGGGATTCGACGTCCACGCCAATCTGCTGGATGAAGTCGGCAAGTTGATGCTGGCGGTCACCCGTTCCATCCAAGGCGGAGACGACGCCACCCGCCACCGGATCCTGCGCAAATACCCGCACCTGCTGCACCGCCGCGTCCAGTACGTCGTCAAGGTGGAGCAACTGGTCACCGCAGCGGTCTCCGAACTGCTCGCCGGCTCCGACCGGCTCGCGGACGCTGAACAAATCCTGGCCGCACATCCTGTCGTCGGGCAGTACACCGCCGAAGACGCCGCCCGCATGCTGGTCATGACGGCAGGCGCAGCACTCCGCTTTGCCATGCAAAAAACCATGTCCCAACCCACCCTGGAATCGCAGACCGAGGCCCTCGAACACAGCCTGGCCTTGCTGCGTGCAGTCCTGAAGGAATCCGAATGAAGAACGAAAGCCGACAGGCGCTACAGCGCCCACCGGTATCCGCGACGTCCCGGCCGGGGCAGCATGGCCACAGCCATGGCAACCTGCTGCTGGTGTTCGTTGCGCTGATGATGGCCATGTTGCTGGCCGCCCTGAACCAGACCATCCTGGCGACCGCACTGCCCACCATCGTGGGCGAGCTCAACGGCGCCAACCTGATGCTCTGGGTGATCACCGCCTACATCCTGGCCGCCACGGTCATGATGCCCATCTACGGCAAGCTGGGCGACCAGATCGGCCGTAAATACCTGCTGGTCGCCGCGATCATCATGTTCTTGATCGGCTCGGTCATCGGCGCCCTGGCGCCGGACATGGGCTGGCTCATTGCGTCCCGTGTGGTGCAGGGGCTGGGCGGCGGCGGACTGATGATCCTGTCGCAGGCCATCATTGCCGATGTGGTTCCCGCCCGGGAACGCGGCAAGTACATGGGCGCCATGGGCGGAGTCTTTGCGTTCTCCTCCGTGGTCGGACCGCTGCTGGGCGGCTGGTTTACCGAGGGACCGGGCTGGCGCTGGGCCTTCTGGTTCAACATTCCGGTGGGCGTCTTGGCCTTGATTGGCGCGCTGTTCTTCCTGAAGTCCCGGCCGGTCAAGGTGCGGCCGAAGCTCGATCTCTGGGGCATGCTGCTGATGGCGGCCGCGACCACCGGCCTTGTCCTGGTGAGCAGTTGGGGCGGCAGCACCTTCGCCTGGTCCGATCCGGTGCTTATCGCCCTCATAGCGGGCACCGTGCTGGCCGCCGTCGGGTTCGTGCTGGTGGAGCGAAAGACCGCCGAACCCATCATCCCCATGTCCATGTTCCGCGACCGCAACTTCATCATGACCACCATTGCGGGCCTGCTGATCTCGGTGGCCATGTTCGGCGCCCTCGGCTACATGCCCACCTACTTCCAGATGGCTACCGGAGTATCGGCCACGGCCGCCGGGATGCTGATGATTCCCATGATGGCCGCGCTGCTCGCGTCGTCCATGATCTCCGGAATCCTGGTCTCCAAGACCGGCCGTTACAAGTGGATGCCGGTGGCCGGTTCGGCGGTCATGGCGGTAGCCCTGCTGCTGATGTACTTTGTGCGCGCGGACACGGCCGTCTGGGTGCTCTGCGTTTACCTGGGCCTGCTGGGCCTTGGCCTGGGCCTGAACATGCAGATCCTGGTGCTGATCGTGCAGAACTCCTTCCCGCTGCGGCAGGTGGGCACGGCGACGGCGGCCAACAACTTCTTCCGCCAGATCGGCGCCACGCTCGGCTCGGCCGTCGTGGGAAGCCTGTTCGCCCACCGCCTGGTCGACCTCCTCAACGACCGCCTGCCGGCCGCCGCCGTAGCGGCCACCGGAGGCGGCAACTCGCTGACGCCGGACATGGTCGCAGGCCTGCCCGCAGAGGTGCACGATGTCATCGTCGAGTCCTACAACGAAGCCCTGATGCCGCTCTTCCTGTTCATGGTGCCGATGGCCGTTGTCGCCACCGTGCTGTGCATGTTCGTGGTGGAAAAGCCGTTGGCCACCGCGCTGGAGCCGGACGTGCTGGCCGAGGCAGCCTCGGAGGGGAATATCGCGATCACCTCCGCGACCGAGGGCAACCAGCCGCCGAACACGGACCTGCGCCAGGCCGAAGCCAGCAACAGGTAGCACCCGGGGGAGCCCGCACCGCTCATGAGGCCACTTGGGCGGCGGCAGGCAACCCAGGGTGCGAAGCCGGCCCGGCAGCGGTGGCGGGCTGGCCTTACCCCGCAGTTATGCTGGCTGCATGGGAGCGTCAGCGGCACTGCACAAGGAACCGCGCGTCATCGAGATTGAGTCGCTCGAGCACTTCGACCGGCTCGTCGACCGGGCGCCGCGGGCCAGGGCATCGGAGGACGGCGAGCGGCGGCCATCGGGCGGCCCGCGGCCAACCGGGGGACCGGGGCCCGGCGGGGGACCCCCGTCGATGAACGGCTGGCACTTCCAGTCGGTGGATCTCACCGGCCGCACCGAGGCCCTGCGCAGCATGGACCCGGCCGGAGCGATGTTCCTGGGCTGCGCGTTCGAGGCCGCCACCGAGGAGTGGCTGCACCGCAACGGTGCGCTGATCTTCCCCACGCTGCCCGGCGTCCCGTTCGACCCGTACCGGGGCCAGGTCTACACCGCCGAGGAACTCTACAGCGGGCTGGGCACAGGACCATACGAGGGGACGCTGGACGCGCAGGTCTACGCCTGGTCGTCGCGCTCCGCCACCCGCCACGACCTGGACTCCACCCTGGCGGCAAGCCTGCATGACCATGCCATCGGCGACGCCATGGAGGCGCTGTTCTCCACTGTGTTCGCGGGTCGGAGGATGGTGGGAGTGATGGGCGGGCACGCCGCCGCGCGGGGCAGCACAATTTACGACGGCGCCGCCCGGCTGGGCAGGCTTCTCGCCAGGGAGGGGTTTGCCGTGGCGACCGGCGGCGGTCCGGGCGCGATGGAGGCAGCCAACCTGGGCGCTCGCCTCTCCGCGTCGGGCGATGACGAGTTCGCGGGCGCGCTGGAGCGGCTGGCCGGCGTCCCCGGCTTCCGGCCGTCCATCACCGACTGGGCCCGCGCCGCGGCCGACGTGCTCGCCGAGGCCGGACCCGGCGTTGCGAATTTGGGCATTCCCACCTGGCACTACGGGCACGAGCCGCCGAACCTGTTCGCCACCCACGTTGCCAAGTACTTCGGCAACGCCCTGCGCGAGGCGGTGCTGCTGCAGCGTTGCGACGGCGGGATCGTGTTCCTGCCCGGCGCCGGCGGCACGGTGCAGGAGATTTTCCAGGACGCCTGCGAAAACTACTATGCCACCCCGGAAGCGCTCTCGCCGATGGTGTTGGTCGGGCGCACGTACTGGACCGAGGAGCTGCCGGCCTGGCCGTTGCTGCAGGCGCTGGCGCGCGGGCGGTCCATGGAGGGCGCGGTGCATCTGGTGGACACCGTGGAACAGGCCTTGGACGTTCTATAGCTCGGGCACGCACTCGCCTTGGCCCAGCAACGACAATCCGGTGAGGTCGCCGTCTGCAAAAGTGAGGATGTCGTGCGAGGCCTGGGCGTACATCAGCTGGGTGGGATCATCGACGTGGTCCAGGCCGATCAGGTGGCCCAGCTCGTGCATGATGATGGCCCGCGCGGCGTCGTTGCCCCCGGGCGAACCGAGCAGCTGGCGGAACTGCGGAGTGTCCAGTTCGATTTGGCCCGACACGTAAGCGGAAACCCCGCCCCGCGATGCCCAGCCGCTGCCGCCGAGGCCGATGGTCGGGCCGGACAAGGAGGGGCTTTGCTCCGGGTCGGACCACGCGATCAGCACTGGTGCCCAGCGCTCGCCGTAGCGTTCGGGCTGGTAGGATCGGCGCCGCTCGGCGGGCTGTTCGGTGGTGGTCCCTTCGTAAATGAACTGCAGGCCAGTGGCCTCCGAGACGTGTTTCACCGCCTCATGGACCAACTCGGTGCTGCCCGCGGGGGAGCCTGCCGTGCGGACCACATAGCGGACCGGGCGGCACGGGTCGTAGGCGATGTAGTCCTGCCTGGTCGACGGCGAGGCCAGGAAACGGTAGGAGTCGTTCTCCTCGTAGACGGGCGCGGGCACCCCCAGCGGTTCGTCCGCGACGTCGACTCCCGACGGCGGAAACCCGCCGTGGCCCGGACCCTTGACAGCGGATCCGGCGTCAAACGGAACACCCTCAAGGGCGGCGGCCCCGCCGGGTTGCACCGCTGAGGCGAGCCGTGGTTGTGCCATCCAGATGAAGGCCCACGCGGCCAGCGCCGCAGCCGCGGCCAGCAGGAGGAACTTGCCGAACGGTGACGGGCCGCCGCGCGGGTTCGGTTCGGCCCGGGCGGCCGGGGCCTGCCAGGCAGGTGTGGGCTGCTTCCCGGGGACGCACCCCTGCCGCGCCGTCGGGTTGATCCAGACCTGCCCCTGGCCCGGGTGCGCATGCGGGCGCTCGGCGGCGTCGGACGGGACCAACTGTGGTGCCTGCCCCGTCCCGAATCCCGGCACATGCCGGCCCCCGCCCGGTGCATGGCCCGGGCCCCCGGTCGGTGGCCAACTCATGGTCCCCCTTGGCGTGGCGGACGGCGGTGCATCCTTGCCCCGCTTGCCTCAGGGTAACCAAAGCGTGAGACAAACGGTAGGTGTCTGCCCGATGGCCGGCAGATGAACAAGCCGGCCACCGACGCGGGATCAGACCGCCGTGGTGCCGAACAAGGAACCCAAGAGGTAGGTGGCCAGGGCCGCACCGAAGCCGATCGCCAGCTGCCGCAGGGCACGCTTGAGCGGCGAGGCCCCGGACAGCAGGCCCACGATTCCGCCGGTCACCAGCAGTGCCAAGCCGACCAGCACCAGTGCGACCACCACGGCCGCGGTGCCCTGCATGCCGAAGATGTAGGGCAGGATCGGAATCAGCGCTCCGCTGGAGAAGAACAGGAAACTGGAGAGGGCGGCGTTCCAGCCGGTGCCGATCTCCTGATAGTCGTTGATGTACGTTTCCGGCGGCTGCAGGGAGAGGCTCGGATCGCAGTCGCAGTCCAGATAGCCCATCCGTTCGGCGGCACGGTGTTCGGCAGCTTCCGGGGTCATGCCCCGCGCGCGGTATACAAGCACCAGTTCGTTCTCGTTCAGGTCCAGGTCCGGTGCTGCCTGCAGGGTGATCTGGGTGGGACGGGTGGCAGAGAGCAATTCGCGCTGGGAGCGCACGGAAACATATTCGCCGGCGCCCATGGACAGCGCCCCGGCGAGGAGGCCGGCAAAGCCGGCGAACAGGATGAATCCGCTGGAGACCCCGGTGGCACCGATGCCCATGATCAGCGCCAGGTTCGAGACCAGCCCGTCGTTCGCGCCGAAGACCGCCGCGCGGAAGTTGCCGGAGAGCCGGGCGCGGCCGCGGGTGGCCAGGCCGCGGATGACCTCTTCGTGAATTAGTTCATCGGCGGCCATCGCCTCGGTCGCAGCGGGCTCACTGCCGTAGGGGGAGCGGCTCTCGGCCCGCTGCGCCAAAGCCAGCACGAACACCGAGCCGAAGCTGCGGGCCAGGAACCGCAGCACGGTGCGGCGCAACGACGGCCGCAGCCCTTGCCCGGCGTGCTCGCCCAGCAGATCGCGCCAGTGTTTCTCGTGCCGGCCCTCCGCGTCGGCCAGGGCCAGCAGAATCTCGCGCTCCTCGCCGTCGCGGCGCCTTGCCAAGTCGCGGTAGATGGCGGCTTCGGCGCGTTCGTCGGCCAGATAGCGGCGCCACAGCCGGATGTCTGATTTCGACGGCGATGCTTTGCCATCGGGGTAGGAGTCCATAGGGTCGGGGCCGGCTGGATCGGGGCTCGTTGTCACGCTGCTCCTGAGTCGGACCGGAGACGATTCGACGATCTCCGGTCAGTTAACCATCAACTGACCGAAGGTCTCGCTCGCCCGGGCGCAGCGGATCAGGCGGTACCTGCCGTGCGCTCAGGTGGACTGCCGGGCCGCACACGCTAACCAGTATGTCGACAGGCCTCCACGCCCAGTGCGCGTTACGCGCGCGGCGGTGGAGCTACTCCCCTTCGCAACCTCCATTGTAGCCGGTCGGGGCGGCCCCTTGAGGACCGCCCCGCCGTCGGCGTCTCCTACCGCGACATGGGCAGGAGCCTCAGCGCGTGGCGACCTCGTCGGGGCCCTCGACCGGGACTTCCTCCGTTGCCTGCCCCGCCACCCGGCGGTCCCATGCCTGCCGCACGGCAGCATCGGTGGGCTTCGTGAGCAGCGAAACCACCACGTAGACCAGCGCGGAGGCGATCAGGCCGTAGTAGATGGGCTCGTTGGCGTAGACGCCGGCATATTGTTCCTCGGCGTTGACTTCCAGCACGATCATGGTGGTCAGCGTGACGATGGTGCCGGCCGCCATGGACCACGCGGCGCCCAGGCCGGTGCCGCGCTTCCAGACGAGCCCGCCCAGGATTGCGACCAGCAGGCCGCCCACCAGGATGTCGTAGGCAATGGTCAGCGCGGCGACCACGTCCTGCACCACGATGGCCAGCAGGATCGAGACCGCACCCAATCCGAAGACCCACCACCGGTTGCCGGCCACGTCGTGTTCGGTGTTCTCGTGGTCGTAGTGGACGTGCTTGCCGAACCAGGAGGCGACGAACGGCACCACGTCGGCGCGCGCCACGGTCGCCGCGGCAATCAGGCAGCCGGACGCCGTCGACATCATCGCGGCCACGGCCGCGGCCAGCACGATGCCGCCGATGCCGATGGGCAGCAGGTTCATGGCCACGTCCGCGTAGACGTCGTCCTCGACTTCGATGGCGGGCAGCGCCACGGAGGCTGCCATGCCGATCATGGCGCCGGCGGCTCCGTAGAGGATGCAGTAGATGCCGGCCGTTGCGCCGCCCCAGCGGGCGACCCCGGGGTTGCGGGCGGTGAAGACGCGCTGCCAGATGTCCTGGCCGATCAACAGGCCCAGTGTGTAGACCACGAAGTAAGTGATGATGGTCTGCACGCCGATGCCGGTCAGCGAGAAGAATTCCGCATCGACGCGCGCGCGGATGCCGTCCAGCCCGCCGGCGGCCGACCAGGTGAACGGCAGCATCAGAAGGAAGACGCCGACGGTCTTGATGATGAACTGTGCCATGTCGGCCAGCGTGATCGACCACATGCCGCCGACCGTGGAGTAAATCAGCACAATGGCGCCGCCGACGGCGATGGACAGCCAGCGCTCCCAGCCGAAGAGCACCACCATGATGGTGGCGTACGCCCCGGTGGACGTGGCGCAGAGCATGAGCGTGTACGCCAGCATGACGATGCCCGACACCTTGGTGGCGTGCACGCCGTACCGCAGGGTGAGCATCTGTGCCACGGTGTAGATCTTCAGTTTCTGCAGGGTCGGGGCAAAGAGCAGGCTCAGCAGCAGCACGCCGGAGCCGATCGCGACAACCAGCCACATCCCGGAGATGCCCCACTTGTAGCCCAGGCCCACCCCGCCGACCGTGGAGGCTCCACCCAGGACGACGGCGGCCATGGTGCCGGTGTAGAGGACTGGGCCGAGGCGGCGACCGGCCACCAGATAGTCGCTGGTGTTCTTGGTGCGGGTTTTGCCCCACCACCCGAAGAGCAGCATGGCGGCCAGATAGGCCACCACAATCACGACGTTGACGATTTGATTGTCCATGGGGGCTCCAAGCGAGAATAGCGCGGGACGACATGCCGGAAATTGCCTGTGAGGCAACAAGTGTTGAGTGTTAAGCTAAATGTGGCACGGGGCACAGGTCAACTCGGCGGGCTGCCGGGGCTTCGCCGGGGTGCTTCCCTGCCCGCGCACGCCGTGTCCGTCAACTCTGCACCGAGAAGGATGATTAGTGAAGGCACTGCCAGTCGAACCCAGCAATGACCCGGTGGCCATAGGGTCGCGGATCCGCGCCGCACGCCAAGGCCAGCGCATGACCATCGAACAGGTGGCGGATTCGACGGGGCTCACCAAGGGATTCCTCAGCCGGGTGGAGCGCGATTTGACCTCGCCGTCGGTGGCATCGCTGGTCACCCTGTGCCAGGTGCTGTCCATTTCCATCGGGGACCTCTTCTCGATGCCGGAAACACATGTTTCGCGCGCGGGGGAGGGGCCGCGGATCAACTTGGGCGGCGAAGGCATCAGGGAGGAGTTGCTGACCGCCCGGCACGAGCGCCGGCTGCAGATCATCCGTGCCGTCATCGAACCGCGCGGCCGCGGGGAAGCCGATCTCTACTCGGTGGACTGCGACGTGGACGTCCTGCATGTGATCGCCGGCAGCATCACCCTGGTCTTCACCTCCGAACGCTATGAACTCGGCGCCGGCGACACCATTTCCTTCTCCGGCCGGGAGCCGCACACCTGGATCAACGAGAGTGACGAAGAGGCCATCGTCACCTGGACGCTGGTCCCGGCGGCCGCGCGCTAGGGTGCCCGGACCGCGCGAGCGGCAGTGCGCTAGTGTGCCCGGACCGCGCGCGAGCGCTCGTGCTACACGGGCCGCGGTCTTGACTGTTACCCCCACCACAAATAACATCTCAGGCAACAGATGTTGCACATAAGGCAACCACGCCGAGTCGGTCGCAGCCCGCTGACGCCGCCCGCGAACCGCAACTGACCCGCCGCCCGCGATCCGCATTTGACCCACCGCCCGCGTCCCTCAGAGGAGAACCATGGAAGAGCTTCGTGTGGAAGCCAACGGCCATCTTGGCCCGATCGATTCGTCCCGCATCCCGCGTTACGCCGGAGCCGCCACCTTCGCCCGGCTGCCCCGCTTGGACCAGGTGCAGCAGGCGGACATCGCCGTCGTCGGCGTCCCCTTCGATTCCGGCGTTTCCTATCGTCCCGGCGCCCGCTTCGGCGCCAACCACGTGCGCGAGGCCTCTCGGCTGCTGCGACCGTACAATCCCGCCTGGGACCTCAGCCCGTTCGAAGAGGTCCAGGTGGCCGACGCCGGCGACATGGCCGTGAACCCGTTCAACATCAACGAAGCCATCGAAACCATCCAGCAGAACGCGCTCGACCTGACCGCGTCCGGCACCAAGCTGGTCACCCTCGGCGGCGACCACACCATCGCGCTGCCGCTGCTCCGCGCGGCCGCCGAGCGTGCGGGCGGTCCTGTCGCCATGCTGCATTTCGACGCGCACCTCGATACGTGGGACACCTACTTCGGCGCCGAGTACACGCACGGCACTCCGTTCCGCCGCGCGGTGGAGGAAGGCATCCTGGACACCGAGGCCATTTGCCACGTGGGCACCCGCGGCCCGCTCTACGGCAAGAAGGACCTCGACGACGACCACCGTTTCGGTTTCGGCATTGTCACCAGCTCCGACGTCTACTACGAGGGCGTCCGTGACGTGGTGGCCAAGCTGCGCGACCGGATCGGCGACACCCCGCTTTACATTTCGGTCGACATCGACGTGCTGGATCCGGCCCACGCACCCGGCACCGGAACCCCGGAGGCCGGCGGCATCACCAGCCGCGAGTTGCTGGAAATCATCCGCGGGTTCCGCGGCATGAACCTCGTCGGCGCCGACGTGGTGGAAGTGGCCCCGGCCTACGACCACGCGGAGATGACAGGGGTGGCCGGCAGCCATGTGGCCTACGAACTCGTCTCGTTGATGGCCGACAACGCTGCCGGCGGCGGGTCCGGCAACGGCTACAGCGCCCAGGCGCTGAAGCGCGCCGGCGCCACGGTGGGCAGCGGCGACGGTTCGGATCAGGGGTCCTTCGAATGACAGAAACAGGGAAGGCCCCCTCCACCGAAGCGGCCTCCGCTGGACCGACCGTCCGCAATGGCGGGGACCTCGTCGTCGAAACCCTCAGCGCCTTGGGCGCGACGACGGTGTTCGGTATTCCGGGACAGCATGCCCTGGGATTGTTCGACGCCTTGTCCCGGTCGCCGTTGCACTTCGTCTCCTCCCGGGTGGAGAACAACTCCGCATTCGCGGCGGACGGGTTCTCGCGTGCCACCGGCGAGGTCGGCGTGCTGTTCCTCTCCACCGGCCCCGGCGCCTTGACCTCGTTGGCCGGGCTGCAGGAGGCCTACGCCACCGGCGTGCCGATGGTGGTCATTGCCAGCCAGATTCCGCTGGAAGGCCTGGGCGCGCGCCGCAAGGGCATGCTGCACCAGCTCGACGACCAGAAGGCCTCGGCGGCCAACGTCACCAAGAGCCAGCGGTTGATCCAGCACGCTTCCGGCATCCCGTCGGCCATCCAGGACGCGTGGACCGAAGCGATCTCGTCGCCGCAGGGGCCGGTCTGGGTGGAGGTGCCGCAGAACGTGCTGCTGGACCCGATCATGGTGCCGCCGGTGGAGGACGCGCTGGCCGAGGCATTCGACAATCCGCCGCGGACGGAGTTGGTTAAGGAAGCCGTCCACTGGCTCTCCGAAGCCAAGCGGCCGGCCATCATCGCCGGCGGCGGCGCCCGCCGGGGCAAGGCCGAACCGTGGCTGCGCTCCATCGCGGAAAAGCTGCGTGCCCCGGTGGTCTGTTCGCCGGGCGGTAACGGGGCGTTCCCGTGGAACCACGAGCTCTCGCTGCAGTCCTGGGTCGAGGACCGTCACGTCACCGACCTCCTCGAAGATGCCGACGTCCTGGTGGTCGTGGGCTCGTCGCTGGGCGAAGTGACGAGCAACTATTTCACGATGGAACCGCGGGGACGGATTATCCAGATCGACGCCGAACCCCGCGTCCTCGAATCCAACGGCCCGGCCCTGGGCATCCGCGCAGACGCAGGCCAGGCACTGCAGGCGCTGGACGCAGCCCTCTCCGGCGATCCAGGCAACGGACCCGACTGGCACGGCCAAACGCCCGAGCAGCTGGTCAAGGACACGCTGGCCAGGGTCCAGGCCCGCCTGGACAGCCAGGATCTGGCCAAGGAGCGGACCTTCATGGCGGATATCCGCGAGGCCGTGCCAAACGACATGCAAACCTTCTGGGACATGACCATCTCCGCCTACTGGGCCTGGAGCTGCTGGGACTCGCGGGACGGGGAGTTCCACTCTGCCCAGGGCGCGGGCGGCCTCGGCTACGGTTTTCCCGGCGCCATCGGCGGCAGCGTCGGCCTGGCCAGCCAGGGAAAGCCGGCCCGCGTGCTGGCCGTCTCCGGCGACGGCTCGGCCATGTATTCGATCAGCGAGTTGGCCACCGTCCGCCAGCACAACCTGCCGGTCACCTGGCTGATTGTGGACGACGGCGGCTACGGCATCCTGCGCGAATATATGGAAGGCGCGTTCGGCCGGGCGACGGCCACGGAACTGGCCCGGCCGGATTTTGTGGCCCTGGCGCAGGCCTTTGGCGTGCCGGCTCGCCGGGTGGCGCCGGAGGATATCGGCCCCGCGCTTCAGGAAAGCTTTGCCGCCGAGGGACCGAACGTCGTCGTCGTGGAGACTCTGCTCAAGATGTTCGCCCCCACGCACGTCTGACCCGGCCCCAGGCCGAGGGGGACCATCGCAGCGTTTAGGCCGGCACCCTCGCCCCTCCGCCCCGGGATTCTCCCCGTGGGCGGAGGGGCCTGGTCATCAGCGGGCCGGCTCAGGCCAGGAACGCGACCAGCCTGTCCTCGAGCGCAGCAAGATCGCCGGTCTTCTTGAACTCGCACTCCCAGACCGTGAGGACCTGCCAGCCGGCCGCCTGCAGCGCCGACCGCTGGGCTTCGTCGCGGGCAGCCGTACGCGACCGTTTGGCTTCCCAGAACCGGGCGTTGGACTTCGGCGCATGCCGGCCGACCTTGCAGTCATGGGCATGCCAGAAGCAGCCGTTGACGAAGATCACCTTCCGCCGTCCGGCGAAGACCAGATCCGGTTTGCCCGGCAGCTTCGCACCGCCCGAGCTGCCATGCAGGCGGTAGCGGTATCCCCTGGCATGCAGCAGTTTGCGGACCACTAGTTCGGGTTTGGTGTTCTTTCCGCGGATCTTGGCCATGTTGGCGCTGCGCTGCTGCGGGGTCAGCGAGTCGGCCATAGCTAAAGTTTAGGGGAACGGCGGAACCGCCCGGCGGGCCGCCGGCCGCCAAGGTACGCCGTTCCCGCGTCCTGGAAACCCGGCTGCCGCTGCTAGGTTAAACCTAAGCGGCATGCGAAGGCCGCCCCTTACCTTCGAAAGGACCTTCGATGCGCTTGATCGGCACTTCGGACATCAAGATCTTCCCGCTCGCTCTGGGCGGCAACACCTTCGGCTGGACCTCCGACGAGTCCGGCTCGCAGCAGGTGCTGGATGCCTTCACCGAGGCCGGCGGCAACTTCATCGACACCGCGGACAGCTACTCCGCATGGGTTCCGGGAAACCGCGGGGGCGAATCCGAGGAGATCATCGGCCGCTGGATGGCGGACCGGAAAAACCGCGAATCGGTGGTCATAGCCACGAAGGTCGGCGGCCATCCCGAGCTCCAGGGACTGTCGGCGGTGAACGTGGCCGCTGCCGCCGAGGCTTCGTTGCAGCGGCTGGGCACCGATTACATCGACTTGTACTACGCCCATTACGACGACGAGGGCACCCCGTTGATCGAGGCGGCCGCCGCCTTCGACGCCCTGGTGCGGGAAGGCAAGGTCCGCCAGATCGGGTTGTCCAACCTGTCCCCGGAGCGGATCACCGAGTGGATGAACATCGCACTGCAAAACGGGTTTGCGCTCCCGGTCGCGCTGCAGCCGCACTACAACCTGGTGGCCCGCAAGGACTACGAGCAGGGCTACGCTCCGTTGGCCCGGGAACACAACCTCTCCGTGTTCCCGTATCTCTCGCTGGCAGCGGGTTTCCTGGCTGGCAAGTACCACTCGGCGGATGACGCCGACAGCAGCGAGCGCGGGGGCATGCTCCGTGATTACCTCACGGTCGAGGGCTTCGCGGTGGTGGACGCCTTGGAGACGGTCGCCCAGTCACGCGGCATCTCCCTCACGACGACGGCGCTCGCTTGGCTGCTCACCAAGCCCGGCATTACCGCGCCGCTGGCCAGCGCACGCACGCCCGAACAACTGCCGGACCTGATGGCCGCCACGGATGTGGAGCTGACCGCCGAGGAAGTTGCCGCCTTGGACCGGGCGTCGCGGCCCTTCGCCTGACCGGCCCTTAACGACGACGGCGACGCCCGTGGGCATCGCCGTCGTCGGTGGCGGAAGCTCCGCCGTCGTCAATGGTGGGTTACAGCCAGCCGGCCGGATCCACAAGCTGACCGTCCTTGACCACCTCGAAGTGCAGGTGGCAGCCGGTGGAGTTGCCGGTGGTGCCCAGCTGGCCGATGACCTGGCCCTGGGCGACCTTCTGGCCCAGCGAAACGCCGATCGACTGCAGGTGGTTGTAGGTGGTCTTGAGGCCGCTGCTGTGCTCAACCACAATGCGGTTGCCGCCGCCGCCGACCTGCCAGCCGGCCTCAACGACCTTGCCGCCGTCGGCCGCATGGACAGGGGTGCCGCAGGCCATGGCGTAGTCAATGCCGGTGTGCAGCTCGCCGGCTGCCCCAGTGATCGGGTTCTGCCGGTAGCCGAAGCCGGAGGTCTGGTTCATGTTCGGGATCGGAGCGGCCAGCTTGCCGGTCGCAAAGCCGGCGGTCTTCGCCTTAGCTGCGGCGGCCTTCTTGGCCGCGGCCGCGGCCTTCGCCTTCTTCTCCGCCGCGGCCTTCTTGGCGGCAGCTTCCTTGGCCGCAGCTTCGGCCTTGGCCTTCTTCTCCGCCTCGGCCTTCTTGGCGGCCGCTGCCTTTTCGTCGGCCTTCTTCTTTTCGGCGGCCGCGGCGGCAACCTGGGCTTCCTCGTGGGCAGCCTTGCTGTCTACCTTGGCCCGGTCAAACCCGAGTTCGGCCTCCTTGGCGGCCTGAATCTGCATGGGGCTTTGCTCCGAGGCTCGGTCAGTGCCAACATCGGCGGTGCCGCCAGCCTGGGCCACCGGAACCACTGCCGCGGCCAGGATGCCGGCGGCAACCGCAGCCAGGCCGGTCTTGCGGGCGAGGGAGTAGGCCGCCGGGGACGCTTCCCCTTCGCGGCGGGCAGGGGAGCCCTCGGTAGAACGGGTGATCTTCTTCCAGGTAGAACGGGAGATCTTGGACAGGGAGTTCGTGGGGGTGTCGGAACGGCGACGACCGCGCACAGGGTTTTTCACAGGGTTTCCTCTCTTGCGCCTGCGAAGTTAGCTGTCGGATTCGAGCGAGAGTTCACTCGGTCCCGCCGGCAGTCGGATGTCAGAATCGGACTGCGCCGGTGAGGACTTCACCCCAAGGTGCCCCCAAGCACCGTAAGTGGTTCCTCCGCCCCTGCCTTCGACGTAAAGCTCGAATAACTTCTGGCCCGCTGGCAGGGTTCGACGGGCGGGCCAGATGCCTACCTAGATAGATAGGAACAAACTCAAAATTACCGGAGCGACACGCGGCGTTACAAATTCGTTATCCGTGTTCCTCATCACCAGAAGCACGTTAGGGCGTTGGTGATTCCTTCAATCAGGTCGAGTATTGAATGCACCCAAAAGCTCATGGCGCCCCCGGGCCGTTACCGGAACCCCCAGCCGGGAAGTAACTGCGCCGCCGGGCAGCCTCCAGTTAGCATTAGCGGCCCGGCGCGCGCCAAGCCTTCGCGACGCTGTTCCCTGGAAGAATGTACGCAGCGGATCGTGGCGGCGCAGGCGGCCGGAGTGGTGAAGGCCTGCCGTGATGAACGTAACAAGCAGGGCTGGCGCCCGATCCAGCCCCGTACCGGTCAGGCAGGCTGGCGCAGCAGGCCAAGCCAAGGCGAGCAGACGCCGGACCCCGGCCGGCCACCCGTCGCCGACAATCCGGGGCAGACCCGGACCGAAAACCCCAAGCTAGAGCGCGGCCGCTCCGGCCTCCGCCACGGATTGGTCCTGCTCCCCGGAGCCGCCGCTGACGCCGATCGAACCGATCACTTGGCCGTCGCGGGAGAGCGGGATGCCGCCGGCGAAGATCATGATCCGGCCGTGGTTGCTGGCATGGATACCGTAGAACTGGTTGCCCGGCTGCGAGTTGTCGCCCAGGTCCTTGGTCTGGATGTCGAACGCCCGCGAGGTGAACGCCTTGTTGATTGAGATGTCGATGCTGCCCAGCCACGCCCCGTCCATCCGCACATGGGAGACCAGGTTCCCGCCGGCGTCGGCCACGGCAATGTTCATCGGCTGGCCGATCTCGGCGGCCTTGGCTTCCGCGGCGGCAATGACCCGGCGGGCATCTTCCAGAGTGACGGTGTCCATGTTTGCTCCTAGATCCAAGGCCCCGTTGCGGCCTAGCTGATGTAACCGTTGGGATTGAGCACATATTTGGTGGCGGCACCGGCGTCGAACTCCGCATAGCCCTTCGGCGCGTCCTCCAAGGGGATGGCCGTGGCGTTCACGGCCTTCGCGATCTGCACCCTGTCATGCAGGATGGCCATCATCAGGGCGCGGTTGTACTTCATCACCGGACACTGTCCGGTGGTGAAGGAGAGCGACTTGGCCCAGCCGGTGCCCAGCGAAAGCGAGAGCGAGCCCTTCTGCGCGGCCTCATCGATCCCGCCCGGGTCGCCGGTGACGTACAACCCCGGGATGCCCAGCGCACCGCCGGCCGCCGTGACCTCCATCAGTGAGTTCAGTACGGTGGCCGGCGCTTCCTGGGCGTCCTTGCCGTGCCCGCGGGCCTCGAAACCCACCGCGTCCACGCCGCAGTCCACCTCCGGCACGCCCAGAAGCTGCTCGATCTGGTCCTTCGGATGGCCTTGGGAGACGTCCACGGTCTCGCAGCCGAAGCTGCGGGCCTGGGCGAGGCGGCCCTCGTTCATGTCCCCGACAATCACGACGGCGGCGCCCAGCAACTGCGCACTGGCGGCGGCGGCTAGCCCGACGGGTCCGGCTCCGGCAATGTACACCGTGGAGCCGACCCCGACGCCGGCGGTGACGGCGCCATGGAAGCCGGTGGGGAAGATGTCGGAGAGCATGGTCAGGTCCATGATCTTCTCCAGCGCCTGGTCCTTGTCCGGGAACTTCAGCAGGTTCCAGTCGGCGTAGGGCGCCAGCACGTACTCCGCCTGGCCGCCCACCCAGCCGCCCATGTCCACGTAGCCGTAGGCGCTGCCCGGGCGCTCCGGATTCACGTTCAGGCAGATGCCGGTCTTCCGCTCCTTGCAGTTCCGGCAGCGTCCGCACGCGATGTTGAAGGGGACGGAGACAATGTCGCCGACCTTGATGAACTCCACGTCGGAGCCAACTTCCACGACTTCGCCGGTGATCTCATGGCCCAGGACCAGGTTCTTCGGGGCAGTAGTGCGGCCCCGGACCATGTGCTGGTCGGAGCCGCAGATGTTCGTGGCAACGGTGCGCAGGATCGCTCCGTGCGATACCTGCCGGCCCACGTTGTCGGGGTGGACGCCCGGCCCGTCCTTGAGCTTGAAGCTCGGATAGTCGATGTCGATCACTTCGACCTTGCCGGGTTCCTTGTAAGCCACTGCTCGATTGCTGCTCATGGGGATTCTCTCTGATCCGGAGTCAAGGGTGGTGGGTGCCACGGTAGCCCTCTCGGCCGGGGGCTGGCTAGGGTCGGGGCCCCTTGCCCCTGCAGTCCCGCAACTCTTGTGGCCGGCAATGCCCTCAACAAGTGGGGCGAGCAGACGCTCGGCGGTGGAAACGGATGTGGGGCCGCGTGGATTTTCCTGCCGATGCACGACGCCCGCTGCGCCAGGCATGCCGACCGCGCCGTCCGCCGTCGGCACGTTCCGGAATAATCTCGGCGATGCCTTGGTTGGCCCATGTAGATGCGATTGCATGAAGAAACAAGGAGGGCCTCAGTGTCAGAGCGCAAGATCGTTGTTATATCCGCCGGACTCGGCGTACCGTCCTCCAGCCGGATGCTGGCCGACCAACTGGCTGCCTCTGCCGTGGACCAGTTCCGCCTGAAGGGCGTCGAGGCCGAGGTCCGAATGGTGGAACTGCGTGATTACGCTGTTGATATCGCCAACAACATGGTGACAGGCTACGCCGCGCCGAAGCTGGACGAAGTGCTCAAGGCAACGGTGGCAGCGGATGCGCTGATCGTGGTGACCCCGGTCTTCAGCGCCTCCTACAGCGGGCTGTTCAAGTCCTTCTTCGATGTGGTCGAGCCGCGCGCGCTCGCCGGCAAGCCGGTGCTGATGGGCGCCACCGGCGGCAGCGCCCGCCACTCGCTGGCGCTGGACTATGCCGTCCGTCCGCTGTTCAGCTACCTCAGGGCCCGCACGGTGCAGACAACAGTCTTCGCCGCACCGGAGGACTGGGGTGCCGGCGAGGCCGGAACCGGCGGGCTGTCCGAGCGCTCGGATCGGGCGGCCGCAGAACTGGTCGACCTGGTGGAGGGCGCTCCGGTAACCGAGCGCGGCCGGGGCGGCGTCGAATCAAAAAGCTTTGAGGAGATCCTCGCCAGCGTCGGTCACTGAATGAACTTCCACCGCTGAGCATGACGAAGGCCCGGTCGGGGGTGGTTTAGCGACGCGCACCAGCGCAGCACAACCACCCAAACCGGGCCTTTGCCGTGGCTATAAGCGTTCCGGATCTGTGTCCCAACCCAGGCATGGGCTGCACTCGCGGTGCCTCGCCGGGGCTTTAAAGCCGAGGCACCGCCGTTAGGCCGGTTGTCCGGCGCAACGGCGGTGCCTGGGTCAAGCTCCGTGCCTGGAGCTCGGCCGGCCGGTGTTACTTGGCCGGGGTGATCAGCGCGGAGGCGCCGGCGCGGGCGGCATCGAAGCGGGCGGCGACGTCGGCCCAGTTGACGATGTTCCAGAACGCCTTGACGTAATCGGCCTTGACGTTGACGTAGTCAAGGTAGAAGGCGTGCTCCCACATGTCCAGCATGAGCAGCGGGATGGTGCCCACCGGGATGTTGCCCTGCTGGTCGTAGAGCTGCTCGATGACCAGATTGCCGCCCAGGGGCTCGTAGGCCAGCACGGCCCAGCCCGAGCCCTGCAGGCTCAGGGCTGCGGCGCCAAAGTGGCCGCGGAACGCGTCGAACGAGCCGAAGTACTCATCGATGGCGGAGGCCAGCTCGCCGGTGGGCTTGTCGCCGCCTTCCGGGGAGAGGTTCTTCCAGAAGATCGAGTGGTTGGTGTGGCCGCCCAGGTGGAAGGCCAGGTCCTTGGACAGCTTCGGCACGTTGCCGAATTCGCCCTTCGAGCGGGCCTCGGCCAGCTGCTCCAGCGCGGTGTTCGCGCCGGCCACGTAGGTGGCGTGGTGCTTGGAGTGGTGCAGCTCCATGATCCTCGCCGAGATATGCGGCTCCAGGGCCGCGTAATCGTAGTCGAGCTGGGGCAGTTCGTACTTGCTCATGTTCTTCCTCTCGTCGGAATTACTGTGCGGGAAACTACTCAGTGCACACTTCCGCCCGGCGCGGGCCGGGGTGGCCCGCGGGGCTGCCTCTTCACATTCAAACATGTCTGCGGCCGGCACTGTAGCCGGACCATCGCTAGGAGCTTAAGCGAGGCTCATCCGGGCAGCCGCAGAGCCCCGCGAAGGCCCCGAGCTCCTCCAGACCGGCGGGCCGGGCGGGCAAGTAATCGGTCAGGGCGCGCGAGCGCACGATGACGGCCCGCCATTGTCCGCGCGACACGGCGACGTTGTTGCGGTTCCGGTTCAGCACGAATTCCATGCCGCGCGGCGCCTCTGCCGCGGCGGACACGGCGGTGGACACGATCACGACCGGCGCTTCCTGGCCTTGGAACTTGTCGACCGTGCCCACCCGGACCTCCGCCAGTCCGGCGCCGTCCAGCACGGAACGGATCAGCTGCACCTGGGCGTTGTAGGGTGCGACCACGAGAATGTCCGATCCGACCAAGGTGCGGGGGCGGGCCGTGCCGTCTTCGCGCCAGGGCAGGCCCAGATGCCGGCGGACCTGGGCCAGTACTTCGGCGGCTTCTTCGGGCGACGATGTCGCGTTGCCGTGGTGGTCCACGTAAACGCATTGCACCCCGGGCGGAGCTCCTTCCAGCTGCCGCAGGGCGGCGGCCGGCGCCGACTTGAGCCGGCCCTCGTAAGCCAGGACCGAGACGGCCCGGCATAGGTCCGGGTGCATGCGCCAGCTCAGGGCGAGGAAATAGCCCAGCTCCGGCGGCAGCGTGGCGTGGCCGTCAGAGAGCCACCCGAGTGCCGACTCGTCGACCGGTTCGGGATGCGTGCCCTGGGTCACCTGGGGCAGTTGCTGCGGATCGCCCAACAGCAGCAGGCGCTTGGCGGCACGGGAAACCGCCAGGGTGTTCGCCAGCGAGAACTGGCCGGCTTCGTCGATGACCAGCAGGTTTAGCGACTTCGGCGGGACAGCAAAGCCTGTCATGGTCCATGCCGTGCCGCCGACCAGCGCGCCTCCGGGGGACGCGAGCAGCCGTGCCACATCGTGATTACTCCGGTTGGGCCAGGGAAGATCATGGTCACCGTTGGGTTTCTTGGCAACGACTTCCGGCGGCACTCCGGCCTTTTCGATGGCGGCGCGCAGCATGTTGTCCACCACGGCATGTGACTGGCCGACGACGCCGACCTTCCAGCCCCGGGCCACCAACCTGGCCACGGCGTGCGAACCGACGTACGTCTTGCCGGTACCCGGCGGCCCTTGGACCGCCAGGTAGGAATCGTGGAGATCTGCGACGGCGGCAGTGATCGCGTCAACATAGCCGTCCGGATGGTCCTGGACCTCGGGCAGCCGTGGCAGGGTGGCCAGTCGCGGCGGGCGTCGGCGCAGCAGGTCCAGCGCCGGTTCGGCGGGGAAGCCGGGCAGCGTGCCGGCGACCGCGGCGGCGAGGTCCGCGAGGGCCTGGCGGATGGAGGTGGTGCGCAGCGGCTGGTCCGGCGTGAGCGCCACCGGGGGCTCAATGTACTCGTCGGCACCGCGCGGCAGCCGCTCCTTCACCAGAAGCGTGTCCTTTTCGCCGTCCGCACCCAGTTCCAGCACTTCGGCGCCGAAGCAGAACGCACGGTGATTGACGCCGTCGTTCTGGTCGCAGAGAAACGCCGGGAAGGGCTGGTCGTAGAGCCGGCAGAGCAGGCTGCCTTCCTTGATGGTGGATCCCGGGGCCAGCCGGCCGGTGAGCCGCAGCACGCGGACCGGGTTGCTGCGCGACGTCGGCCTCTCCCACTCCGAAACCACGCGGGCCGAATCCACGGTGAAGACGTCGCGGGTATCCGCCCAGTCCTCAACCGGGGCATCGAGCCGGTCGAAATGCGCCCACCAGTACTGCTTGTCTTCCCGCCGGTGGTAGCCGACCGCGGCAGCGACCATGGCGACGGCCTGTTCATCGGCGGACAGCGTTTGGTTCCGACGGGCGGCACTTTCGGCGGCAGCCGCGACGTAGTCCTGCAGCCGCCGCTCCTCTGGCGGCAACGGCTCCTCCTCAGCAGCCGACGTCCCACTCACCGAGGATGCAGCAACCACCGCGGGGGCAACCATGCGCCCCGGCACGACGCCGCGCTCGGCCGCCAGCCGCAGAAGCCAGTTGCGCAGTTCCAACGTGGAGAGGCAGTCGTATTCGTTGTAGTCGGCAATGCTTTTCAGGACCGTGTCCGCCTCGGCGTCGTTGCCGGCGTCCCTGGCCGCACAATAGCGGGCGTACGCGACCACCGAGGCTCCGGCGTCTTTGACATCGCCGGAGCGCAGGTTGTCGCCCATATACAAGGGCTCGAGCTTCTTGATGCTGTAGGAGTTTTCCGAGATCCGCAGGCTGTGCCGGACCGTGTCGTACAGGTCCACCAGGATGCCCTCGCGCAGCAGGTCATCCACGGCTTCCTCGCCCACCAGGTGCTGCAGCGACAGCCGGCGCAACGCGGCCTTCTCGTAGTTGGCGTAGTGGTAGATGTGCATCCCCGGATACTGGCGTCGCCGATCGGCGACATAATCCAGGAAGTCCGCCAGCGCCTGCCGTTCGCCTGAGCGGCTGTGCGCCCAGAAGGGTTTGAACGGCGGGGCCGCGCCGGCAGCCGGCGGATTCTCGACCACGCCGAAAAGGTACTCCAGGCCCCACACGCCGTTCTCGTCCTGCCAGAGCGGGTCGCCCTCGAAGTCGAAGAAGATGTCGCCGGGGTTGGGCGCAGGCAGGCGCGACAGCGTGTGCTGCTCCAGCACGCGGTACGAAACCTCGTGTTCTCCGCCGTCCTTCCGGTAAGTCACCCGGCCGTCCGGCTCGATGGAGCCGGTCTGCATCCGCGCCTGATCGCGGAGCCGGGCCAGCGAACCGTCGGGCGCTTCGCCAGCGGGAAGTTCCAGGGCGGCCAACTGGTCGATGGTGAAGATTCCTGCCGCGCGGAGTTTGCGGCGGCGCAGCGTGCTCATTTTCGCCACCAGCAGCAGGTCCCGGTGTAGCTCAACCTGTTCGGAACAGTAGTTGCAGCGGCCGCAGGCGCCGACTCTTTCGTCTCCCCAACGGACCGGCTCCGGCTGTTCGCGGTGCATGGCGACCAGGTCCAGGAACCTGGCCCGGCGCTCGCGGAAGACCGGCAGCAGGTCGGTGAGGCTGTGGTCGCTGTGCCGCCGGTCGCCCAGCACCAGCGTCACGGTGGGAGCCGCGGTTATGCCGGCTTGGAGGAGTTGGTCGCCGTACGCGGCCAACTGCAGCAGCGCCGTGACCTTGGCGTGGCGGGCGAGTTTGGTGTCATAGACCGCGTAGGCGGCAGCTCCGCCGTCGTCATGGGTTTTAACCAGGAAATCCGAACGTCCATGGAACCGGCCGTCGAAGAAGGACGCCTGGAACACCACGTCTGCGCCGGAGCGCAGCGCCGCGATCGACTCGGCGTGCTTGGCCTGCAAGTCCTTCCGGGTGTAGCTACGGGTCTCGGCGATCTCCACGACGCCGGCGCCGAAGGTGTCGCGGAAGTGCTGCAGTACCCGGTGTTCGTGCAGATCGCCCAACTCCGCCGTGCGCTCGAGCATCTCGTCGCCGCCAAAATCCGCCACGGGGGAGCGCCCCAGCTTCTCGTCCAGCTTGCGCAGCAGTTGGTACTCGCACTGCGCGGCGATGACGAGGTCGCTGGCTGTGTAGATCAGATCGCGGTCAGCCCCGTCGACGTCGGAGTCGAGCAGAAACACGGTGCCTCCTTCAAGCAGGTGCGCAGGTGCCAACCCGGCCGGCGGCGGGTCCCCCCAACGATAACCCGCCGCCAGCCGGCGCCTGCCGGCACTTAAAGGTCTACCGCCCGGCACCGACATTTTCGCGAAAGGGGCACGGCCGCCCGGCCCTCGGTGCCTGTTACGCGATGTGACCGCGATCTCCAACGGCCCGGTGGCCGAACTGGCTATACTTCCAAAAGCTTCAAGAACTGTGGCCGCCAAGCTCCGACTTGGCCACATACCAACCCCACGCTCGTTGGGTGGTTCGGATGACGAAGCGGCCCGCATCAGCCCTTGGCTACCGGTGCGGGCAAGAGCACGCGAAAGGACGCGGCGCCCGGCGCCGGCTGCCATGGACATCCCTTACTCCCCGCAACTCCAGGTCTTGAGCCTGGCCGACTATGACCAGGTCTCCGCAGCGCGGGAGGCCTTCGTGGACTTCCTGCTGGATGCCGGGCGGCAAGCCCGCGGGCAGCAGAGCGACATCTCCGCGGCACAATGACCACGCGGACCGCGCCCACCGCGAATACCCCCGGAAGCACGTGGACCGGGCCCGCGCCTACGGCCCCTGGACGCACGCGGACCGGGGCCGCGCCGACGGCCAATGCGCAGGCGCCTGCCGCGGCTTCCATACCGCGGCGCGCCCGTGGGCTGCTGTTGGACACCGACGTCGTGGTCGAGCTCAGGCGCGAAAGCCCGGACCCCGCCGTCGTCGACTTCCTGCAGCGGCGCCGCCGCTCCCGGGTCTACATTTCCGCACTGACGCTGGGGGAGTTGCGCGCGCTGAGCACCCAGGACGAGGCGCTGACCGGGCAGGCCGACGCGTGGCTGGCCGCGCTGACCGCGCGGTTCTCGGCTTTTATCCTGCCGGTGGATCAGCAGGTGGCCGAGGCATGGGCGCCGCTGGCCATCCAGGACGTGCCGGCCGTCGAGTCGCTGATCGCCGCAACGGCCTCCCGGCATTGCCTGACCGTGGTGTCCGGCAATGCCGAGGGGTACCGGCGGCTGGCGGTAGAAGCCTGCGACCCCTGGGCGCCGGCCCGGGACCGCTAGGTCGTGCGCGCCGCGGTGCAGGCCTACGTCGCGGGGGCGGGAAGACCCGCGTGGTGGAAGGCCAGGCACCGGCGTCGACCGGTACGCGGTCGGGCATGCGGCAGCCCGCCGGCGGGAGCACACGCGGGCACCGACCCCTGTGACCAGCCGGATGGCCTATGCGAACGGACACACTCGCGGGCGACTTCCCCGCCGAAGGGTGCCCGTGCTGCGCCGAACGGTCCCGCAAGTGGCCCCTTCGGCTATTTACCGACCGGGCGTTCGGAACGCGTGAGAAACTAGACGGGGTCCGGTGACGGGCGGCACTCTTGCCGCCCGTTTTTCTGCGGACAAGCCCCATCACGGTAAGGAATACATGGCTCATGGCCACTGAGAACAATGCCCCGGGCACGCTCGATGCCGCCGCCCGGGTGGATAACGACGGCGGCGCTCCCGCCAAGTGGAAGATCGTTGGTCCCGGTCTCGTTGTCGCCGCCACAGGCGTCGGCGCCGCGGACATGGTGGCCACCCTGGTCGCCGGGTCCCGCTACGGCTACGGGCTGTTCTGGGCGGTGATCGTCGGCGTCATCCTGAAGATCATCCTGGTCGAAGGCGCCGGACGGTTCTCCCTGGCCACCGGCAAGACGATCTTCGAGGGCTGGCGCTCGCTGGGCCGCTGGACCACCTGGTACTTCGGTCCGTACATCATGATTTGGGGCTTCGTCTACGGTGCCACGGCCATGTCATCGGCAGCGCTGCCGTTGGCCGCGATGTTCCCGGTGCTGCCGCTCTGGGCCTGGGCGATCATGATGGGCCTGGCCGGATTTGTCATGGTCTGGTTCGGCAAGTACGCCACCTTCGAGAAGATCACCGCCGTGTTCGTCGGGCTGATGTTCGTCACCGTGGTCGGGCTGGCCATCATCGCCGTGCCCAACATTCCGGAGATGATCGGCGGCCTGGTGCCGATGATCCCGCAGGAAGAGGGCGCGGTGTTCTACACCCTTGCGCTGGCGGGCGGCGTGGGCGGCACCATCACGCTGGCGGCCTACGGCTACTGGCTGCGCGAGAAGGGCTGGCACACGCCCAAGTGGATGCGCGTGATGCGGATCGACAACTCCGTGGCCTACGTCATGACCGGCATCTTCGTGATCGCCATGCTGATTGTCGGCGCCGAGGTGGTCCGCACCGCGGGCGTTTCCCTGAGCGCCGGCGACGAAGGACTGCTGGATCTGTACGAGGTACTCAAGGATGAGTACGGAGACGTGGTCGGCACCGGCTTCCTGGTCGGTTTCTGGGCCGCGTCGTTCTCCTCCATCATCGGCGTCTGGAACGGCGTGTCCCTGATGTTCGCCGACTTCTGGGGCAACATGCGCAAGAAGGAGTCCGGCCACCCGGACACCCGCGTGGGCGGCAAGTACTTCAAGTTCTACGTCCTCTGGCTGACGTTCCCGCCCATGCTGCTGTTCATGCTGGGCAAGCCGATCGCGCTGATCCTGCTGTACGGCGCCTTGGGCTCGTTGTTCATGCCGTTCCTGGCACTGACGCTGCTGGGCTTGCTCAATGGCAAGCGGATCCCGAAGGAATGGGCCAACCGCCTGCACACGAACATCGCGCTGGGCTTCTGCGCCCTGCTGTTCGTGGTCCTCGGTGTCTACCAGCTGTGGAACTCCATCTCGCCGCTCTTCGGCGGCTGATTTCCTGCACGCTCCGCTGCCCCGTACCGTTTTCGGTGCGGGGCAGCGCTGTTTAACCAACGACGACGGCGGCGCGCGGCGGCGCGGGCCAAACCGCCGGCGGCGGTGCCGGGCGCCACGCCTACTGCCAGGCAGTCCGGCGCGGCGGCACGCCTACTGCCAGCCGGATCCGGCGCGGCAGCCCACCTACTGCGGGCCGGTCCGGCGTTTCCCGTCCTTTGCTGAATCGTCGTCGCCGACGATCGAGGCCAGGAGTTCGTCGGCCTCGCCCAGCCCACGGACTGCTTGGACAAGGATCGCCCGGGCTTCAGCTTCGGGTGAGCGATGGTGCGTATCGGCGAGGATCCGGAGTCCTTCCATCGTCCGCGAATCCAGATCCGGCACCGTGAGTGATTCCATGGCAGCCTTCTTTCCTTGAGGGGCGCTGCGCCCCCCGAATGCCGCCCATGATAGTCCCGCCCCTATGAGCTGTCAGGGGGTCGTCAGCGCAGCGGGTCGAACGGCCGGATCGCCTCGGGCACCCGGCCGGTGACAATCTGTTCGGCCAGCAGCTTGCCGGTCGCCGGGCCCAGCACGATGCCCCACATGCCGTGACCGCCGGCCACGTACACGCCGGGGGAGCGGGTGGCGCCGATGAGCGGCAGCCCGTCGGGCGTGACCGGGCGGGGGCCAACCCAGATGTCCTCGAGGTTCTCCAGGTCCATGTTGGTGAACAACGGCCGCACGGCGGCGAGGATGGCGTCGATCCGCCCGGTCTGCAGCGGTTCGTCCGGGCCGCGGAACTCCATGGTTCCGGCGATGCGCAGCCGTCCCTGGTACGGAGTGCAGGCGACGCGGCGGGCCGGGAAGTAGATAGGGAACTCGGCCGGATGGTCTGTGGCCACGCTGAAGGAGTATCCCCGCCCGGCCTGCACTATGGTGCGAACGCCCAGCGGCTTGGCGAGATCGGGCAGCCAGGCGCCGGTGGCCAGGACAACGACGTCGGCGTGGAACGGCTCCTGAGCGTAGGTCTCCACCGAGATCCCGGTGGGGCCGTGGCGCAGGGAGCGGACCTCGGCGCCGGAAATGATCTGCCCGCCGCGTGCCACCACGGAGGCAGCGAGGGCCTCCACGAACGGGCCGGGCTCAAGGAACCGCTGGCCTTCGAGCTCGAACACCGTGGAGACGCCCGCGGACAGCTGCGGCACCTTGGCCTGGGGGTTGTCCAGGCGATTCAGCGGGACGGACTGGCCGGCCTTCTCCACGCTGGCCAGCTCGTGGACAAAGTGGCGGCTTTCCTTCTCCTCCTCGAAACCGACGATGAAGGGTCCCTTGCGGGTCCACGATTCGACGCCGTTATCGGTTAGTTCATCGAAGCTCTCCAGCGCCATCTTGTCGATAGGCGTCAGCGCAGCCATGGTCCGGTCCCAAGCCTTCTGCGTGCCGTGCAGCGCGAAGCGGGCCAGGAACTTCCAGAGCTGCGGGTCCAAGCGGGCCGGAATGTGCAGCGGCGCCGTCGGGTCCATCAGCGCCTTGGGCCCGTAGGTCCAGACGGTCGGGTCCGACAATGGCATGGCCATACCGGGCGTGAGCCAGCCGGCATTGCCCCAAGAGGCGCCAGCGGCGACGCCCGATCGGTCCAGTACGGTGACTTCCACGCCGCGTTCCTGCAGATGCCAAGCGGTGGCCAGGCCCACCATGCCGGCACCCACGACGACGGCGGTGCTCGGGGCGTGTGCACGAGAGTACATCGTATGCTCCTCGGGTCGACTCTGCTCTCGGCACCTATCCTGAAGAATGTTTACCCGTTTCTCAAGCGATTAGGAGATGATTCTGGAAGAGTGAGGCACGGTGACAATAAGTTCAGGAAGTGGTGGCGATCACATGGCCGAATCGAATGATCTTCGACGTCCGTTCGGGGCTCCCGCGGGGTCGGGGCTGGACCGCATCGACCGGTTGATCGTCGAGATGCTCCAAGCCGACGCCCGAACCCCCAATAACGCGATCGCGGCGGCCGCCGGCATTGCCCCCTCGACGTGCTTGAGCCGGATCCGCTCCCTGCGCGAGCGCGGGGTGATCCGCGGCTTCCATGCCGATGTGGACCCTGCGGCCGTGGGGCGCGGCCTGCAGGCGCTGATCTCCATCCGCCTGCAGGCGCACGCGCGGTCGAACCTGAGCGAGTTTAAGGACTTTCTGTCAGGCCTGCCGGCGGTAGAGGGGATCTTCTTCGTGACCGGCGACCGCGACTTCCTGATCCATGTAGCTGTGGCGGACTCCAACGCGCTGCGCGACCTGGTCGCGAACAACCTCAGCGTCCGCCCGGAGGTGGCCGGCACCAATACCACCGTCATCTTCGAACACGTCCGCCCGCCCGGCAGTTCGCTCGCTCCGTGATGGGGACAGGGCCGCCCGGAGCCAGCCGGCCCTTTGACGGCGGAGATAAGCCGGCTCCGGCCCGGAATTCCGCCCGCGCCGCCTCGGAACCGGCGGCCCGGCTCCTTTGTTGACATGTCATTATCCGCACCGCTAGGATAGTTGAAAGCTCAAGCAATCAATCGAAGGCTGCAATGTCCTGGTTTAAGAATCTTTTCAGCAAGTCCAGCGCCCGCCGGTCTGCCGCCAACCCTGCGGCCACCGCGGCCGAGCCCCGTACGGATGCAACCGTCGCCCAGCCGCTCGAGGCCGCTGGCAGCGACGCCGTCGCCGTTCTCCCCAAGATCGCCATCATCACCGGCAGCACGCGCCCGGGCCGGGTCAATGACTCCGTCGCCAACTGGGTCGCCGCCGAACTGGCCGCTCGGACGGACGCCACCTTTGAGGTCGTCGACATCGCCGACTTTGACCTGCCGTTGCTGGACGAGGCCTACCCGGCCGCGTACCAGAACTACCAGGCCGACCACACCAAGGCCTGGTCGGCCAAGATCAGCGAGTTTGACGGCTACATCTTCGTGGCCAACGAATACAACCACACGGTCTCATCCGCACTGGCCAACGCGCTGTCCTACTTGAACGTTGAGTTCAACAACAAGGCTGCCGGCATCGTTTCCTACGGCTCGATGGGCGGCGTCCGTGCTGCCGAACACCTGCGAAATATGCTGGCCGAGCTGCAGGTGGCCGTGGTCCGCAACCAGGTGATGTTCTCGCTGTTCACCGACTTCGAGAACTTCTCCGAGTTCAAGCCGACCGAGCAGAATGCCGGAACGCTGGCTCCGATGATCGACCAGCTCGTGCTGTGGGCACAAGGCTTCGCCACCATCCGCACTCCGCAGGACGTCGCCGCTTAGAACCCCAAGCCCGGTCCGCCCGCCGTCTCCGTTCGGCGGGCTGTCCTGCCGCCGGCATTCCGTGCCGGCCAGCACCGCCCCCGCCGTTTCCCCATTCGGCGGGGGTGGTGCTGTTTAAGGGACGCGGCAAGATTCCGTAAGCTGCTCCGCCGACGTCGTCAGTGGGCTACCCGCCGTCGGCCGCCAGGATGGTGGCCATGGAGATGACGAAACCGGGCGCGCAGGCTACAGCCAACACGACCAAAGCAACGCGTCCGCCCAGCATTACCCGCCGCTGCCACAGTTCTCGCCGCGACCCCGATTCCGCATGCAGCCCAGCCGGCCGGCCTGCGAAGTACTGCAACCTGAGAGCCGCCAGTACCCAGCCCACGCCGATGGCGGCAACGATCCAGGCCGCGACCACCACGCTGGCACCGCTTAGGGGGACCGCTAGGAGCAGCAGCGGTAGGTACCACTGCACGTCCTTGGCCGTGCGAAGCAGCGGGACGCGACGGGACAGCCAGGCGGTGGCCACCGCGAGGAGCATGCCGTGGGCAATGGCCAGCGCGGAGAAGGCCGCGATCGAGAGCCAGCCCGGGCCCACCACCTGAAAGTCCCGGCTGTCCGGCTGCAACGGGCCAAACACGGTGCCGAGTCCCAGCAACAACAGCAGCCCGAAAGCCGCCCCACCAGTTCGGCCGGCCGGCAGCCACCGCCGCACCAAGCCGTAAAGGAGCGCAGTCCCGCAGCCGATGGCAACGCCGAACAAGACGAAGCCGGCCGTCCCTTCCAGGCTGATCTCCCCGATGGTTTGGTTGTTATCGGTCAGCCTTCCGTCGTCTTCCGGCGACGTCACCGCCAGCAGGCGCATGATCAACCGGCCGCCGGCGCCCGCCATGCACAGCCCGGCCACCCCGCCGCCGACCAGCATTACCGTCGCCCACCACAACACCCGGCGCGCAACGTGCGCCAGGAGTGCACCGCCGCCATTTGGCAGGGAACTGCCGCCGCGCAGAAGCGCTCCGTCGTCGTTCCTGGTGGTGCCGCCGTCGAGGACGAACGCTCGGTGGCCGTTCCCGTGGGTGCCGCGGCCGAGAACGAGGGCGCCGTCGTCGTCCACGTGAGGGTCGCCTTCAAGCACGAGCGCACCGTCATCGTTCCCGCGGGTACCGCCTTCGATCACCAGGGCGCCGTCGCTGTTGAGCGCACTGCCGCCGTCCAGTACGAGCACACCGCCGTCGTCGTCCACGACTGTGCCGCCGTCCAGCACGAGGGCGCCGTCGTCGTTCCCGCGGGTGCCGTCTTCCAGCTCGGCGCCGTCGCCCTTCCCGTGGGTCCCGCCGTCGTCCCGCCGTAGGCCCGCGTCATGGCCCGACGGAGGCCGGAAGCGCTCCCCGCCCCGGAAGGCCACAGCAGCCAGTCCGGCGGCCACCAGCAGGCCGCACAGGATCATGAGTATCACGGGGCCAGTATCCGACGGTCCCGGAAGCCAGCGAACCCCAGTCATTTCGACTGGGGGTCTGGAAGCGAACCGTCCCGCCGAAAACCCGGCGGGACGGCTGTATTTAGCGTGTTTCGCGCGCCTCGTCCCGATGGCGCACCATGTAGGCGATGGCCAGGGCCAGCATCACGGCGCCAAGGACGAAGTTGAGCCAGTTGGTGGCTGTATTGGTGGACAGGAAGTTGGCCGCGGATTCACCGGGGCCGACAATCAGGCCGTACAGCCACATCACCAAGTACAGGATGCCCGCTCCCATGAGGAAGTCCCGGGCACCACTGGCGGTGCGGCTCATGATGTAGCCCACCACGCCTACCACCAAATAGACGATGTTGAGCAGCATGGACACTTGGAACGCGTTGATCAACATGGCGCCGGAGCCGCTGGCGAAAGCCATTTCTCCGTAGTCCATGGTGATGCCGGGAATGAAGCCCAGGACACCGATCACAAAGAGAACAATTCCCGAAGTCATCGCGGCATTACGCACGTTTCCGCGGGAGACGTGTGCGTGATGGGCGTGCGGTGATGCGGTCGTCATTTCTCCTCCCATACAAGTGAGTTTCGAAACTTCGTCGAGTAGCAACTCGGCTGTTGGTAGGGGCGCATCTGACGTCAGAACCAGCGCTTTCAGTTTACGTCCGCTGGCCCGCTGCGGCGGGGAAAAATCACGACGGCGGAGGGCCGGTTTAGGCCTCGAGCAGTCTCTTAAGCGTGTGCAGGTCCCGGTCCACGGCGGCGGCATCGGCTTCGAACGCCGCCTCGTCCATGCCATCACGGTGGTACAGGGTGAACACCACCTCCGTCCCGTCGCCGTTGCCGAGCACACGCAGCGGGTTGTAGACAGATTCGCCCGACGGCAAGGTCACGTAATGGTCCAGCACGCCGAACTCATTGCGCTCGGTAAACGTGACCCGCACCGGTCCGTTGTCAGTCTCGGCGACCCAGGCCTCGTCGACCACACCGATGGAGGAGCTGAGTCCGGCGGCCCATTGCGGCAGGTTCTCGGGTTTGGCGGCGAACTCGTAGACCTCCCCAACGGGGCGGTTGATGGCGATGCTGATGTGCCGCGATGCAAACGTCATGTGGCCAGTCTTCAGGTTCGCTTCGACGCGGGCAAGACCTGCGGAACGGTCGGCGCGGTCGAGAGGATCCACGGGGTATTGAGGCCGTCCGGAGGGCCCCGCGGGGGAGCCAACGCCGTCGGGGGAGCGGCGTCGGTCGGGAGGGCCCCGCGGGGAAGCGGACGTCGGGCAAGAGACCCCGTGTGGAAGTCAGCGCCGTGGGGCGTGCCCGCGGTTGACGTCGAGGCGGCGCGCTGGTGCGGGTTCGGGCCGGAAAGCGTGTGCATGACAGACTTGGACCATGGCATCCATTACCGGCAACGGCGAAGATCTCCATGAGAAGGCAGCCCACATCGGCATGCGCCTTGAAGACCGCTGGCAGGCGGTCCGGGAACGGCGGGCGCGGCAGCGCGGCGACGTAGCCACCGTGATGCCGTTTACCGGCTACGGCACCGACGGCTGGATCCGCGTGCTTGCCCGGGTAGTGATGGCGCGGCCCGGCGCGTTCGACAACGGCCGCATGCCCTCCAAACTGGTTGCCGACGGCATCCGCGGCTGGCGGAATTTCATCAGCCCGCCAGTGGCCAATGCGCGGGTGACGATCCACGCCGACGGCACCGAGCACGAAGTGGTGGCGGACCGCGGTGGCGTGGTGGACTCCAAGGTCTCCGTGAACCTGGCTCCCGGCTGGCACACCGTCACGCTGCGCTGCGAGGACTCGGAGCCCGTGGAAGCGGCGGTCTATGTGGTGCCCCCGGAGGCGCGCTTCGGCGTGGTGTCCGACGTCGATGACACGGTCATGGTCACGGCGCTGCCCCGCCCGATGCTCGCGGCGTGGAACACGTTCGTGCTGGACGAACATGCGCGCAACGCCACGCCGGGCATGGCGGTGATGCTGGAGCGGGTGACGCGTGAGCATCCGGGCAGCCCGGTGTTGTACCTGTCCACCGGCGCCTGGAACGTTGCGCAGACGCTGACGCGCTTCCTGTCCCGGAACATGTATCCGGACGGCGCGCTGCTCCTCACGGACTGGGGGCCGACGAAGGACCGCTGGTTCCGCAGCGGCCAGATGCACAAGGTGGACCAGTTACGGCGGCTGGCCGAAGAATTCCCGAACATCAAGTGGCTGCTGATCGGCGACGACGGCCAGCACGACGAAGCCATCTACGCCGGCTTTGCGCTGCGTTATCCCGACCATGTGGCGGCCATCGCCATCCGCCAGTTGTCGGTCAGCGAGGCGGTGCTGGCCGGTGGCCGTTCACAGGACGGCCCGGTGGGACCCGCGCGCAGCATCCCCTGGATCTA
The DNA here is from genome assembly GCF_059092625.1 of Arthrobacter sp. Y3221114. Lineage (NCBI taxonomy): Bacteria > Bacillati > Actinomycetota > Actinomycetes > Micrococcales > Micrococcaceae > Arthrobacter > Arthrobacter sp. Y3221114. The sequence goes on from NZ_JBNHHW010000005.1 coordinate 87,163, forward strand.
CGCTTCCGACGGGAAAGGCCTGGCGAACCAGCTTCAGCAGCTGGGAATCCTGTAAACACCGACGGCGCCCCACTCCTGGTGGAGTGGGGCGCCGTCGGTGCGTCAATGGGCAGCGCCCGGACGTTATTCCTCCGTATGCCGCCCTTTATACGGTGGCCTCGAGCGGACCGAAAACGGCTTCGATCATGGCCCGCGCCGTGTCGTTGTCAGTCTTCTCGGCCAGGGCAAGCTCCGAGGACAGGATCCGCATGGCCTGTTCAAGCTGGTGCTTTTCACCTGCCGAGGAGCCGCGTTCGATGGCCCGCAGCGAGAGGTCGCGGACCACTTCGCTGACCCGGTAGATGTCGCCGCTGTTGATCTTTTCCTGGTTGGCCTTGAACCGGCGTGACCAGTTTTCCTGATCCTCCGGCACCTTCGCCTTCAGGATCGCAAAGACTTCCTTGACGCCTTTTTTGCTGATGGCCTTGCGTACGCCGACCGTTTCCGCGTTGCCCAGCGGCAGTTCGATCAGCAGTCCGTCATGGTGTGCGCGGAACTGCACGAACTTGGTCTGGCAGTCCTTGAACGGACGGGTCCGCAGATCGGTCACGGTAACAGCGCCGTGTGGGGGATAGACGAGGGTGTCGCCAACTTTAATGTTCATTGATGCCCTTTCATGCCATTATGGCAGATACTGCCACATTGGCAGCGAATACTCAAATATGGGGTATCTTGGAAGCTGCTATGCCACAGAAAACGCCGACCAGCGGCGCTTCCAGAACCGATGTGCCCGGCCCGACCACGGCTGAGCTCCCTGTCGCTGCACCCGGATTGAGGGAGCGGCGGCGGCGCCAGACCCGGACGGAAATCAGCGAGGCTGCGCTGCATTTGTTCCAGGAACACGGCGTGGATGCCACCACTGTGGACGGCATAGCCCACGCCGCCGGGATCTCCCAGCGCACGTTCTTCCGGTACTTCGCCAGCAAGGAAGAAGCCGCGCTGCCGGCACACCAGGATTTCGACGCCGCGCTTGAGGCCGGGCTGCTCACGATCGATCCGGCGGGCAACCCGCGCGAAGAGCTTGAGCGCGTCTACCAAGAAGTAATGCAGGGGTATGCGGACAACGACGCCCCGGCGGCCCGCCGCATGTTGCTCGTTAACCAGCTCATCCGCAAGGAGCCCCTGCTTAAAGCGGCCATGCTCAAACACAACGCCACCCGGACAACGGGACTGGTGGACGCCCTGACGGATCGGTTCGGCCGCGACGGGGTCAATGACCTGCAGATCAGGCTCGCGTTCGAGACCTGTGCGGCAGTGGTCCGGGTTGCCTTCGAGGTCTGGGTGGCCCGGCGCGAGGCCGGCCGCAATGACAACCTGCCGGACATTTACGCGGCTGCCCTGCAGTTGTCCCACTGACCATGCGGAACGCGCGAACCCGGGGCGACGCTCAGCCCGCGGTGACACCCCTGACGATGCCTTGTCCGTGCCGGAGCGGCCGGCCGTACGGCGAGTGCTGCGGGCCGTTCCACCGCGGCGATGCCGAGCCGCCGACCGCGGAAGTCCTGATGCGGTCGCGCTACACGGCGTTCGCCGCCGGCGACGCCGCCTATCTGCTGCGCACCTGGCATCCGGAAACGCGGCCCGCCCAGCTTGAGTTGGACCCCGCACTGCACTGGACCGGATTGGAGATCCTCAAGACCGTCCGCGGCGGCGAATCCGACCGCGCGGGCACCGTGGAGTTCCGCGCCACCTACAGCGAAGGCGGCCAGAACCGGGCGCAGCAGGAAAAGAGCACGTTCGTGCGTGAGGACGGCCGCTGGGTCTACCGCGACGCACTGGCCTGACTCCCGCGCAACCCGTACGCTGGTTTCCGCCGCGGCCGACCACAGCTGCTGACAACGGCGCCGCGCTGCTGCTAACCACCGTGGCGGCCTCCACGCCGGAGCGCGCCGACCGCCGCTTTTCACCGCACCTGCTCATCGCCGCGGCTCACCACGCCGTTAGTCGCCCGTGCCGCCCAGACGTCACGCCGCTCGGCACGCGGGCACCGTCGTCGTGGTTCAGTCCAAGGCCAGGAACAGGACGGCATAGATGCCAAGCGCGCCGAGCACCACCACGCTGCCGGCAACCCAGGCGGCAGCGGCGGCGTCGGCGTGGATCCTCTCGTCGGCCACGCCGGAGACCGCACGTCGGTACCGGAGCTTCTGCGTGATGTAGATGCCGAACGCCGTGCACAAGGCCACGGCCACCAAAGTGCCGGTGAACCAGCCGTATTCCGGCATCCAGCGCAGGAACATGGCTGTTGCGACGATCATGGCCAGGGTGGTCCGGCTCCAGGCCAGGGAGGTGCGTTCGGGCTGCAGGCCGGCGTCGTGGTGTTCCGGCTCCGGCATGGCACGGGCGCGTCGCATCAGGACGGCCGCAGGACTACGAAGACCACCAGCAGCGCCGCCACCACACCGCCGCCTATGGCCAGGATCGGGGCAATCAGCGGCAACGGCAGGGGAGTCTTATGCCGCATGGCCCGCTCCACGTTGAGCCAGCGGAAGAACGAGCCGCCGCCTATCGCCATGGCCAGGACCAGGAGGATGATGGCGATGGTCTTGCGGATCTCCGGGACGAAGACGCCGCCGGTGAAAACCTCAACCGCGATGCCGCCCGCCAGGAGGGCAAGCGACGTGCGGATCCACGCCAGGAATGTGCGTTCGTTGGCCAGCGTGAACCGCGGGTCGGGCTCGGTGCCGCCGCGCAGCAGTTTATCGGCGAGTTTGCTGCGTTCCGGGCGGGGCGAGGGTGAAGAAGTAGGCACGGCTTCATGGTAACCATCTCCGCAGTCGGCGCGGCGACGGCGACGTCACATGGCAAGCGACGCTGGCACATGCGTCGCTTAACGGCACGGCCGGATGCCCGCGCCCAGTCGGACGAAACGAACCCGATGCGGGCCAGGTGTCAGGCTGCCGGCCGGTCCTCGTCGTCGTCGTTCTCCTGATCCAAGCGGGCCACGGTGAAGAAGCGGTTGCCCGCCCCCTTGCGCGAACTCGGCACCAGGAGCTTGGAGTATTTTTCGCACCACTGGGCGGCGCCGCCGGAATCCGAGGCAGCCGCAGCGATGGCGTCAATGTCGTCGGACCAACCCAGAACGCGTTCACCCTCGAGGCAGAACTGGATGAGTCCCAGCTGGGTATCTACGTGCAGTTCGACGTCCACCCAAACGTCGAATCCCACAGTGTTGCTGGCTGTATCTTCTGTTTTGTATGTATTCATCATGAGACCTGTGTTGCGCATCACACTCTGTGGCGCCCTCCCACTATAGGGTTCACGATCCGGAATGCCAAACAGTTTCCCCTGCGTAAACGGCCGGTAAAGTAAATCGGGCGATGACTCAGACACCTTCCGACCAGCGCCTCACCTGCAACGTCCCGATGCGATGGGGTGACATGGATGCCTACGGGCACATCAACAATGTGGAAATCCTGCGCATCCTGGAGGAGGCGCGCATCCATGCGTTCGGGCCTCCCGCAGGTACCGGCGGCCCCGGGCTCGAGGTGGACCTGCCGGTCTTTTCCGACCTGCCCGAATCCACCCAGGCCTTGGTGTCGGAGCACCGGGTGAAGTACGTCCGGCCGCTCAGTTACCGCAACATCCCGGCACACGTGGAGGTCTGGATCAGCGCGATCAAGGGCGCCAGCCTGACCATCGCCTACCGGATCATGGACCCTGTAACCGCCGAGCAATGCGTGCTGGCGGAAACCACGCTCGCCTTCTTCCACACAGATACAGGCCGGCTGTTGCGCCTGAATGAGCGCCAGCGGACGATACTGGAGCCCTACCTGGGCGAGTCGAACTTCCGTTGAAACGACGACGACGGCGCCGCGTCTTTCCTAACCGTCCCAACCGAGGTTGCGGGCAATCCGTTCCAGCACGTCAAGGGTGGCGGCGTATTCTTCTTCGCTGATGCCGTCGGCCATGCGGGCACGCGTGCGGTCGATCACCTCACCGAGTGAGGCCAGGCTGGCCCGTCCGGTATCGGTCAGCGCGTAGTGACCGTCCTCGGCGCTGACCCAGCCGCTTTCCACAAGTTCTTCGACCGGTTCCTGGGGCCCTTCGCCCTCGGCCTCCGGAATGAAAGGTCCAAGAGCTTCCGCGAGTTCAGCGGCCGTGGACGGCTTGTCCGCCAGCAGGTTCATCATCTGCCACTGCCGGCGGGTGATGCCGTGTTCCTCCATGGTCTCGACGAACTGCTCGTCGAGCAGCCGGTCAACGAGCTTCAGCCAATAACCGATGGGTCGTAGAGGTGCCATGCCGCCACCCTACAAGGGTCCGCGCGGCTGATCGACTGTAACGTCCGCACACGCCGCCGATCGGCCGAAATCGCCGCCTAGCGACTCAAACTTCCGAACACGCCGCCAATCCAAGACCACAGCATCCCTGGAGCGAGCATGATGCCATCCGGACCAGTGCGCTGTGGCGCGCTCAGCCATCACCACGGGGCCGCCTTCTGCCCTGAGCAGACCCTGCTGACGCCGGCCGCGCAGCTTCCTACGATGGAAGCAGCCAGAAGGGAGTTCCGTCGTGCTCGAACTTCAACAGCTTCACCGTCGTCCAGGTTCAGGGCCGCCACCCTTGCTCCGCGACATCTACGGGGCGGTCCTGCGCAGGGAGCGCCGTCGCCAGCAGCGCACCCTCGACGACGTAGCCAGCCGGGCCGGCGTGTCCCTTCAGTACCTGTCGGAGATCGAACGCGGACGTAAGGAGGCCTCCTCGGAGATCCTTGCGGCGGTCTGTGCGTCGCTGGGCTCCGGGCTGGCCGCCTTCCTGGCAGCAGTGCATCGTGAACTCGCGGCGGTCGAAGGAAGGACCGTGCTGGATCTTCAGGCCAAACCGCCCGTGCGGCCCGCTGCAGAGGCGCGGCAGGAACCGACCTCTGTCGGCCTGGCCGACCGGGACCTGGCGCCGCATGCCCCGATGGACGCGGGCAGGCAACTGGACGGTCGCGCTCGAGGCGGGCCGCCGCCCATTCTGGTGGCCGCCTGACGTGACACCGCTGCATGCCCGGCGCGGACGGGCAGGTATCCAGCCGCCGTGCACATGGGCCACGCGGCCGGATGTGTTCCGACAGCGCACCACCGCCGTTGCTCGCCGCGCGCCGCACACCGCACTTGCGGCGGTGTGCTGTGAACGGCTGCTGCCGGGGACAGCAAAACGGGCAGGTGCAGCCTTTCGGTTGCGCCTGCCCGTTCCGGCGGTTGCCCGGCGAGCTGTGGCCGGGCCACCTGAGTGGTTAGGCCAGGGGGGCCAGCTTGGTCTTGCCGAAAACGGCGCGGTCCACCGAAATCCGGCCGGGGCCAACCAGCGCCAGCGCCAGCGATGCGGCGCCGAGCAGCAGCACCAGTTCGTAGCCGCCGCCGTCCACGAAGACGCCGGCGGGAGCGTGGACGAGCACCAGGGCGCCGAGCATGTCCAGCGTCAACAGGGCTGCCACGAGCCGGGTCAGCAGGCCGAGGATCAGGGCGATGCCGCCGCCGAGCTCCAAGCCGGCCACGATCGGTGCGGCGATGTCGGCGGCCGGGACGCCCATCTGGCCGAAGGAGGCCTGGGTGCCGGCGATGGTCCATTCGTTGAACTTCTGCCAACCGTGGGCAACGAAGAGGAAGCCCAGGACGACGCGAAGAACTGTGCGTGCAGTGGTGGTCAAAGCGGAATTAGTCATGATGTTTTCACCGTTTCGATGGTCTATGGATCGGCCGTCTGGAACGAGCGATAAGCATCAATAACTTGACGCTTCAATCAAATATTGGCAGCAATTATGTTGAAGTGTCAACTTTCGGCTGTCCGGCTGAGGCACGAGGCAGGACCACGGACTGAACTGGCCGAACCCGCGCCGGCCGTCCGGTCCGTACCAAGCCCAGGTCTCACAGGGCATGCCCGCTTGGCCGGGCGCTCAGGTACCGCGCACCGGCTGGCGCAGGATTGTCTTGAGCTTGGCCGGTTCGGTCTTGCGTGGGTCGCCGAGATAGATCTCGTGGTGGTGCCCGTTCGGTTCCAACTTGTTGGCCGGCAGGAATTCATCCCTCAGCCGGGCCAAAACCGGACCTTCGTCGTCGTACGAACCAACATGCATGATCTGGACGCTCAGCCCTTCGTCCAGCAACCCGCGCCGGAGCGATTCCACCGCAGGAAGCCCCTTTTTGGCTGCCGTTTGGCGCATTGCGTCTTCAATGTGTGCCGGCTCCAGCCAGTCAGGCTGGCGGATCATCATCGTCCAGGACCACTCGTCCTTGGCCCGTCGGGTGAACGCGGTCATGTCCTCCGCCCACCAGAGGCCTTCCAGCGGACCGACAACGTAGTCGCGACCGAACTGCTTCTTGCTGGCGAACTTCAGCGTGTAGGAGACTGCGTACAAGGCCTCGACCGCCTGGACGTACCCGTCTGTCGTGTTTGGATCGCCGTGACCGTCCGCCTGCAGGAACGGCATGGGTGGCACGGTGACCAGCTGGAAATCCTTGCCCGGGGCGTACAGCTCCTTCTGGTCCTTCTTGAAATCCAGCTTGTCCATGGGGAGCTCTCCGGTGGTCGGCGATGTGGTCTAGTTATATCGCGTAGTCACGGATGAAACGAGGAACCTTGCTGCAGCAATTCGCCGCCGAATGGTGGACGCGGATCACCGCCGGCTTCATGCGCGGTGAACCACTCGAAACCGGAGTGCTGGAGTTGGGACTCATCCTTGGTGTGGCGCTGCTGTTGTCGGTGCCCCGGGCCAGCTGGCGCTATTTCGGGTTGTTTGTCACAGCGGTCCACGAGCTGGGGCACGCTTTCGCGGCGCTGGCCACGGGGCGGCTGGTGCGCGGCATCCATTTGCGGTTCGACCAATCCGGCGCCATGATCAGCCGCGGGGCGGGCAGGGCGTCGGCTGCCTGGACCGGCTTCTGGGGATACCCGGTGCCCGCGCTGGTCGGGGCGGCGTTAGTGTGGGCCGCGTTCGTCGGCTGGGCCGGTGCCGCCCTGTCCATCAGCGCGCTGCTGCTGCTTGCCACGCTCTTGTTCATCCGGAACCTCGAGGGCGTCGTCATCGCTGTCGGGTTGGCGGTGGGCGCTCAACTGCTCGTGTGGTTCGCACCGGTGGAGATGCTCGGGCACCTCACGCTCGCCATTGGCGCCGGACTTCTGGTGGGAGCTGTACGGGACTGGCTGAATCTGCTGAGCGTGCATACCCGGCGCCGGCATCAACTGGCTAATTCCGACGCGTTCATCATGGCGCGGCGGACCGGAGTGCCGGCCTCGCTCTGGCTGGCCGGGTTCGCTGTAGTCATCCTGCTTTGCTGGGCGGCTGCCGTGGCGACCGTGGCCGCTGTTGGCCCGCTGGCGGTTCTCTAACGGAGTCCCTCGACAGTCCCTGTTGAGGATCCCTGGCACCGGCTGATCGCCCTCTTGAGGGCGGCTCACTGGCAGTAACTGAGCGGGCTACTGCCAGTGGCTGGTCGACCCTCGGCTGTGACTGGTTAATCCCCTCGCAATTGGACCCCCTCGGCCTCAGGCAGTGGCCTTGCTCACAGCGGTGTCATTCGGCTCGGGCCCGCCGAGCAACGGCGCGGGGAAATGGGAATTATCGCCGTGGGTGAGGCGTTGTTGACCGATGTTGAAATCTCTGGAAGAGCGGCTATGATGGGCGCTCGCAGATAGGTCAAAACAACGAGAGCTTCAGGAGTTTTAAACCCGCATGGCAACCGATTACGACGCACCGCGCAACAAGGACGACGACAACAATAATGAGTCGCTCGAAGCCCTTCAGGCTCAGCGCTCCGGCGGTGCGAAGACGGCGCTGATCGACGTCGAAGATTCGGACACCGCCGAGGGCATCGATCTGCCCGGTGCCGACCTCTCCGGTGAAGAACTGGTGGTCCAGGTTGTTCCTCCCCGTGAGGACGAATTCACCTGTGGCTCCTGCTTCCTCGTCCGTCACCGCAGCCAAGTAGCCCGCGAAAAGAACGGCGAGAAGTACTGCCGCGACTGCGAAGGCTAAATCCTCAACCTTCAGAACCCCGCGCTGAGACCGGCGCGGGGTTCTATGGTTAAAATCACACGCTTCGGACGGCCTCGCTGATCGGCGTGCCGCCGTTGATGAACTCGATCACCTTGCCTGCCGTGGCAGGCACCGCCAGTACTTCGGCCGCCACCATTGCAACGTCTTCGCGGCTCACTTCACCGCCGGGAGTGCCCGGTCCGGCTTGGATCTTCCCGGTCGCGGGCTGCAACGTCAACGAGCTCGGCCCCAGGATCGTCCAGTCCAGCGACGAGGACTTCAGGTAGTCGTCCGCGGCGGCCTTGGCATCTGCGTACGGGAAAAACGCGTGGTCCGCCGGCACTCCGTGGTTCTTGCCGGCGCCCAGATAAGACACCATGATGTAGCGCTGCACCCCGGCCGCCACGGCTGCGTCCATCGATCGGATGGCCGCGTCCCGGTCCACCGCATACGTCCGCGCGGGATTGCCTCCGCCTGCGCCCGCCGACCAGACGATGGCGTCGTGGCCGCGCAGCTGGTCTGTTAAATCGTCGGTGGTCGTCGTCTCGACGTCGGCGATCACGGGCACCGCTCCGGTGTCCCGGACGTCGGCGACGTGGTCCGGATTGCGGATGATGGAGCTGACTTCGTGGCCCTGCGCGGTGAGGATGCGGGACAGGTGCAGCGCGACCTTGCCGTGGCCTCCGAAAATGGCAATGCGTGACATGGGGTTCCTTTCGGTGTGGTCCATCCCAATCTATGCCTTGTACCCCGGTTCCGTCGGGCGGGTGCGCCGGCCAGACCTCCACGGAATGGGGTCCGGTTCCGCTGTCCTAGCCGTCGCTGCCGGTGAGATGGATCCCGGCTTCCGGCGTGGCCACCCGAAAACTGAAGGACTGCTCGATGTACAGGTGGACGAACTCCTCATCGTGCCGGTCGTAGCCAACCGAGAGGTCCTGGCCGGATTCAAACAGGAAGTCCCCGCCGCGCAGGCTCATCACTATGGCCCCGCGGACTCCCGGCGCCCAAACAATCGGACCGCCCAGCAACTTGCGCAGGTGCTCGGACAACAGATAGCCGCCGCGCTCGGTCGCCTCTACTACGGCTGTGTAATGCCCTGGGCCGAGTGCCAGGCCGAACGGACCTCCAATGCCGGCCTGGAGCAGGGCCGAGACAGCCTTGGCAATGCGCTTTGGGTAGTCATTAAAGTCAGCCACGCGAGGCACCGGTGAATGCGGGGTGGCGCTCGTGACCCCCTCAATGCCCACCTGTCTCCAGCCGTGGAATACGGCCGCGTTCTCCGCGATGGCAATTTGCATCGCCGCCTCGGCCAAGTCCGTCAGGTCCACATCGGCCGCACCCCGGTCATGGTCAAGCAGTTCCAACCGGGAAACCTTGAAAGGTGCCCGCAGCTCCACCAAGGGAAGCACGCCGCGCCGTCGCGTCGTCACGCCGTCGGCCAGTGCCGGCCCCGTGATGCTTTCGGTGCGGCCAAGGTTTGTGGCCGAATACTCCCAGCCGAATGGACCGGCGAAATCCACCATTTTGCGGGCGCCGAGGGCAACGGTGAGTCGCTCCTTGGCCTCGCGGTCCAACAGCGCCCAACCACCGTCGGAGACTGGGGCATGCTCGCGCAGCAGGTGATCCATGGTCATGAGAAGTCCTCCTTGAGGCTGCCGATTCCCAGCGACGAATCAGAACCGGCCGGCCCCCGGCGAGGGGACGTATGAGTTGCCGCACCCGACGGAGAGCGGCCAGCGGGCCCATGAGCAGAGACTGGAACCGGCCCCTCCGTGCCTATACCGGCAGCAGTTGCTGCCTCGGCCGCTCCGCCGTTGGCCACAATGTCGCCGTCTTGGAAGAGGGTTCCCCGGGCGATCTGGCGCCACTTCGGCTTCCTCCGAAGGAGGAACTCCAAGTCCATGCTGAAATGTTTGAACTCTTCGGCCAGGGAGTCCTCCATGATGGCGACCGATTCCGGGTCCTTCTCCAGCGACATCCGTTGTTCGTACCAGCCGATGGCCTCGGCTTCCTCTGTAAGGTTGGCGCACATACGCGCAAAGGTCCGCGTCTCGGCGGAGAGCTCTGCGGCGGGTTCGTGATACTGGTCAAAGCCCATCTGGATTCCTCCGTGAGGTTGTGCCTCTTTGCCAGCGTAGCCACGGCCCCGCTGGCTGACTACCCTTGACGGCTGGTTGGCCGAAGGCCCTGGTTGGTGCGGTCAGCCGAGGGTGCGACGACTGGGCCCAGGCAGCGATCGGCGGCTGCCGGCAGGCCGAGCTGTGAGCACGTGGCCATCTCTGACGGGTCCGGGATCGGCCATTGTCCGGGCGCCGAGGGGCGTGCTGGCGCTGGTCGGCCCAGGGTCCAGGCTAAGCCCGCTGGCGGAGCCCGCGCAGGAACGCAACCGCGGCATAGTAAAGTTGCAGGGTGATTCGTCGAAACTCCGCACTGCTCATGCTGCCACTCGTCGCTCTGCTTGCTACCGGGTGTGCGCAGGTCGAACAGGCCGCCTCCGACGCCGTCGACCAAGCCGCCAGCTCTGCTTCCGCGGCCGTGAACGAAGCCGCGTCCAACTTGGCCAACGCAGCGGTCGGGGAAGCAGTCAAGCAGGTGTGCGCCCCGATTCAGGACGGAAGCATCGGTGCAGAGGAACAGGAGATGCTCGCGGGTCTGGTTTCCGCCGCCGACGCAGCCGGTGTTCCTGCAGAGATCACCGGCCCGATGTCGCAGATCGCCGAATCCGGCGACCAGATTCCGGCCGACGCCCTGGCCTCCATGCAGCAGGCCTGCCACAACAACGGCGCTGGCTAGTTAGGCAACCGCCTGACTACTCCCAACCGCTCTTGCGCGGAATGGGAAAGCCTTTAGGCCCGACTGCGGCGCGGGGTCCCTGCGACAACGCCGGCTGTCAGAACGGGGGAGTTTCAGGCTGGGCCGGCCAACCGTCAAATGGACTGGAACTTCTGCCGGGCGCGGTGGCTCCCGCGGTGCTATCCATTCCGATATCGAGTTCCGACTGCATGGGGACCTTCAGCGGACCCGACTGGCGGATCGGCGTCCTGAGGGCCGCCGCGTCAGGGTCTAATAGGTCTCCACCAGGTGAAGGGCCGCCTGACTGACGGGAGCCTGAGCCCACCGCCGCCGGCTCGGGCAGGCGTTCGGGCAGCCGCGCGTCTTTCATCCACACGTGGTTGCGGAGCGGCTTTTGTGCTGGATCGACACTGAGCGGCGGTAAGAACCAAGCCACGCCCTTGATCACCTCGACCCGCCAATTTCCTTGATGCAGCAGATGATGGTGGTGCCCGCAAACCAAGACCCCATTGTCGACAGAGGTCGGACCACCCTTTTCAAACCACTGGATGTGATGCACTTCCGTCCAAGGAGAGGGCGCATTACAGCCAGGGAAGGCGCAACCTCCGTCCCTGGCGATGATCGCCAGCCGCATGTACTTCGGAAACAGCCGCTGTGTTTGGCCAACATCCAGAATCGCACCCGTGCCGGAGAGGATCACCGGGATGATGTCGGCATCGCAAGCTATCCGCCGAATCGTCTTGGCGCTCAGCGGCCCGGAGAAGGTGCTGGTTCCCGGACGTCCGACGTCGGAGGCCAAGTCCTTGTAGTCGATGGTGACCAGCAGCTGCGGGCGGCGACCGCCAGCGGCGGGCAGCAAATCCGTGGTGAGCGCGGTTTTGCAGGCGCCAATGAGTCCGTCGAGCTGCTTCTGCTGGCGGGTACGCCCGTCCTCTACCGTTGCGTCAACAAAGGCGTCCGGTCCGGGGTCCTGAGCGTCTGTGGTGACGAAGTCGTCGGCGTTATTGATAGCGCCGTTCAACTGAGAGTCTGTGCTGGGTGCGTCAACCGCTTCAAATCCTACTGCCACGGCTGTGGCCGTCCCATCCCTCAAGCGGGGGTTTGTGGCGGTGTTGTAGACGGTTGCAAGAACCTCGTTCTGCTCATCGGTGGCGTTAATTTCGTAGCAGTGCAGGCCATTGCGCCGACCGCGGTAGAACAGGCCCTGGCGTGCTTTGAGCTCGGCAGGCCCGAGGTCGGCACCGGCTGGGTTGAGGCCGCCCTCCCAATGCCGGATCAGCAGCCTCAGCGAGTCGGCGTCGTAATCCGAGGCATGCTGAACCAGTGCCTCTTCCATCTCGCGGAGCTGTTTCGGGTCGGCAGTGCGACGCAACCCGTCGACAGCCTTCCGGATCAGAGTTGCGGCTTGGCCGGAGACCATTCCTTCATCCATTGCACGCGCGAGCACCGGCAGCCTGGGCGGCGCAACAGGCTTGCCCTGAGGCGCCGGGCGGGCTTCGGTGGCTTCCGCGAGTTGGAACCGTCGTGCGGCCTCCTGCCTCGGAATGCCCAGCTTCGCCCGCAGATAGTCTTCGTTCGTTTTGTAGGCGCCGCGCAGACGATGATTCGGTTCCTCGGGGTCATGCGGCTTGTCCGTTTCTCCAACGGCGGCGATGTTTTGCGCCTTGATGATGCCGGCGACGATCAGCTGGGTTTGGCCAACAATGTTGGCCAACTCTTCAACCTGTGCCGCCGTCTTGGCCACCGACTTGGTACTGCGTGTCAGCCCTTCGTTTCGAAGGCGATTATTTAGTTCACCGACCTCGGCGCGGATCCGGGCTAGCAGGGCGGAATCATCCTGCCCTGCTTCCGGAGCCTCATCCAGCGCCTCAATCGCCATAGATACAGCTTATGAAGCCCCCGAACAGGGTAGGAGAAGCAAGGGCTGGTATGTGGATGAAAAGTTCGTGGCGCATTCTGTGGAGAAGAAGTGGAGGCACTCGAGCAAGGGCCTCGAGAACCAGGCGTTCTCATTGGGTGCAGTCGGACCTCAACAGGGGGCGCGGCCAAACCTCGAGCGGCTGATGCCGCCGGACCTCGAGCTCCAGAGGGACCTCGACCGGGCAGATGTGGCCGGACCTCCCCGCTCCTGAGCGCGGCGGGCCTCCCGATCCAGATCCCGGTGAACCTCCGTCTTCAGTGGGCGACCGGCGCGCCTTCCAAGGCCGCCGCATCCTTGGCGGGCTCCTCGACCGGTTTCCGGATGAAGAACGCGGCCACCACGGCCACGATCGAGATGAGGGCGCCGGACAGGAAGGCCATCCGCACTCCACCCGCCACCGCCGTCGTGGATGCCGCACCTTCGGCGGAAAGTACAGCCGCCTGCATGGACATGACGGTGACGAACATGGCCGTGCCCGCTGCCCCGGCCACTTGCTGCACGGTGCCGATGACGGCGCTTCCGTGCGAGTACAGTTGCCGCCGCACGGAGCCGAGACCTGCGGAAAACAGCGGCGTGAACAGCAGCGCCAGGCCCACACTGAGCACGATGTGCGCCACCAGCAGTGTCAGCGGGGCGGTGTTCTCGCTGACCGTGGAGAAGAACCAGAGCACGGCGCTGACCACCGTCGTCCCCGGCACCAGCAGGACCCTCGGGCCGAATTTGTCATAGAGCCGTCCAACGGGCGGTGCCAGCAGGCCCATCAACAGCCCGCCCGGAAGCAGCATCAACCCGATCTGCAGCGGCTCGAGCCCCAGGACCTGCTGCATATATATAGGGAGCAAAATGATGGTGCCGAACAGTGCGGCCATGCTGACGGCCATCAGCCCAACGGACACGGAGAAGTTGCCGGAGCGGAACGTCCGCAGGTCCAGCAACGCTTTCTCCGAGCGCTGCAGCCGGACCTGGCGCAGTAGGAATACCAGCAGTCCCACGCCGCCGAACGCAAACGCAGCCCACATGGCGGCACTCGTGCCCGGCCCCGCCGTCGTTGTCCCCTGCCCGGCGCCGACCTGGCTGAGGCCGTAAATCAGCCCGCCGAAGCCGATGGCGGAGAGCGCCACGGAGGGCAGGTCCAGCGGCACCGGCCGGGGCTCGGTCACGTTCTGGATCCGCCGGTTGCCGACAACCAGCATGCCCAGCGCGATTGGCAGCACCAACCAGAACATCCAGCGCCAGGACAGGGTGTTGAGGATGATGCCGGAAATGGTCGGGCCGATGGCCGGCGCCACCGATATGACAATCGAGACGTTGCCCATGGTCTTGCCGCGGTCTTCGGCAGGCACCAGGTTCATCAGCGTGGTCATCAGCAGCGGCATCATAATCGCCGTGCCCGATGCCTGCACCACGCGGGCCACCAGCAGCACCTCGAACCCCGGAGCCAGCGCGGCCAGCAGCGTTCCCGCGGAGAACAGCGCCATCGAAGCGGTGAAAACCTGACGCGTGGTGAAACGCTGCAGGAGGAATCCGGTCACCGGAATGACCACCGCCATCGTCAGCATGAACGCCGTGGTCAGCCACTGGGCCGCGCGGGCGCTGATGCCGAGGTCATCCATCAGCTCGGTCAGCGCGACAGACATGATGGTCTCGTTCAGGATCACCACGAACGCAGAGACCAACAGGATGCCAATCACGCGGCGGTTCCGGCGCAATTCATCAGCCGTCAACCCGCCGCCGTTGTCTGATCCGGGCTGCGCCGAGGCTTTTTTCGTCGACGGTTCTTTATTCACGGGAGGATCCTCGGGTGGAGTTCGTGCTGTTGCAGGCGGCCGAAAATGGCCCAAGAACGCCGAGCGTACGGCAGAGTAGTAGCTTAACCTGCCCCCGCTGACTCCTATTCCCAGAGCGCGGCAACCGCAAATAAACAACGACGCCGATGCTCGCCGCCGGGAGAAAACCTCCGACCGGCGGGGGAGGGCGCAGCGCGAAGAGGCCTCACATTAGGTCTGCTTAAAGAGGAGAAGCCCGCCGCTGGAGGAGAAGCCCGCCGCACATTAAGGAGGCGAAGTCCTGCTGCGCGACAAAAAGGAGGCGAAGTCCTGCTGCGCGTTTAAAGAGGAAAAGCCCCGCCGGCGCAAGGCCGACGAGGCTTCCCTGTGATCCTGGACCGGCCGTTGGGGGGAAGCCGTTCCAGGAGTATGAGGGGTGGTTACATCGTGTAGTAACCGGTAACGGGCATGGCGTTCACGTCGTGCACCATGGTGCCCTGGCTCGGGTTCAGGGCGCTGATCATCTTGCCGCCGCCCAGGTAGATGCCCACGTGGCCGCCGCCGTTCTGCACTACCAGGTCGCCCGGCTGCGGGTTGCTGGTCGGGGTCAGGGCGCTGCCCTGTTCCTGGCTGAGGCGGGGCAGATCGACGCCAGCCTGGGCGTAGACCCACTGGGTGAAGCCGGAGCAGTCCCAACCGGCGGTAGACGTGCCGCCCCAGACGTAGGGGGTGCCCTGGGCGGACATGGCGATGTCCACGATGCTCTGGTTGCCGCCGGTGGAGGCGGGCTTGATGTCGGCGCTGGCCAGCGAAACCGTCGCGGCGTCTGTCGACGCAGCCAGGGTCGTAGCGGCTCCGCCGTTGCCCGGGGCTGCCGGGCCGCCACCGGACTGAGTGCCCTGCGCGGATCCGGTCAGTGCGATCTGGTCGCCCGGGTAAATGATGGAGTAAGCGCCAAGGCCGTTGATGGCCAGCACGTCCTGCACATTTTTGCCGTACTGGGCGGCAATCGTGCCGACGGTGTCGCCTGCGACCACGGTGTGCGTGGTGGCACCGGAAGCAGCACCGGCGTCGGCAGCGGAGCTGCTCACCGAAGCGCGCTCCACCTCGAAGCCGGCGTTGGCCGGAGCGGCGACGGTGCCGGTTGCGTCGGCGGCACCGTAGG
Organism: Arthrobacter sp. Y3221114; assembly: GCF_059092625.1. Classification (NCBI taxonomy): domain Bacteria; kingdom Bacillati; phylum Actinomycetota; class Actinomycetes; order Micrococcales; family Micrococcaceae; genus Arthrobacter; species Arthrobacter sp. Y3221114. Next base: position 102,807 of record NZ_JBNHHW010000005.1, read on the forward strand.
TCGGGACCGTGACATCGGCGGCGGCGTTGGCCGGCAGGCCGGCCCCCAGCATCAGGCCACCGGCGGCCGTGACCACGGCGGCGCCGCGGCCGACGGTGCCGGCGCGGGATGAGACGGCGTGGGACAGACCGGCCACGGTGGTGTTGCGGACCGGGGTGGCACGGTGGCGTGCGCGATTGTTTTTGAGCAGCAAGAAGATACCTCTCCCAATGCCTGCGAGGTAAGCTGTCGGGTTCGGGTGGGAGTCACCCGGCCGTGCGGCAGCGCGGTATGCACTCCGTACGGCTTAACCCCAAGAGCCCCAAGAGGGGCCCGGAAAGTGGGTCCCCCGCCTCTGCCAGATGTCTAGCGAACGAACCCGGAAAGGCTGGCAGAGCTAGGCAATACCCTCCGAGGACATCAGCGGATGATCGCCGATGTGTTGAAAACAGTACATAACGGTTCGGTAACTGTCCAAGCCCTGAAATTTACCTGTGGGTAACCTGAAAGTCACCGAATGACACCCGCTTCTTGCTCCGGATTGCGGCGCGACCGAGGGCGGTGGGGAGTACATGGGCGGGAACAAAATGGCCTCGTTCGCAGCGCTTTCCTGTGCCCTGGCGCCCGGAAGAGTGGGGAGCATCACGGCCGTCGTCGATCCGGGCCGCTCTCCCCCTGCAACAGAGCGGCCATTGTCCGGGCCCGGCGGCGGGAGTAGGCTCCGCCTTATCCGGGCCGCGGGGACGGCCGGTGCTTCGGCTGTGGCCGGCGGCGTGGCCCAGCCACTTCGGAAAGGAATGAGCGCCATGCCCATCACGCGTGAGTTGATCATCAACGGCGAGCACGTCCCGGCAGCCTCCGGCAAGACCACCCAGGACATCAACCCCTACACAGGCGAGCCCTATGCCACCGTCGCGGCCGCCGGGCCGGAAGATGTCACGCGAGCGGTCGAAGCGGCGTCGGCGGCCTTCGACGCGTGGGCCGCAACGCCTCCCACCCAGCGGGCGAAGATCTTCCTGAAAGCTGCCGACCTGTTTGAAGAACGGATGCAGCAGGGCATCGAGTTGATGGCCGGCGAGGTGGGTGGTGTGGCGGTCTGGGCCGGGTTCAACGTCCAGTTGGCCGCCAATATCCTGCGCTCGGCAGCCGCAGCCACCACCGCGCCGCGCGGCGACGTGCTGGCCACCGACCTGCCCGGCAAGTTCTCGTTCTCCGTCCGGCAGCCCTACGGCGTGGTGGCGGCGCTGTCTCCCTGGAACGCCCCGTTCATCCTGGGCATGCGGGCCATGGCCATCCCGATGGCCGTGGGAAACACGGTGGTGCTCAAGCCCAGCGAGGACGCGCCGCTGTCCTGCGGCCTGTTCCTGGCGGACGCATTGTTGGACGCGGGCCTGCCCGCGGGGGTGCTGAACGTCATCACGAATGACCGGGCGGACGCGAACGAGGTGGTGAGCACCCTGATCTCCGACCCCCGCGTGCGGAACGTGAACTTCACCGGTTCCACCAAGGTGGGACGTATCATCGGCACGCTGGCGGCGCAGAACCTGAAGCCTGCGGTGCTTGAGCTCGGCGGCAAGAACTCCCTGGTGGTGCTCAAAGACGCGGACGTCGACTACGCCGTGCAGGCTGCGGCCTTCGGCGCGTTCATGAACGCCGGGCAGATCTGCATGTCGGTGGACCGCGTGATCGTGGACCGCCGCATTTCCGAGGAGTTCTCGGGCCGGTTTGCGGAGAAGGTCGCCAAGCTGCCCACCGGCGATCCGATGAAGCAGGACACCGTGATCGGACCGCAGGTCACCCAAGCCTCGGCGGACCGCCAGTACGCACTGATCGACGACGCCGTGTCCAAGGGCGCGACGGTGTTGGCCGGCGGCGGGAAGGCGGCCCAGGCCGTGGTGCCCGCGACGGTGCTCTCCGGGATCACCGAGGAGATGCGGATCTACGACGAGGAGATCTTCGGCTCCGCGACCACCATTATGGAGGTGGATGGCCCGGAACAGGCGGTGAAGCTGGCGAACGACACCAACTATGGCCTGACCTCCGGGGTCATCACCGAGAACCTGGCCGAAGGCATCGAGGTGGCGCAGCGGCTCAAGACCGGCATTAGCCACGTCAACGACCAGCCGGTGCAGGATGAACCGATGGCCCCGTTCGGCGGTATCCACGAGTCGGGCTACGGCAAGTTCGGCGGGCAGGCCGGCATCAATTCGTTCACCGAGGAGCGCTGGATCACCATCCAGCAGAACGGGCACGCGCAGTACCCGTTCTAGGGATGTTCAGGGCCTCCCACACTCCACGTTGGGGCAGAAGGCCCTGAACAGCCAGCGACAGGACGAACCAGTGAGTGGACGACGGCGGTGACCCGCCTGGGCAGGCGGGTTACGGGCGCAAGGTAATCACGTCGAGATCAGCCGGTACATGAAAGGTGCCGGAGTAATACTCCCTTGCCTGGTCCGTCACCCCTTCCCAACCCATCCCAGGCACCAAATGGTGCAGAGCCAGTTGCTTTGCTCCTGCCTTCTCCGCAATACGGGCAGCGTCCTGAACGGACGTATGAGACTTGTAATGATGGTCGCGGGAAGCGACGGATACCTCATCCGTCCGGCCGGCATAGAGCATGTCAATGTAGTCAAAATCCAGGGCTTCATGCATGAGCAGGTCGACGTCCCGGGCAAGCCTCACCATATTCGGTGTGTACGTCGTGTCGCCCGAGAACGCAACCGAACCGTTAGCGGTCTCGAAACGGAATCCAAACGCAGGGGCGACAGGTGGGTGCTGTACGAGCGTTGCCATGACTTTAACTGCACCGTCTTCGAAGACCTTGAACGGTTCCATGTCAGGTGTCGGGTTGTCGTTGGGGTGGTAACCGCTGGCAGCCGGAATCTCGATGTCTTGTGCATCGAACAAATCCAGCGGCGAGGGGCGCAGACTGTCTAGGATCCTGTCATTGAGGTCTGTGGCGTGCGCGAACATTAGCTGCTCGAACATTTCACGTGTCCCGGGGGTGGGCGAGTGGGGGGCGATGGGAGTCGGCGGCACCTGCGCCCGAGGCGAGACCGGCGGCAGCACCGAGCGGTTCCCCGGTCCAATAATGGGCACGGGGTTCCCGGCCCGGTGTGCGAGCTCGTACAGTCCAAATATCCCCAGCGAAGCCAGGTCGACCGTATGGTCGGAATGAAGGTGCGTGATGAAGATGCCCTTCAACCGGGAAAGCTCCAGATTGGCCTCGCTCAATCGTCGTCCTACACCATGGCCGCAATCCACTAGATAGAAGCCGTCCTCTACGACGATTGCGGTCGAAATTCCGGTGCGTTCGGTGGCCTTTCCATCAACCTTCCACCATCGCGGTCCTCCGGCGGTTCCCAGGGCAACGATCTGTGTCTTATACATGTCTTTTTTCTTCCAATCCGGTGACGGCACTCTGCTCCATCACCCATACTTAGGGACTACGAATTCATCCATCAGGGAAATAAATGTCCGAATTCACACTTCGCCAGCTTGAATACTTTGTTGCCATCGCCGATCACGGCTCTGTTACCGCTGCTGCAGAGGCCCGACACGTCAGCCAAGGGGCTGTGTCGATGGCGATCGCGCAACTGGAGAAAGCACTCGGAGTCGAATTGCTGCTTCGTACGCGTTCCAAGCGGGTCGTTCCCACCGCAGCCGGCGAGGAGCTCATCGCCCGCGGCCGGCACCTCATGCTTCTGTCCAGTCAATTGGCAGATGCTGTCCGCGGCGGCGTCGAGGAGATGCGCGGGCCCCTGCGCATCGGCGTAACAGGCACGATCTCGCCTCGGACGATTCCCCCGCTGCTGGAGCACTTCGTCGAGAACTACCCCCTGGTCGAGGTCGACTTTTCCGAGCTGTACCCGGACGAACTGCAGCAGGCAGTCGCCCACGGCACGCTGGACTTCGGTTTGATCTATGCGATGCAGGCGGGTCCGCACCTGAGAAAGGTAACTCTCGGCGGGACGCGTCAGCACTTGATGTTCGCTGCCAATCATCGATACGCGAACGCAGACCAGGTGTGGCTCAAAGACGTCATCGAGGAACCGCTGGTGCTGGTGAATATCCCGCCGACCGTGGACCGTGTGGTGGCCCTCATCCAGTCGGTTGGCTTGGAGCCGCGAGTGCGTTGGACCAGCGCCAGCATGGAGACCATACGTTCCATGGTCGCGCGGGGACTTTGCTATTCGTTCGTCAACACCGTCCCGACGATCCGCACGACATCCGATGACCTTCCTGTCAGCTACGTTCCTATAGCCGACAAACTGCCAGTAAATCCGATCAGTGCGGTCTTGGCACCGGGCACGACGCCACCGCGCCGCGTGCATGCCGCCTTGGACTTCCTCCGCCGGCACTTGGCCGTGCACGCAGGTGACAGCAAAATCCCGGGAAGCGGTGCCGCCTAATCGGGCTGCGCGTTTCGCATGCGGTGGGTGGCTGATTTTCACGGCTTACCGCTTCTTTTCCTGCCGCTGAAGACGAACCCCGACAGCCTCGGGATGGCCTGCAAGAATCGGACGGCGTCTGCGGCGCCTGTCCACGAGGAACCATAGGCCTGCTGCTACGACGACGGCGACGACGGCTATAGGCAGCGGACGCTCAATGAAAATTGAGAAACTGCCGTCGGACAGTGCCATGGTGCGGCGGAAGTTGTCTTCCAGGATCGGCCCCAGAATGAAGCCCAGGATGAACGGGCCGAGGTCATAGTTGAATTTGCGCAGGATGTACCCGAGCACACCGAAGGCGACAGTCATCATGACGTCGAACATGCTGTTCCGTACGCTGTAGACGCCCGCCACGGCGACGACGAGGATGATCGGTGCCATGATGGCCCCGCGGATCCTCAACAACTGGACAAAGACTCCGATGAGCGGGAGGTTCAGGACCAGCAAAATGATATTGCCGATGTACATCGACGCGATGACACCCCAGAACACATCGGGATGCTCGTTGACCAGTTGCGGTCCGGGCGTGATGTTCTGAAGCAGCAGTGCACCGAAAATCAGAGCCAGTACCGGGTTCGGCGGGATACCCAGAGTCAGCAGCGGTACGAATGCCGAATTAGAAGATGCATTGTCGGCGGTTTCCGTAGCGGCAAGCCCATCAATGGCACCCTTCCCGAACTTTTCGGGATGCTTTGAAAAGCGCCGCTCAACCCCGTAGGCAATGACCGAGGAGATCGTTCCGCCCCCGCCGGGGATGATTCCGATGAAAAACCCGATGATCGAGGCGCGCAAGATTGCGAACCGGCTCAGTAGCCAATCCGCCCTCTCGGGCAGAATGCGCTTGAGCTTAGGGTTGCCCAAGGCCTTGTAGTACCCGGTTTCCGCGTTGTGCAGTATTTCCCCAATGCCGAACATGCCTACGGCGACAGCGACGACGTGGACCCCGGCGATAAGGTCCGTGCTGCCGAAGGTGAACCTTGGGGCAGCGGTGACCGGGTCGAGCCCAATGGACGCGATGAGGATCCCCAGTGCGGCAGCCGCCAAAGCCTTCAGCTTTGACCCGGAACCGATGAAGACAACCATCAGCAGTCCGAGGCCTGCCAGCGCGAACATATCCGGGGCGCTGATTCCACCTGCTACTGAAGCCATCGTGGGAGCCAACAGCGTCAAGCCAACGATGGCAACGGTACCGCCGAGGAATGAGCCGATACCGGTGATGGCCAGCGCCGACCCGGCTTTGCCTTGCTGCGCCAGCGGATAACCGTCAAAAGTCGTGACGACCGCCGAGGCGTCTCCCGGGAGGCGCAGGAGTATGGCGGGGATGCGCCCGCCGTACATCGAGCCGTAGTAAATTCCGGCGAGCATCATGATGGCTGTTGCGGGTTCCAAGTTGAAGGTCAGAGGCAGAAGCAATGCGATGGTCGCGACCGGGCCGAGGCCTGGCAAGAGGCCGATGAGCGTGCCCACGGTTACGCCGATGAACACGAACAACAAGTTCATGGGGTCTAGCGCGACTTGGAAGCCGGTGCCTAGACCCTCGAGGATATTCACAACGAGATGTCCTTTGCGATTAGAAGAGCCGGAGATTCACGCCGAGCGCGGTGGCAAAGACCACATAGGCAACCACAGGGGTAACGGCAGCAGTGACCAAGGCAGTAACCCACTTCTCGGCAGCGGAGAATCGAACCACCGCCAAAACCATCGCAAAGCCTGCTCCGACGAACCCAATGAAGGGGTAGGTGATGAGAAACAGGCACAATCCGACCAGCAGCCAAAGGATGCGGCGCAAGCCAGAACGGCTGGGTACTTGGAAGCGATGCCCGGACGTGGCGATGACGGGTGTCAGGACCAAGGCCAGGATGGCCACCGACATGGGCCACAGGCCGGGGCCGGGGCGGGAGATGCCGCCTAGACCCAGCTGCATTGAGCCGACGATGGCCATGACTGCGATGACGGCCACCAACAACGGTGAGTACCGATCGGCCGCTCCGGAGTCGTCCGGAGAAGGACGCTCATCTTCATCCAGACCATCGTGCGGGCCAGACCCAGCGGTGCCGACCACGCTACTTGCCGATTCCAAGGCGTTCGTACATTTCCACGAAGCGGTCACGTTCCGCGGGGATGACCTCGGTGAACCACTTTTCACCCTCGACACTCGGAACGGTGCCCGCGTTAGCCTCGACGAACTCGACAAACTCCGGGTCGGCTGCAGCATTTGATGCGGCTTTTTCAAGCGTGGCAATGACGTTTTCAGGTGCATCCGCTTGGACCACGAGCGCTTGGGAGCCTGAGAAGACAGCCTTTTCAACGCCTTCCTCCACAACGGTCGGAACGTCGGGAAGCGCCGGGATGCGCTCTGCAGTGCTGATGGCAAGGGCTCGGATTTCTCCGGATTTCAAGCGCGGCTGCGCACTTGTGACATCCTGAATGCCGTAGTCAACATCGCCATTGACGATCGCCTGGAGGGCAGTCGGGGAACCGTCGTAGGCGACATTTTCGCCTTGGAAACCCTTGACCGCCGCAATCTCCGCCCCAATGAGGTGCGTGGGGTGCCCCTCACCGAAGCTTGAGTACGTCAGCCTCTCCTTTGCTGCCGCCAGGTCATCCAGGGTCTTGAAGGGAGAGTCAGCCGGCACTGCCACAACGAAGCCGTTGTCGGAGGTGGGCTGGATAGAGCGGAAATCATCAAAGTCGTAGGTTACCGCCTGTTGCAACATGCCCGAGGTGAACGCTCCGGTCGGAGCAAAGAGGAGGGTGTATCCGTCAGGCTTGGCGTTGGCCGCTTCGGTGGACGCGAGAACGCCACCACCGCCGGGACGGTTGACGACCATTATCTTCTTTCCGAGTTCATTCTCAAGTGAGGCCGCAAACTTCCGGGCGGTGGTGTCATTGTGCCCCCCCGGGGCGAACCCGACGAGCATCTCTACGTTCTTGGTTGGGTAATCACCCGCAGAGCCGGACGAGGCTCCGGCGGCGCCGCAGCCGGCGAGCGTTGCTGCCAGAAGTCCGGCAGTGGCGAAGGCCTTGATTTTCAAAATGTTCTCCTCTTGGGCACCTCCCGGCCCATTTGCCGAGGAGGACACTCAATACTGTGCACCAGATCACAGGGAAGCAAAAATGATACTTTCTGAAGACCCTCATCACTTTTCTTGATTGCCGTGCCTCGGGAGCGCTGTTCGGTCCCGCGGTCCTGAAGCCTCGACCGCTCGGGACGTCAGGCTTGTCCTTCTGTCTTTCAGCGCCGGAAGACCGTTGCTAGATTGGGCGCATGATTGAGACGTTCATGAAGCCGGAGCTGACTTTTTTCGCCTCCGTCTCCGTAGAGGTAGGCGAAGCAATTGATATCGGTGAAACCATAGACGGGAGGCGCCGCGTCATTCCGATCCTCGGCGGAATTGTTCGCGGTGACGGATGGGACGGAAAAGTACTTAACGCGGGTGCTGACTTCCAGGTGTACCCTTCCGCGGATACCGCCTACCTGAAGGCAATGTATGTCATTCAGGCCGATGACGGCAGCCGGATTTTCGTCGATAACGAGGCCATCCGGACCGGCTCACCGGAGAACCTGGCCCGGTTGGTAACCGGGGAAACTGTTGACCCTGCTTTGATTTACTTCCGGTTCACTCCGCGGCTCACAGCAGCAATCGACGGGTCTTTCGCTTGGGTCAATTCGAAGCTGTTCATCGGGGCCGGCGTTCGCACGCCTGATTCCGTACGCTTGGAATTCTTTGCCGTCGAGTGAAGGAGATCGAGGAGGGCGAAACAGTTTCACGCATGACCGCGTCACAATAACTTTTTGAACTCCACAGGTGGCGTTCGTTGCCCTTGACTATGTTCAGTCGCGGATGCGGACGGCCGTTTCGCGCATGTAGCGGTCCACGTGCGCGTAGGCGTCGCGGGTCAGGGCTTTCCAGAGTTCGACGGCGAGGCGCGGGTTTTCGCTCTCCAGGCGGCTCATGGTTTCGGCCGGGAGGAGTCTGACCCGAACCGGACCATCGGCGCGCACGGTGGTTTCCTGCCGGTCCGCGCTGCCCAGTGCCATTTCGCCGAACGTCATGCCGGCGCTGAGGGTGGTGAGTTTGACTCTCGTGTTCTCCGGCCCGGTGGAGGTGGTGGTGACGCGGCCGGACAGGATGAAATAGACACCGGCGAAGCGCTGGCCAACCCGGCGAATCAGCTCGCCGTCGTCATAGCTGCGTTCTTCCATCAGCTCCGCGAGCGCGGCGGAGTCCTCGGGGTCGAGCGGGCTGAGCGCCGGGGAATCGGCCACGTCCACCGTCGCGGGCCTGCAGAGCTCGTCGCCATAGGCGGCGATCAACCGGTTTTCGGCGAATTCGACGGCGGTGCTGCGGGTGGCGAACGACGGCACCGGCCGCCCGGAGTCTTCGAACCGCTGCGACAGGGCGCCCTCGCCGTCGATCATCACCAGTTCGCGCCCGGCGTCCGCGAGCGAGGCCCGAAGCTGCTCCAGCATGTCCAGGGCGACCGGGGCGGTCTCATCCACCCGGCGCATGTCCAGGATGACGAGCTCCACCGACTCGTCCAGGTCGCTGACCTCACGCACCATGGATTCCGTGCCGGCGAACAGCAGGTCCCCGTTCAGCTCGATCACGCGGGCGCGGTGCCCGTGGGCGCGCAGCACCTCGGCGGCCTCGTCGTTGCGGCGAATCCCGGACGGGGCGTCGGTGATGTCGTAGCTGGCGCGGATGGCGTTGCGGCCGGTGCGCGCGGCCCGGACGAAGTGCAGCCCCATGTCGTGCGAGATCCGCCGGCTGGCCGCCACCCCGCGCCCGCTGCTGCCGTGGTCGTCCAGCGGCGGCGAATAGACGGCCAGCCCCAATTGACCCGGCAGCACCGCGAGCAGGCCGCCGCCGACCCCGGACTTTGCCGGCATGCCCACGTCGGAGAGCCACGCACCGGCGTCGTCATACATGCCGCAGGTAGCCATCACGGAGAGGACCCGTTCCTCCACCTCCAGGTCCAGCACCTGCTTGCCGGTGAGCGGGTTGGTACCGCCATTGGCCAGGGTGGCCGCCATGACCGACAGGTCGCGGCAGGTGACCAGCACCGAGCATTGCCGGAAATAGTCCTCGGCCACCGGGTCCGGATCCTGCTCGATGATCTCGAAGGAGCGCAGCAGGTGCGCCAGCGCCCGGTTGCGGTAGCCGTGCCGCGCCTCCGACTGGAACGTGCGTTCGCTGACCGACAGTTCGCGGCCGGCAAAGGCGGAATAGTGCTCGAGGATGCGCCGGAACCCGGTCTTGCCGCCGCTGCCCTTGATCAGGGAGGTGGCGGTCAGCGCCCCGGCGTTGATCATCGCGTTGGCCGGGCGGCCGGTGCCCGGAGCCAGCGATATTTCGTTGAAGGCGTTGCCCGATGGCTCCACGTCCACCTTTTGGTCCACGGCGTCCAGGCCCAGGTCGGAGAGCGCGAGCCCGTAGGTGAAGGGCTTGGAAATGGACTGGATGGTGAATTCTTCGCTCGAGTCGCCGACCTCGTACACGTAGCCGTCCACGGTGGCCAGGCAGATGGCGAACTTGTCAGGGTCCGCGCCGGCCATCGCGGGAATCCCGCCGTACGGCTTGCCGTCCTTGAGGCCGGCGAGCTCGGCGTGCAAGGTGCGCAGATAGGTTTGGATAGGGGAGTCCATGATGCCAGCCTATGGGGTGGCTGGAACGTACAACCACCGGGGCCCAGGGGAGCAGCCCGGCGATCGGGCCGCCGAGGTGCCGATCATGCCGGAAAGCCGGGCTGATGGCGCCCGGCGGGTTAGATTGGCGGTATGACCGATCCTGGGCCGGTGCCTGCCTCCGACAATCCGCTGTTCGCGTTGCTGGCGGCCGGCGATCGCGCCGGCGTTCTTGCCTATGCGGCAGCCATGCCGGACAGCGAAAAGCGGCGCCAGAAGTCGCTGGTCCGACGGTTCCGGATGGTGGTTTCGGCAGAGCCGACCTGCATGCGCTCGCCGGAGGGGTGGTGGCGGGGCCCGTTGCAGCCCGACCACTGGGCCGCCGCGGACATCGCCCACATGGCCTGCATCGGCGCGGAACGGTCCGCCGCCCTGTCCTACACCGATTTCAAGGTAGCGCGCGACGTGCCGCCGGTGTTGTTTCCCGGCCACTTGGAGCTGTTCGTCGAGTCCTGGTCGGACCGCTATCTGCGCAATCCCAAGGGCTGGGACCGGAACCGGGGCACAGACGCGATGTTTGATTGGGTCCGCGACGGCCTGGTGCCCGCCCCGGCGCATCGCGGCGCCATGCTCCTGTTGCTGAGCCAGACGCAGGTCGGAAGCATCGACTTCCTGAAGTTCGTGCGGGAGCGGCCGGGATTGATCGACGTGACGCTGAAAGAACTGTTCCATGTACCCGGGATCAAGGGCGCCAGCGCCATGCAGTTCGACGAGGGCAATCCCCGGGAGAACCGCAAGCTGGCGGTTCTGCTGCCCCAACTGGTCAAGCTGGGCTACTGGGACGCCGAATGGGTCCGGCAGGGGACCGAGCGGGTCCTGGCGAGCGACGAATGGCCGGATTACCAGAAGCGCTTTTTCAAGCTGCTGCGCAGCAACCTCGCGGACTGATTCAGGGCCCCTCGAGCATGACGTCGTAGCGCACGACGTCGACCAGACCGCTCGCGCATCGGTATGCCTGCGCTGATGCATCGTCTACGCTGAGGGAAACGGCGCAGCGGCGAAAGGCAGGACAACAATGACTTCCAATCCGCAGGGCACGGGACGGGACGGAGCCGAGACCGGGGGCACGAACACCGGCCGATCGGGAGCCGGGCCGTCCGGTAAGTCCGGTCAGGGCGCATCCGACGACCTTGGACCCAAAACCGGTGGGGCAGGCCCGCAAGAAGGGCACGACGCGAGGCAACAAGGCACCCGACTGGGGATGATCTGGACGTCGGTGGTCGTTGCGCTGCTCCTGTTGGTGCTGCTGATTGTGTTCATCGCGCAGAACCAGGACCAGGTGCTGCTGCGCTATTTCGGTTTCGAGGGGCAGGTCGCACTGGGGCTGGCGCTGTTCGTGGCGTCGGTCGCCGGCGGCATCTTCGTCGCCGCCGCAGGGGCCGCCCGCATCATCCAGCTGCGCTACCGCGGACGGGTAAGCCGCAAGAACGGTTCGACGCCGCGTTAGTTCGGGTTCGCAGATGGCACAGGACGAACACCCGCGGCTGTTCACCGTCGGCCACGGCACCAGCACGCCCGAAGAGTTGACCGAACTGCTCAACGGCGCCGGCGTGCAGAAGGTCGTCGATGTCCGCCGCTTCCCGGGCAGCCGCAAGCATCCGGACATGGGCCGCGAGGCGCTCACGGAATGGCTTCCCGCCGCCGGCCTCGGCTACCGCTGGGAAGAAGACCTGGGCGGACGACGGCGGATTCCCGCCGGCGAGCCCGAGCCCGACGGCTGGTGGCAAGTCGCTGCGTTCCGGGCCTATGCCGCCTACACGCGCACCCCGGAATTCGCCAACGGGCTGGGACGCCTGCTGACCGACGCCGAGGCCGCCGACGTGGCGATCATGTGCAGCGAGAGCGTGTGGTGGCGCTGCCACCGCCGGCTTATCTCGGACGTCCTGGTGTTACTGCACGCCTATGAGGTGGTGCACCTGCTGCCCGGCGGCAAGAAATCATTGCACGAGCCGTCGGCAGGTGCCAGAACCGAAGCCGGCCGGTTGTACTGGGACCTGCCGGCAGCATGACGCCAGGGCAGAAGCCACGGCCTCGGGAAACCGAGCCGCGGCGGGTCGCTGGGGAATAAACCGCGGCGCCGGGGGAACCGCGCCGCGGCGCCCGGCAACAAGCCCGCGCGGCACGGCCGCCCAGTGAGCGGTCAGCGCTTGCGGCCGAAAACCAGCGAAGCCAGCGCCGTCGCGGCCGTCACCGTATAGACGGCCGGCCAGGCGCCGATCTTCTTGGCCAGCGGATGGGACACGCCGAAGGCCGCCAGATACCCACCGGTCAGCGCTGCCGCCCGGCCGGTGCCGGCGTTGCGCTGCCACATCGAGAAGGCTCCTGCTCCCGCGGCGGCCAGCACGGCTCCGGCCAGGGGGCGGTTCTTGGTCGCTTGGCCGGTCTTGAAACCGCCCAGCAGGCCGGTGCTGGTGAGCAGGGTGGGGAGGACGGAACTCATGGGCATCTCCTTGGACGTCGGGACTCCCAGACTATCCCCGCCCCGTCGCCAAGGGCTCGCCCGAGCGGCCGTGCCGGAACCCGGTGGGGAATCCCAGCTGGACCGGCTCTGGCGCGGAACAGCAGCTCGCGGCTGCTGGCTCCGGCTCGGCTGCCTCTTCGCAGGCAGGCGTTTCCCGACCGGCGGACGTTTCCCCACCGGCGGTTTCCTCGCCGACCGCCACCCGACCCGCAGTTCCCGTTGCGGGGACGTCGCAGCTGGCGCCGAGGTCGGTGGAGCAGACGCCTGTCTCCGGCAGGTTCAGTTCCACGTTGTCGGCGGCCGCTGCATCCCCGGCCAACGCGGCGGCGATCGAGCGGACCTGCTCGTAGCCGGTGGCCAACAGGAAGGTCGGCGCCCGGCCGTAGGATTTCATGCCGGCCAGGTAGAAGTCGCGGTCCGGGTGAGCCAGCAGCCTGGCGCCGTGCGGGGGAACGGTGCCGCAACTATGGAACTCCGGATCGATCAGCGGGCCAAGCGCGCGGGGCGCTTCCACGGCCGAATCAAGCTCGAGCCGGACCTCGCGCAGCATGTCCAGGTCGGGCCGGAAGCCGGTGGCCGGAACCAGCAGGTCCACGTCGAGCTGCACGTCGCCGTCGGGAGTACTGCCGCTGACGGCGAGGCTGTCCGCGCACGTGAAGCCGGTGATGGTGAACGAGGTGTGCAGGTCCACGTGGCCGTCCTCGACCAGGCGGCGCAGCCGCGTCCCCAGCTGGCCGCGCGCCGGCAGCCCATCCAGCTCCCCGCCGCCATAGAGCCGCGCGACACTGGAACCGCGGACCGCCCAGCTGACCCGCGTGCCCGGTTCGTTCTTAGCCAGCTGGCCAAGGTTCAGCAAGGTATTGGCGGCCGAGTGGCCGGCGCCGACCACCAGGATGTGCTTGCCGGCAAAGCGCGCGCGGGCGCTGCCGACGACGTCGGGCAGCGGCCCGGTGATGAAGCCGGCGGCCAGGGCCTCGGCTTCACCGGGAGCGGGCAGCCCGGCCTGGCCCAACGGGTTCGGCCGGCTCCACGTACCGGAAGCATCGATCACGGCGCGCGCGAGGTGGTCGGTGACCGTCCCCGAATCGTCCTGGACCCGGACCAGGAACGGCGTCTCGGCCCGGCCCAGCGAATGGGTCTTGTCCATCCCGGCGCGGCTGACCGCCACTACCCGTGAAGAAGTGCGCAGGATATTGCGCAGGGCCGGCACGGCGGCCAGCGGCTGGATGTAGCGCTCCACCAGTTCGGAGCCGTAGGGGAGTGCGCTCGGCCGCGGCTCTTCCCAGCTGGCAGCCTCCAGCAGCCGGCGGGACGCGGCGTCGATGTTATAGCGCCAGGGGGAGAACAGCCGGATGTGGCCCCAGTCGGCGACCGCGGCACCGGCAGCCTCTCCGGCTTCGAAGACCAGCGGGGTCAGTCCGCGCTCCAGCAAGTGGGCCGCCGCGGCCAACCCGACCGGCCCTGCACCGATGACGACGACGGGGAGTTCCGCACTGTTCCTGTCCTGGCTCATGTTCGGCTTCCTCGCAGTAGTAGTAGGGCGGGTCAGTTCGCGCCGGGCTGCGCGGGCAGCAACTCAGCGATCAACTGCTCGATGCGCCCCTTGATCTCATCGCGGATCGGCCGGACCGACTCCACGCCCTTGCCGGCCGGGTCCTCCAGCACCCAGTCCTCGTAGCGCTTGCCGGGGAAGAACGGGCACTCGTCGCCGCAGCCCATGGTCACCACCACGTCCGAATCCTTGACGGCTTCGGTGGTGAGGATCTTGGGCATTTCGGCGGAGATGTCGATGCCCTCTTCACGCATCGCCTCCACGGCTGCCGGGTTGACCTGATCGGCGGGCTGGGACCCGGCGGAGCGGACCTCGATGGCGCCCTTCGCCAGGTGCGAGAGGAAGGCGGCGGCCATCTGTGAGCGCCCGGCGTTGTGGACGCAGACGAACAGGACGGAGGGCTTCTTGGCGGTTTCGGTACTCATGCGCTGAATGCTCCTGTGCTGGGTGGGAAAGTCGGTGTGCGGCCGGGTCTGTTAGGTGTGCGGCTCGGGCGGTTACGTGTCGGGTCTGCCTGTCCGTGGGGTCGGGCCGGTGTCCCGACGCGGTCGGATCAGCGGAAGACGACGGACGGCGACGCCTCCGCGGGCTCGGTGAAAAACCGCCGCCGTGCCCACAGGGCCACGTAAACCAGGGCCACCAGCACCGGAACCTCGATCAGAGGCCCCACAACGCCGGCCAGCGCCTGCCCCGACGTCACGCCGTACGTGCCGATCGCCACGGCGATGGCCAGTTCAAAGTTGTTGCCTGCGGCGGTGAACGCCAGCGTGGTGGTGCGCTCGTAGCCCAGCTTCAGCAGCTTGCCGACCACCATGCCGGCAGCGAATACCACCACGAAGTAGATCAGCAGCGGCAGCGCAATGCGGGCCACGTCCAGCGGATTGGAGGTGATTTCGTCGCCCTGCAGCGCGAACAACAGCACGATGGTGAACAGCAGGCCGTACAGTGCCCACGGCCCCAGCTTCGGCAGGAACTTGCCCTCGTACCAGGCGCGTCCCTTGGCCTTTTCGCCGAGGGTGCGGGTGAGGAATCCGGCCAGCAGCGGGATGCCGAGGAACACCAGCACGGAGACCGTGATCGCCCAGAAGGAGAACTCGGCGCTGGTGGTCGGCAGGCCGAGCATGGACGGCAGCAGCTGCAGGTAGAACCAGCCCAGCGCGCCGAACGCGATCACCTGGAACACGGAGTTGATGGCCACCAGCACCGCGGCCGCCTCGCGGTCGCCGCAGGCCAGGTCGTTCCAGATCATCACCATGGCGATGCAGCGGGCAAGCCCCACGATGATCAGGCCCGTCCGGTATTCGGGCAGGTCGGGCAGGAAGATCCACGCCAGCGCGAACATGAACGCCGGCGCCGCCAGCCAGTTGATCACCAGCGAGCTGACCATGAGCTTCTTGTCCGCCACCACCCGGTGGGTCTCGTCGTAGCGGACCTTGGCCAGCACCGGGTACATCATCACCAAGAGCCCGACGGCGATGGGCAGCGAGACGTCGGCTACCTGCACAGAATCCAGCGCCGGCCCGATGCCCGGGACGAACCGCCCGAGCAGCAGCCCGGCGGCCATGGCAGCGATGATCCACACCGGGAGGAAACGGTCGAGGGTGGACATCTGGGCGGCTACCGGGCTGGTGTCGGGTGTTGCAACGGGCGTGCTCACGTGGCTCCTCGTGACGGGACGTTGGCGCGTGGTGTCACCGCCGGAAGTCGTATCGATGTTCGTCGATACCGAGTATGGGTGGACACATCGACAACTGTCAATCTCTGGGCATAATGGATGACATGACGTCCGTTACCGACCTCGCGCCGACCGACCTCGACGGCGATCTCGTTTCGTGCTGCACTCCCAGCGGTGCGCCGCCGATGGGCGCCGACCGTGCCGCCGCGCTGGCCGGCCAGTTCAAGGCCCTGGCGGACCCGAACCGGCTGCGCCTGGTCTCCATGATTTCCGCGAGCGAAGGATCCGAGGCCTGCGTCTGCGATCTGACCGAGCCGCTGGGGTTGGGGCAGCCGACCGTCTCGCACCACCTGAAGGTCCTGGTCGACGCCGGGATCCTGCACCGGGAAAAGCGCGGCGTGTGGGCGTACTTTTCCTTGGTCCCCGGGGCGCTCGACAACCTGGCCGGCGTCCTGGTCGAGCCCGCCTGAGAGCATCTGGCTAGGGTGCCGCCGGCGGGGATCTCCTTTCGGTGGGAACCCGGCCGGCCCCGCGGTGCCAGACGGTCAGGTAGAGGCGGTGGGCGGTGATGACCAGCGCCAGCCACGCGACCCCGAGGGTCCACGCGACCAGGACATCCGTGAACCAGTGGTGGCCCAGGAAAACCCTGCTTAACCCCATGGCCACGGCAAACAGGGCGGCGGCGCCGACCGTGAGGATCTTGGACCGCCGCCTGGCTTGGCGCAGGATGAGCAGGTAGGCCACCACGCCGGCGATCACGACCGCGTTGAGGGAATGCCCGCTGGGAAAAGACGCCGAATATTCGAAGGGCGGCACTGCCTCCCGCAGCGCAGGGCGGGCCCGTCCAATGAACTGCTTGGCCGCAACCGTCATTAACAGCGACCCGGCAGCCGCGGTGGTGATGAGAATGGCCGGGGTCCAGGACCGCCGGCGAAAGGTCAGGATACCCATGACGAGCAACGCGAGGATCGGCATGCCGATGGGCCCGCCGAGGTTCGTAAACGCGGTAACCGCCGTATCGAGCCAGGGGGACCGGACGGTTTGCGCCGCGTCCAGGACCGGCTGGTCGAATTCGGCGACGCCGTCTTCGTCGGTCACCGCCTCATAGATCTCCGCCGACGCCACGGTGAGCAACACCGCGACCAGCGCTCCGGCGGCCAGGGTGAGGATCAACGCGGCGTGTGGACCCAGGATGCTGCTGAGGCGGTGCATGCACCGCGCCAGGAATTTGCCCGGTGGCGTGTTCCACCTGGTCAGGTCCCGCCCGCCCAGGAATCGCTCTTCACCCGTCCCACCGCCTGGCCGGACCGGCGCGGCGTCGTCGTTCAATTCATCAGGCACCGCGCCCCCTCAACATCAGCGCCGCAAGGCCGCGCTACTGCGCCGCCTTCCGCCTCGCCGCGAGCAGCTTGTGCGTTCCGTCGCAGTACGGTTTGATGCCCGATCCGCCGCAGCGGCACAGGGCAACGGTCTCCCGGGTCCGGGGCACCGCCTTTCCGTCGCCGTCCACGAGGTCAAAGTCACCGCGTACCAGCAGCGGCCCGTCGGGGCAGACGACGATTTCGGTCGGTTCCTGGCTCGTCATTAATTTCTCCTATCGTGACGTTAAGGTGACTGAACCGCCGCCGCAGTGGTGCCGGACGGCTGGCCGCGCTCCGCAGCCGACGGCCGGAATACGGCATGCCGCCCGTACAGCGCCAGCCCACGGCGAGCCATGAGGTCACGGCCCGCTCCAGCACCCACAGCGGTGCCCACAGCGCGGCGCGCGCACCGAACACCCGGGCGCCGCCGGCACGCCGCCGCCCCGCTTCCGCAAGGACGACGGCGGCGGCGGCCCACGCGCCATAGCCTGCGGGCCGGCGCGCCTGCAGCAGCAGGAGCGGGACCAGCAGCAGTTCCACGGCCAAGCGCGCGGGCTGGGTTTGGGAATCGTAAGCCTGCCGAATCCGCTGGCCCAGGAAATGCCGGAAGGTCGGCGGCAGCCGCCGGACGTAGATGCCGTCGGCCCGGACCTGGCGGCCGCCCGCGGCCTGGACCGTGCGGATTAGTTCCAGGTTCTCGAACAACACGTCGCCGCGGTAACCGCCGGTTCTCAGCAGCAGCGAGCGGCGGACGCCGAGCGTGCCGGGGTAGTCGGACGCGAACGCCCGGTTCAGCAGGGACCGCGCGGTGTCCCAGCGGGCATGCCACGGCAACGGGTCGAAGTAGTTCTGCGGGCGCACCAGTTCGGCATGCCCCAGCAATTCCGCCACGGCGGACAGGTTCTCCGGGGTGTAACGGACGTCGTCGTCGGCAATGATGACCCGGTCATGCCGCGCGTGCCGCAATCCTGTCAGCACCCCCTGCACCTTCCCATTGGGCGTGGGCGGTCCGTCCGGGCGCAGATGCTGCACGCGCCGCTGCCAGAGCCGGTGATGCTCGGCGAAAACAGTCTCCGCGGAGCCGTCCACCACCGTCACGTCCACCCACTCCGGCAGGGACAGCAGATAGCGAGTGAGTTCGGCGTCGCCGCCGTTGTCCTGCCACTTCAGCGGCAGGACGTACTCGATCCTCACACCGAGGCGCCGGCGGCAACCGGTGCCTGCCGGCCCGAATCCAGCGGTTGGCGGAGCGCCGAACGGCCGGAAGTCCAGGCGTCCAGCTGCCAGCCCCCTGCCAGTCCGTCCAGGTAGAGCGCGCTGCCGGCACCGAAGAACACATCGGCGGCCAAGGTCGGGTCCCCGGCGATCAGTCCGCCGGCCAGGTCCCGTCCGGCGATCTGTTCGTGGACAGCATCGGCCTCCACATGTTCCTCGAAGTACTCCGTCACCTCGCCGGCGAACCCCAGCCGGCGGAAACCGCGTGCGTATTTGCCGTTGGGAATCGAAGAGGTCATCTCGTAGATGGCCAGGTGCCCGCAGATCGCTCCGCGCAGCCGGCGCTGCAGCCCAAACAGCGACATGCTGTTGACCGACGCCAGCGTGATGGCCGGGACGGAGTCCACATAGGCTCCGAACGAGGGGTCCAGCCCCAGTCCGCGCATGGTGCGGGCGAAGAGCTCCGAGTGCATCCGGCCGGGCTTTCCTCCGCCGTATTCGTCGGCCTGGATCTCGACCATGGCCGACTTGGCCCGCCCGTCCAGCCGGGGGATGGCCCAGGTGTGTGGATCCGCTTCCTTCAGCTGGTACACCGAGCGAAGGACCAGAAATTCCTTGGCCTGTTCCAGCGAGGCCTCGCGGGCCATGAACGCGGAGAGGCTGGGCCCGTCGTCGTCAGCCGCCAGCTCGAAGAGCCGGTCCGCCACCGCCTGCTGCGAAAGCTGTTGCGGGGCCGGAACGGAGACGGACTCCCGCAGCCTGGCCTCCATCCGCTGCTCGATCAGGGCGCGGACCCGAAGAAGGGGCAGGTTCCACTCCCACTGGTCGTCTACGCCGTCCAGCCCGCCGTAGTGAAGTTCGTACAAGGCAAACAGCGCAAGCTGCAGATCGTCGTCGAACAGGACGTCCTCGGTGACTGCCAGCCTGTTCTCGGCCGCGGCCTGCAGCTCCGGCAGCGCGTCGGGAATCTGGCTGCTGTGCAGGGCGGCCAACAACGTCTCGCTGACAAGGCCCCGGGGGTGGGGGAGCTTCACGGCGTCTCCTTACTGGGTCGGCGCACGGCGCGCCGGTTCGTGATCTCCAGTTGACCCCGGCCCCCGGGACACGTCAAGAGTCGGTGCAGCGCAAGGCGCCTGACGGCGGGGCCCCCCGCGCGGTGGCGCCTTGGCTTCGCTTCCCAGCAGTGGCAAGGTGGAAGTTGTCCGAACATCTCCACTGGAAGGACGGAAAAAGCATGCCCGAAATTGCAGGCAAAAAGGTCTTGGTAGCGGTGAGCAACCGCGGTGTTGAACAGGACGAACTGAAAGTCCCGGTCGAAAAACTGCGCGCGGCTGGCGTCGACGTCACGATCGCGGCGCCCGAAGCCGGCGACGTGGAAACCATGGTCGGGGACTGGGACCGAGGCGAGAAGATTCCGGTGGACAAATCTCTCCCCGATGTTTCCGACGGCGACTATGACCTGCTGGTCCTGCCGGGCGGGACGCTGAACGCAGACCAGTTGCGACTGGACCCGGACGCCCAGGGCATAGTGCGGTCCTTCTCGGAGTCCGGCCGGCCGATCGCCGCCATCTGCCACGGCCCTTGGCTCCTGGTGGAAACCGGGCGCACCCGCGGCAAGACGCTCACCTCCTACATCTCGCTCAAGGCGGACATCATGAATTCCGGCGGCCAGTGGGACGACGAGCCCGTGGTGATCGACCGCCAACACGGCTGGACCCTGGTCACTTCCCGCAACCCGGGCGATCTGGACCAGTTCGTCACCGGCATCATGGACGTCTTGGCCGAAACCACTTGAGCCCGAACGTGCAGCCCCCTTCGGCGCCGCCCGTTCTTGCCACGCGGACGACAACTGGCACAATCGCAGACATGGATGCGCGCCTGCCGCTGGCTTGGCCGGAGGTCACGCCGGCGCAGGGCAGCGTGGTGCTGCGCCAATTCCGCAGCGAGGACGCCCATCTGGCCCTCGAGCTGGCCCAGGATCCGTACATCCCGCTGATCAGTTCCATTCCCTCGCCGTGCCGGGAGGACGATGCGGTGGAGTGGATCCTGCGCCAGAACGGGCGGTTCACCTCCGGCGCGGGTTACTCCTTCGCGGTGGCAGACGCCGAGTCGGACCGGGCGGTCGGCCAGATCGGGCTCTGGCTGACCTACCTGCCGGAAGGCCGGGCCACCGCCGGCTACCTGATGTCCCCGGCACACCGGGGGCAGGGCCGGGCAGCGGATGCGCTCGCGGCGCTAGCAGCTTTCGCCTGGACCATCCCGGAATTGCACCGGCTGGAGCTTTACATCGAGCCCTGGAACAACGCCTCGATCCGGACTGCCGAGTCCGCAGGCTTCAGCCGCGAGGGCCTGCTGCGCAGCTACCAGACCATCGGCGGCGTGCGCCGGGACATGCTGCTCTATGCGGCGATCCGCCCGCGGACCTAACCCATTCCTGTTTATACCGGGCGGCTATACCATGTTGCCGTGCCGGAAGCACCGGGTGCGTATGCCAGAACCTGCACCTGCGAAAACTGAAGGGTATTAGGGGTCGGGGGCCCTCGGCCCCCGGCCTGCCGTTTCTGTCACAGGAGTGTGAGCCATGAGTGATTCGCTGAAGTGGCCGCCGTTCGAGCGCCGCTCGCCCTTCGAGCTGGCGGAGCCCTTCCGCCGCTTCTTCGAAGGTGAACAGGAAAAATCCATGATCCGGGTGGAGGAGGAGATCAAGGACAACGTCCTGACAATCAGGGCCGAGCTGCCCGGCATCGACCCGGAAAACGATGCGGAGATTTCCGTCTCGGAGGGACAGTTGCATATCCGCGCCGAGCGGCACGAGCGGAAGGAGGAGAAGGAGAAGGGCACCTACCGCTCGGAGTTCCGCTACGGATCCTTCTCCCGCAGCGTGCCGCTGCCCCATGGCGTCAAGGACGAGGACATCACCGCCACCTACAGGGACGGAGTGCTCGAGATCAAGGCCCCGGTTCCGCAGTCAGGGACGGAAACGCCGCGGCAGAAAATACAGGTCACCCGCGGGTAGGCGCCCGTTGCTCAAGCCGCCCCGGACAACAACGACGACGGTGCCCGCTGTGGTGGGCACCGTCGTCGTAGTTTCGAGGCAGGGAAAATCAGAGGTGGATCTTGACGTCCGCCTTCTCGCGGAGGTCCGTGACCAGGGCCTGCGTGGCTTCTGATTCCTTCTGCGCCTGGATCTGCTGCTCCAGGTTCGGCCGCATCTCCTCCATGGAGGGAACCTCGGCCTTCTGGCCGGTCTGCTCGCCCATCTGCTCTTGCTGCTTCTTGGCCTGCTCGTAAGCGGCCTTCAGCTCGTTCTCGGTGGGCTTGGCGTCGCCGGTCTCCTCGGCAATCAGCTTGTCCACCCGGACCTGGGTCTCCATTTCGGCGTTGACCTCGTCCTCGGTCATGCCCTGTTCCTTGATGGCGGCCATGAGCTCATCCACGGTCTTGAACTGGTTGGCCTTGGCCATCTCCTCCAGTGAGGCCTGCACGTCCTTCCCGGACGCCTTGATCCCGCGGTTGTCCGCTTCCTGGATCAGCAGCTGCGTGCCCACCATGGCCTCGGCCGTCTGCTTCTTCAGCGCGTCCTGGTCCACTTCCTGCCCCGTCATCTGGGACTGCATGGCCATCTGCTGGAACTGCCCTTCGTACGCTGCGGTGAACTTGTCCTTGGGGATCTCCGTCCCGTTGACCTCGGCCACCACATCGGGGATGCCTTCAAGATCCGGCTCCGGCGGCTGGGCCTGCTCTTCGGCGCCCGCGCTGGATTCCGCCGAAGCCGCCGGACTCGAACCGCTCTCCGCAGGCGCCCCGCAGGCGGTGAGGACGGCGATGGAGCCAGCAACGGCCAGGCTCAATAACCACTTCTTAGTCACACTGTTCTCCCATCTCGGTGCACAAGTCAGCGACACTACTGGTCAACCATGTGTGTTGCCGTGGCGAAAGCTGGGAGAAACCTAGGCAAAACCGGAGCGAGGGCGCCCGCGACGGCGTGGACGGCGCGCGTACGCTGTGTCCATGAAACGCTTTGAGCGCTGGTTTCCCGCGGCAGCTTTGGCCGCTCTGGCCGTGGCTGCCCTGGTCTTTAAGGGGCAGGACGGCGATTGGCTGCCCGGCGGCATCTACGCCGCGTTGCTGCTGGCCGGCGCGTGGGCGGTAAGTCCTTTCTTTGGCAGCCGGCGGGCCACCCCGTGGACAGAGCTGAGGGACCAGGGCGACGACCCTGGCCGGGTGGTCATCTTCTGGCGGCCCGGCTGCGTCTACTGCCTGCGGCTTAAGGCGAGCCTGGGCCGCAACGGCCGGGCCGCGCACTGGGTGAACATCTGGCAGGACCCGGAAGGCGCCGCGTACGTCCGGCAGCACAACCACGGAAACGAAACCGTCCCCACTGTGCTGCTGGGCGGCGAGGTCCTGACGAACCCGGAACCCAGCCTGGTCGGCCGGGCCTTGGCCGGCAGATGAGCGCCGGCTCTATCTCCGGTCGCGACGGCTGAGTACCATGTTGCCTGTTGTGGGCGCTTAGCCCCCGGGTAACGGTTCCGGCACGCGCTGCGAAAGGACCGTCATGACCGCCCAACCTGCCCCGCCTCCTGCGCCCGGTCCGGCGCCTCCAGCGGCCCGCATGAAGCCCGGGCACTGGGTGCTGCTGGTCCTCGGCGTGCTGCTGACCGTCGCCGGGCTCGCCTTGACCATCAGCGCCGCCGTCATTCTTGGTGCCAGCGCCGTGCAAGGCGACGGCCGCTACCTGACCGGACCGACGGAGCAGTACCAGAGCACGGGGTATGCCCTCGTAGGCCCTTCCGTGGACGTCGACCCCGGGGCTGCCGGAATGCCCGATATTCCGCCGCTCGGAGACCTGGCCAGTTTCCAGGTGCGCGTCACCCCCGTGGTTCCGGACCAAGAGGTCTTCGTGGGCATCGCCGAGGCCTCCGACGCCGCGGCCTACCTGGAGGGCGTTTCCTACACCTCGCTCGGTGACGCCTTACGGTCCGACGCCGGGGACCGGCCGGGTCGCTCGTCGTGGTTCGATGACGACGACGAGGTGACCTCGGAAGGGGACCGCGTTCCGGCCCCGCCCGGCGAGCAGGACTTCTGGACCGAATCGACCTCCGGCAGCGGCCCGCAGCAGATTGCCTGGGAGTTGCAACCCGGCCGGTGGTCACTGGTCGTGATGAACGCGGACGCTTCCCGCCCGGTGTGGGTGGAGGTGCAGGCAGGGGCACGATCCGATGTGCTGGGACCGACCGGGAACGGCCTCTTGATCGCCGGGCTGATCGGCCTGGTCGTCGGTATTCCCCTCCTGCTGCTCGGTTCCGCAGGCCTGGGCCGCGACATCGATCAGGATCGTTCCCGTCCGGGCCAGGGTCAGGGTCCGGGTCCGGACGGCCTGGAGCCGTACCGGCGCCCAGGCCAGGGCTCGGGAGCCGCGCCGGCCGGGAATGCCGGGTGGGGAAGGACGACGCAGGTATACCCGGTGCTGGTGACGGGCTTCCTGGACGGCCGGCTGTCCCGGTGGCTGTGGCTCGTCAAGTGGTTGTTGGCTATTCCGCACTACATCGTCCTGGCCGTGCTGTGGTTCGCCGTGTTGATAACCACTATCGCGGCCGGGATCGTGATCCTGTTCACCGGGCGCTATCCGAGGTCCTGGTTCCGCTACAACGTCGGTGTACTGCGCTGGTCCTGGCGCGTGGGTTTCTACGGGTACTCCGCGCTGGGCACCGACCGGTATCCGCCGTTCACACTGGCCGCCGCCGACTACCCGGCCGACCTGGACGTGGCTTACCCGCAGCGCCTCTCGCATTGGCTCGTGCTGGTGAAATGGTGGCTGCTGGCCATCCCGCACCTGCTCATCGTCGGCATCTTCACCAGCGGCACCGGTGCAGCCTGGGACCGCGGTTGGGGCAGAGGCTGGGGCGAGGACGCCTATGCGTCCCCCGCCACGTGGGGCCCCTCGCTGCTGGGCCTGCTCGTGCTGATCACCGCGGTGATCCTGCTGTTCAGCGGCCGATACCGGCAGGAGCTGTTCGCCCTGATCGTCGGCATCAACCGCTGGGCCTACCGGGTGGCGGCCTACGTTTTGCTGATGCGCGACGAGTACCCGCCCTTCCGCCTGGACCAAGGGCCGGTCGACCCGCCCGCCCCGGCCGCAACGCATGGGCCCGGCAACCCGGAGGCCGCGCCCCCGGGGCAAGGGCCCGTCAACCCGCCGGCGCGGCCGGCCCGGCCGGAAGAACCCGGGACACCGGGAACACCGCCGCCGGGCAACGGGGGACCCGAGCCATGGACCCGTCCGCCCGGGACGACCTAAGCCAAGGGTCTGCGCCCAGCCCTCACCCGCACATCGAGTGTCCGCTCGGCGGAACAAGCTAGGGCAGAGGTGTCCGCGCCAGCGCTATCGCCAGGCCATAGGCCGCCGCCATCACCATGAGCTCGGCGGCGGCCAGCCGGAGGAACGGCCGCAGGGGTGCGGGTTCGGCCGGCAGCCGGGCATCCGCCGCGGTCTGGAGGCCGGCGCGAGTGCGCCCGTGCACCGCCAGCCCGCGCAGCGTCGTGCGGCGATGCAGCCAGCCACACATGATCAACAGCGCAAACGCCGCCGTTTTCCCCAACACGAGGAGCCCGTAGCCGGACACCAGCGCGGCCGGGGCCTGCACCTGGAGCAGGGCATTGACCAGGCCGCTGGCAGCCACCGCTGTGGCGCAGGCCAGCGCCAGCGTGCTGTAGCGCCGCATGGTCCGCAGGAAGTGGTCGGGTGCCTGCCGTGCCAGATACGCCACACCCGCCAACCCGCCCGCCCAGAGGCCCGCGGCCGACACATGGATGCCCAGGCTGGCAACCGCCAGAAAGTGTTCGTCGTGGCTGGAGGCATGGCCCGTCAGCGGCGGCATGGCGAGGGCCGCCACCAGGAGGATCAGCGCCAGGCCCGCGCCCGTGGCCGTGCGCGAGAACCATGCGGTCACCGCCGCCACGACCGTCAGTACAGCCTGAAAGAGCAGGACCCTGCCGGGCCTGACCTCCAGCACCACCCGTATCAGCTCAGCGGTGTCCAGCTGGCTGACGGGAACGCCGAGCAGTTCGCTCCCGGTCAACCAGAGGCGGAACAACACGGCCGGCACGGCGGCGGCTCCCAGGACGGCCGCCACGACGACCAGCCCCCGGCCCGCACCCGACAGCTCCTGACTCCCCGCGGGCAGGGCAAGCAGCGCGACGCAGGCGAAGCCGGCGCCCAGGACCAGGCTGACGGTGGCCAGCAGCGTGGCAGCCGGCAGCCCCCAGGCTGTCACCGCTCCCGCCGTGGGCAGACCCGGCAAGGGCGGCGCCGCCGCACCTCCCGCGGCAAGCCCGACGGCCAACAGCCCGGCCCCCAGCAGCAGACAGGAGGCCGCAACGGCCCAGACGGGCAGCCGGCGCAGCGGCGGTTCCGGAGGTCCGGATGCTGGCTGCGTGCCCGGTTCCGGAGGTCCGGATGCCGGCTGCGTGCCCGGTTCCGCGTCGGGATGGGTCATTCGTGCAGGATAGGCCGCCCACCTCGCGGCGTCGAGAGGCTGCACGTCGGCGGCCGCCCTTCAGCCGTTGCTACCTCCGGCCGGTTGTCGCCCGACGAACGGCCCCTAAGCCCCTGACGCGGGGCCCGTCGCCGGCGAACGGCCGCAGGCCCGCTGACGCGGCGGCCACCGCCGGGTAGGCTGGCCTGCGATGAATACCAACGAGATACTGCTGCAGCGTACCGGCCGCCTGGGCCACATTGTCCTGAACCGACCCAAGGCCATCAACGCCCTCAACGACTCGATGATCACGGCGATCACGGCGGCCCTCCGCGAGTGGGCCGAGGACGACGCCGTGGAGACCGTCCTGATTTCCGGCGCCGGGGAACGGGGACTGTGCGCCGGCGGCGACATCGTGGCCATCTACCGGCACATGAAGGACGGCGGCGACCAGGTCTTCTGGGAAGACGAGTACCGGATGAACTCGCTGATCTCCCGCTATCCCAAGCCGATCGTGGCGTTCATGGACGGCGTGGTGCTCGGCGGGGGCGTCGGAGTGTCGGCACACGCCTCCTACCGGGTAGTGACCGAACGGACCAAGATCGGCATGCCGGAGACCCGGATCGGGTTCATCCCCGACGTCGGGGGCTGCTTCCTGTACTCGAGGGCACCGGGGGAGCTGGGCACCCACCTCGCGCTGACCGCAGGCACCGGGACCGGAGCCGACGCCATCGCGATGGGCCTGGCCGACTATTTCGTGGACAGCGCGGAGCTTCCGGCCCTGGCGGCCGCGCTCGCCGAAGCCCCGGCCATCGAAGCCATGGCGGCCTTCTCCCACACGGACATCCCGGCGTCGGACCTGGAAAAGGAACGCCACTGGATCGATGAGTGCTACGCGCACGACGACGCGGAGCAGATCCTCGCCGCCCTGCGGAACTCCCCGGTCCCGGCCGCGCAGGCCGCCGCCGAGGAGATTGCCATGAAGTCGCCCACGGCCGTGAAGCTTACGCTCGAGGCCCTCCGCCGGGCGGGCAAGATGGAGACGCTGGAGGAGGTGCTCGACCAGGACTACCGTCTGGGCATCCGGCTGGTCGCCGCTCCGGACTTCGCCGAGGGCGTGCGCGCCCAGGTGATCGACAAGGACCGCAATCCGCGCTGGAACCCGGCCACGCTCGCGGAGGTGGACCGTGCCTCCGTCGAGGCCTACTTCGCGGACCTCGGCGAGGACGAACTGGGCCTGGCCGCATCCGTGGAAGCACAACCCGCCGCGGGAAGCTAGACGAACGGCGCGGACCCCGGAAACCGGGAACCCGCGCCGTTCCTGCTGTTGCCTATTTCTTGTCGTCTCCGGTCATCCGCTGGCTGAGGTAGACCGGGATCATCGACACGATGATCAGCACGGCGGCGATCACGTTTACCACCGGTGCCTGGTTGGGCCGGGCCATGTTGTTGAAGATCCAGATGGGCAGGGTCTCCGTTCCGGGCGGTGCCGTGAACGTGGTCACCACAATCTCGTCGAAGCTCAACGCGAAGGCCAGGAGGCCGCCGGCCACGAACGCCGAGCGGAAACCCGGGAACGTGACCTGGAAGAAGGTCTTGACCACGTTGGCGCCCATGTCCATGGCGGCCTCTTCCAGGCCCTTATTCATCCGGCCCAGCCTGGCCTGCACGTTGTTGAACACCATGACGATGCAGAACGTTGCGTGACCCACGATCACGGAGAACAGCCCGAGGCCGATGCCGAGCGGCTCCAACACTGTCTTGAACGTGTTGTTCAGTGCCACGCCGGTGACGATGCCGGGCAGGGCGATGGGCAGCACCACCAGCAGGTTGACGGTGTTCTTGCCGAAGAAGTCGTACCGGGAAAGCGCGAACGCGATCATCGTGCCCAGCAGCAGCGCAGTCACCGTGGCTACCGCGGCCACGCGAAGCGACGTCCAGAGGGCCTCGCGGACGCCTTCATTGTGGAAGGCGGCTTCCCACCAGCGGGTGGTGAATTCCGTGATGGGGAAGGCGCCGGAGGTGGTGGCGTTGAACGAGTTGAGGATCACCAGCAGCAACGGCAGGTAGATCGCGGCCATCACCAGCCCGGCGAAAAGCCGCAGCGTGAACTTGGCGGAGGAGGAAAGTCTCATCGGTCTGTTCCTAAAGCTGCTTGAGGGCGCCGGACTTGCGGGCCAGGAAGAGATACAGGACAACCACCACGATGGGCACGGTGCCGAATGCGGCGGCCAGCGGCGGATTGAGGTTGATGT
Source organism: Arthrobacter sp. Y3221114 (assembly GCF_059092625.1). Classification (NCBI taxonomy): domain Bacteria; kingdom Bacillati; phylum Actinomycetota; class Actinomycetes; order Micrococcales; family Micrococcaceae; genus Arthrobacter; species Arthrobacter sp. Y3221114. The sequence continues at coordinate 130,923 of NZ_JBNHHW010000005.1, forward strand.
TGGAGGCGATCACGGTGCCGATCACCTGCGTCTTGCCGCCCACGAACTGCGCGGCGATGTAGTCGCCCAGGCTCAGCGAGAACGTGAAGATGGACCCGGCAATGAACGCCGGCTTCAGCAGCGGGACGGCCACGGTGCGCACGGTGGACCACGCCTTCGCGCCCAGGTCCGAGGAGGCATCGAACAGGTTGTCCGGGATTTGGCGGAAGGCCGAGTACACCGGCACGGCCATGTAGGGGAACCACAGGTAGGCCAGGGTGATGATCAGTGCCGCGGTGCCGTAGCCCGGCCCCGTCATGCCCAGCGGCGCCAACAGCCAGTCCAGCGGCCCGCCGCTCATGAACGTGATGCGCCAGGAGAACACCTTCACCAGGTAGCCGGCCCACAGCGGCAAGGTGATGCCGATGGCCAGCACGGCCCGCATCCGCGGCGAGGCGACCTTGGCCATGTAGAGGCCCAGCGGCAGCGCCAGCACGGCGCACAGCACCGTCACGGACAGCGCGATGCCGATGGTCCGCAACGCGGTCAGCTGGTAGGCCGGCACGGTGAGGATCTCCACGAAGTTCTCCACGGTGAACGCCGGGATCACTTTGGAGGTGAAGGTGTCGGTGGTCCAGAACGCGGTGATGAACAACAGGATCAGCGATCCGATGTACAGCACGCCCAGCCACGCCAGCGGCAGGGTCAGGAGTGCGGCCAAGCGCAGTTTCGGGCGCGCGTACAGCAGTCGGGAGATCCGGTCGCCCAGTCCGCCGCGCTGGCTGCCCGGCGCCGGGGCGGTGCCGGCCGCGGCCTCCGGTTCAATCGTTGGTGCTGCCATGGTGGTTTCCGGCGGGCTTGCCCGCCGTTCCTCCTTCAGATGCGGTGCTGATCAAGATGCGGTGCGCACGGCCGGCGGGGCACCGGCGTCGTGCTGGGGGAGTGCCTCCACGGCAGGGGTACGACGACGGTGCTCACCGCGCGCCGCACCCCTGCCCGGGGAGGGGTGCTGGAGGGAGGGGTTAGCCCTTGACCTCGGTCCAGGCCTTGGTCCACTCCTGGTAGTTGGTGCAGGTGGCATCGGTGCGGCCGTCAATGCACTGCTCCACCGGGGTGGTCCACATCCACACCTGCTTGTAGTAGTCCTCGTCCGTGGCGTGGTAGGTGGCGCAGTGCTCCTCGTTCTTCTTGGAGCCTTCGCACGCCAGCGCGTTGGCTGGGGCCATGCCGAAGTTCTGGGCCATCTTGGCGTTCACCTCGGCGGAGGAGGCCCAGTCCATCCACTGGTAGGCGCAGTTGGGGTTCTTGGACTGCGCGGAGAGCATCCACGTGTCGGACCAGCCTGTGGCGCCTTCCTTCGGCAGCACGGACTCGACCTTTCCGCCGTCGGCCTGGGCGATGTTCACGATGACCTGCCAGCCGGTGCCCAGGGACGCGGTCCCGGAGGAGATGGAGGAGACGGCCTTCAGCGCATCGTTCCAGTACTCGCCGGCGATGTCGTTCTGGGCCTTGAGCAGTTCCACCGCTGCGGCAAGCTGCTCCTTATCCAGCGCGTAAGGGTTGGTGATCCCCAGGTCCGGCTGCGTGGCCATCAGGTAGAGGGCCGCGTCGGCAATGAAGATCGGCGAATCGTAGGCCATGATCTCGCCGGCGTATTCGCTGTTCGGGTCCCAAGTGGCTTCCCACGAGTCCGGGGCTTCGGGCACCGCCTCGGTGTTGTACATCAGGACGTTGGCGCCGCGGCCGATGGGAACGCCGTAGGTCTTGCCGTTAAGCGTGTCGTAGATCTGGCCCTTCAGGCCGTCCACGATGTGGCCGAAGTTCGGGATCAGGTCGGTGTTGATCGGGGCCACGTCACCGCCGGCAATAAGGCGCAGCGAGGCGTCGCCGGAGGCCGAGACCAGGTCGTACTCGCCGGTGCGCATCAGCTGGACCATCTCGTCGCTGGTGGCGCCGACCTTGCGGTTGACCTTGCACTGGGTCTCTTTTTCAAACTCGGTGACCCAGTCGGCGTCGGGATTGGTGGAGCCGTCCTCGACGAAGCCGGCCCAGGCGATGATGTTGACTTCGCCCTCGGACTCGCCCACCTCGGTGGCCGCCGGTAAGTCCGGGACCTGGATGCCGCCGGCGGACGAAGCGGGAGCGGAGCCGCCGCAGCCGGCCAGGACCAGCGAGAGCGAGGCGAGTGCCGCCAGCGGCAGTGCCTTGGTGATCTTCATGGGGTGCCTTTCCTTCGGTGCGTAGTGATGTAGTTGGTGCGGGACTAGACGGTGTAGTTGAAGCGCGAGGACCACTGCAGCCGGACCCGGTCACCGCGCCGGGCACCGGAGGCACGGGAATCGTTCGGCTCCTGGACAATCAGGGTCTGCCCGACGGCGGTGCGCGCCACGAAGCGGGTGGCGGGGCCTGTGTAGATGACCTCCTCGATCACCGCTTCCACGGTGGAGAGGCCATCGGCCGCCGCGGGCTCGTCCACGGGGCGGATGTGGATTCGCTCCGGCCGGATGCTCAGCAGCGCCTCGGAACCGGTGAGCTGTTGGGCCAATGCGCCCTTTACCAGGTTGGTGTTGCCGAGGAAGGACGCAACGAACCGGCTGCCGGGGCGTTCGTACAGATCCTCCGGCGTGCCCACCTGCTCCACCACTCCTTCGTTGAACACGGCCACGCGGTCCGAGAGCGTGAGCGCTTCTTCCTGGTCGTGGGTGACGAAGACGAACGTGATGCCCACGGTGCGCTGGATCTGCTTCAGCTCCACCTGCATCTGTTCGCGCAGCTGCTTGTCCAGTGCGCCGAGGGGTTCGTCCAGGAGCAGCACCTGCGGGCGCAAAACCAGCGCCCGGGCCAGGGCAACGCGCTGGCGCTGGCCGCCGGAGAGCTGGGAGGGCAGCCGGTCGGCCACCTGGGGCAGGCGGATCATCTCCAGTGCCTCGTTCACCAGCTTGCGGCGCTCGGTCCGCGGCGTCTTGCGCAGCTTGAGCCCGTACTCCACGTTCTGCGCCACGCTGAGGTGCGGGAAGAGGGCGTAGTCCTGGAAAACGGTGTTGACGTCGCGTTCGAACGGCGCCTTGGACGTGACGTCGCGGCCGGCCAGGTCGATGCGGCCGGAGCTGGGCAGCTCGAAGCCCGCGATCATCCGCAGCACGGTGGTCTTGCCGGAGCCGGAGGGGCCGAGCAGCGAGAAGAACTCGCCCTGGCGGATGTCCAGGTCCAGACCCTTCACGGCGGTGAAGTCGCCGAAGGTCTTCACGACCTGCTGCAGGGAGATGGCAGGCGTAGCGGTGGCCGCCGTGCTGTCCGGGGCAGTGGATGCGGAGGTGGCTGTGGCGTGCACGGCTGGGTCCTTTCAAGAGGCTGATGTGGCGTGGACTACATCGTCATGCGTTAACCTATGAAACCAGAGGTTAAATGTAAAGCGGGTCACATCGTGTACATTTTTTGTTACGGGCTGTTCCGGTGGCGGCCCTCCGCCGCGTCCTGCTGTCCTGCGGGCGGTCCGTCTGGAAGGATCGACGCATGCCCACGGATTCCCCGCCACGCCAGCGCTTGCTCGCCGCGGTCTTCGCCCCGCTGGGTGAGGGCGGCAAGGCGCAGCGCGTGGAGGACCGGATTCTGGAAGGGATTGCCGCGGGTGTGCTGGCCGACGGCGACCGGCTGCCCAGCGAGGCCGAGCTGGCTTCCTCGATGGGGGTGGCTACCGTGACGGCCCGGGAAGCCTTGGTGGGCCTGCGTTCCCGCGGGCTGGTGGCCACCCGGCGGGGCCGCGAAGGGGGTACCTTCGTCACCGTCCCCACCGGACGGCGTGCGGAACTGGTCCGTGACCGCTTGGGCCGGATGAGCCGGGTGGAACTGCGCGACCTGGCCATCCATTACCGTGCCATTGCCGCGACCGCCGCCGAACTGGCGGCGGATTTTGCGGACCCCGACGACGCCGAAATGCTGCGCCGGATCCTGCATGGCTCCCGTCCGACAGGCACCGGCGGGGCCGTCGTCGGTGATTTCCTGCTGGAGCTGGCAGCGTTGAGCCAGTCGGCGCGGCTGACGCGTGAGTTCGTCCGGCTCTACAAGGACTTTGGTCCGTTGATGTCGCTGCTGCACGAGGACGCGGAGTTCGACGCCAAGATGGTGCAGTTGTGCGACCGTATTGCCGATGCGGTTGCCGCAGCCGATGCCGCGACGGCGCGTGAAACAGTGACCGCGCAGATCCAGGCCGGATTGGCGGCGCTGATCGATGAACATGCCCGGCTGACCGACCGGCCCTCCGGCCCGACGCCCGCTACCGCCCAAAGGAGGACGGGATGAGTTCCATGACCGAACCGGAAGCGGCGCGTGCCGCGGATCCGCTCGCCGAGGTCACCGGATTCTTCGAAGACATCCTGGCCGAAGTCAACGCCTGGGTACCGGCCCTGGCCGGGCTGTTTAGGGACCCGGCGAGGCCGCCGGGCGGCAGGCAGATCACCACGACCATGCAGCCGCTGGCCGCTGAGCTGGTGGGGAGGGCGGAATGGCCCGTGGTCGGCGCCGGCTTTGTTGCCGCCGCCCACGCCGTGGCCGACGCTTCCTGGCACATGGCGTGGTGGCAGGGCGAAAGCATGGAGCGGCTGGTTCTGCCCGCCCTGGCATCGGCGTCCGACGCCTACATGCGGCGTGAGTGGTTCACCCGGCCGATGGAAACCGGCCTGCCGCATGTCACCGGACCCTACGTGGACTTCCTCTGCACCGACGAATACACCATGACCATGACGGTCCCGGTCGCAGCGGGGGAGCGGCGCGTCGGCGTGGCGGGAGCCGACGTCTTTGTCGAATCGCTGGAACCGCTGCTGCTGCCGGCGCTGAAGAGCCTGCACCCGGCCGCGGCCCTGGTCAACCGTGCCGGCCGCGTGGTGGTCTCCGCCGACGCCCAGCTGGCCGCCGGCACGCTGCTGGCACCGGGTGCCGTGTCAGCGTCCGGTCCGGAGGAAGGGGATGGCGGCGAGCCGGGAAGCCCGGCTGGTCGTCCGACCCGGCCCCGGACCGTGGCGCCCCGCGGCGACCGGTACGCCGGCCGGGAGCTCGTCGTGCTGGCCTGCGGCCGGCTGCCGCTGGCGGTTGTCTACCCGCAGGCTTAGGCCCGGAACCGCCGCAGGCGGTCCTGGCTCGAAGACCTTCCGGGAAGGCAGGGTCGGGGTCGTGCTTGCCGGGATCAGGCGACGAGACCGCGCCGGCCAAGGTCAGCCGCCGGCGTCCCGCCGGCCGGGATCACGTGCCCGCGTCCCGCTGGCCGGGGGCGTTTGCCTCGTGGTTCCGGAGCCCGTGAGTGCGCCGGTCCTCTTTCATCCCGGCCTCGAACAGGTGCTTGCGGCCGCCAGCCAGCGCCTCGCGTGCTTGCCGCTCCAGCTCCTTGAAGGGGCCGTAGTAGATCTCGTCGTACTCGTCGATGATCTGGAACGTCCAATGTCCCTCGATGACGTTGCGGCCCACGATTTCCCGGTCGACCGTCTCGGCCAGTTGATGGTGTCCTGCCTTGCGCAGCAGCTCCACCGCCTCGCCCAGCGCCAGGTCGGCCGTACCGGTGAGCCGGTGAAAGCCGTACAGCAGGCCGCGGGCGTGTTCCACCGCCTCCAGCGCCTCGGAGATCTTGCCCAGGGCCTCAAGGGTGGCATCGTCGAGGCCCTCGGGGCGTCGATACTTTTCCGCGGGCCCGTCGTCCGGTCGCTCGTTCATGCTGGGCACTCTAGCCCTTGCCGGCCATCGCGTCACCGGCAGCCCCGCGCCCGGCAGCGTCACCGACGGTCGCGTCACCGGCTGTCCGGAGCCCGGCGGCCCGCCGGATGATGTTGCGGGCCATGGACGGGAAGATCAGTCCGTGGAAGGGGAGCACCAGCCACCAGTAGAGCTTGCCGGAAAGGCCTGTAGGGAAGTAGATGGCCCGCTGCCGGTACACGCTGCCGCCGTCCTCGGGAACCACCGACAGCTCCAGCCAGGCCTGGCCCGGCACCTTCATCTCCGCGTGCAGCCGCAGCAGCCGGCGCTCCGGTGCGTCCTCGATGGCCTCCACCCGCCACCAGTCCACCGCGTCGCCGACGCTGAGCCGGTCGGCATGCCGGCGGCCGCGGTTGAGCCCGGCGCCGCCCACCAGCTTGTCCAGCACGCCCCGGATGGCCCAGGCCGCGGGCCACGAGTACCAGCCGCTGTCCCCGCCGATCCCCTGGATCACCCGCCACACGTCCTCGGCCGGAACCGTGGATCCGCGTTCCCGCGCGTCCACGAACACGGTCCGGCCGGCCCACTCCGGGTCGCTGGGCAGTGGGTCTGACGGCGGGCTGTTGGAAGCATTGGTCCAGCTGGTCTCCACCTCGCCGCTGGCCATCTTGCCCAGGGCCAGCTGCACCGCGCGGCGATAGCCGGTCAGCCCGCCCTCGGGCGGCGGGATGTAGCGGTCGATGTCGTGCTCCGCGGAGACGGCGTCGTGCTGCAGGGACTGCACCAGCGGCACGGCCATGGCGTGCGGAATCGGGGTCGTCAGCGCCACCCACCAGCCGGCCAGCGCGGGAGCCGGAATCGGCAGGGCATAAATCAGCCGCCGCGCCAGCCCGGCCTCGCGCGCGTACCCGTACATCAGTCCCGCGTAGGTGATCCGTTCCCGGGAGCCGATGTCGAACGTGCGGTTCAGTCCGGCCGGCAGCTCCGGCGCCCGTTCCAGGTAGTGCAGCACGTCGCTGATGGCTATCGGCTCCACGATGCGCTCCACCCAGCTGGGCGCCGGCATCACCGGAAGGTTCTCCGCCAGATGCCGGATCATCTCGAAGGAGGCGGAACCGGAGCCGATCACGACGCCGGCCTGGAAGACCGCCGCCGGCACGTCGCCTTCCAGCAGGGCCCGGCCCACGGCAGCACGCGAGCGCATGTGGCGGGAGAGTTCGACGTTCTCCGGATGCAGCCCGCCCAGATAGACGACCCGTTGCGCCGCGGCCGCCGCAGCGGCGGCGGCCACAGTGCGGGCTATGGCCAGTTCGCGTCCTTCGAAGTCAGTTCCGGAGGCCATGGAGTGCACCAGGTAGAACACGGTCTGCACGCCGGAGCAGGCCCGCTTGGCATCGTCGGCGTCGGCGAGGTCGCCCGCAACGATGTCCACGTCGTCGTGCCACGGAACCGCCGCGAGCTTGCCCGGTGAGCGGACCAGGACGCGGACGGCGTAGCCGCGGGCCAGCAGCCGCGGAACCAGCCGCCCGCCAATGTAGCCGGTGGCACCGGTGACCAGCACCAGCTGCGGCGTCGGTTCCGGTTCAGTGGCCATGCCGCCATGCTTCCACTCGCGCCGGACCCTGTCACGGGGTCAATGGCCCGGAAAGCGCCGCAACACGTCAGTCGCTGGAGCGCGCCTCTGAACCGCGCAGCCCGCGCTGCAGCAGGTACGGCAGGATCCACAGCAGGAAGAACATCGCCACCAGGACGCTGCCGCCCACCGCCAGGGCAGGGACGTCCCCGGCGATCACGTCCACGATGAACGCCACGCAGCCGGTGGCCAGCAGCCCGATGCCCAGCACCGCGACCTTCACGATCCGGTGCCCGTGCGCCACGGTCGCGTCTTTGAGGTGCAGCCCGAACAGCTTGCGGTGGATCGCCACCGGCGTCAGGATCACCCCGGTCATGAGCGCCGCGAGCACCAGCAGCGCAATGTACAGACCCACCTGGTACGGGGCCAGATCGCTGAAGCGGCTCTGGAACGGAAGCGTCATCAGGAACGCCGTGATGATCTGCGCGCCGGTCTGCATCACCCGCAGTTCCTGCAGCAGTTCGTTCCAGTTCCGGTCCAGCTTCTCCTCGAAGGTCTCGGTCCGGCCTTTTGAGTGTTCGTTAACGCGATCTTCCGTAGCCATAGGAAAAACTTAGCGTCTTCCGCGGCTCTGCATGGAACGGACGACGACGGCGGTGCTCGCCACCGCTGGCGATGGCTGAAAAAAACTTTCATGAAAGTGCATCCAAATACCCTGCCCGGACAGTAGTAGGGATGTAAGCACCGATCAGCCCGGAGCATCCGGGCCGTTGAAGGAGAAGGAAATGCGCAAGAGCATCGTTACCGTTTCAGCCTTGGGGCTTCTGGCACTCGGCGCGGCAAGTCCCGCCCAAGCAACGGAACAGGAAGCCCAGCTTTCGGTCCTGCACGGCGTCCCGGATTTGACCGTGGACGTGTGGGTCAACGGCGAGCGGACGCTGGATGATTTCGCTCCCGGTGACCTGGCCGGCCCGCTGGCCCTGCCTGCCGGCGCGTACTCGCTGGCCATCACCGCCTCGGACGCCGAGAACGCCGACAGCCCCGCCATCGGCCCGGTGGATGTCCAACTGGAGGGCGGCGGCAACTACACGGCCGTGGCCAACCTGGACGCCGAGGGCAATCCCACCGCCAACCTGTTCGCCAACGACGTCTCGGCCATCGACGCCGGCAAGGGCAAGCTGACTGTGCGTCACACGGCCGCCGCCCCCGCCGTCGATGTGCTGGCGGGCGGATCACCGGTGATCGAAGGCCTGTCCAACCCGAACGAACAGACCCTCACCCTGGACCCGAGCACGATCTCCGCGGCTGTGGCTGCGGCGGGCACCACCGAGCCGGTGATCGGGCCGGCCGACGTGCCGGTGGCGGAGGGCACCCACACGGTCGTCTACGCCTGGGGCAGCCTGGAGGACGGCAACCTGGCTCTGGCGGTGCAGAACATTGAAGGACTGCATTCCGCACCCGGTGCAGTGCCGGGCGGCATGTCGGGCGCGGCCGCGGAGTCCGGCCCGGACTACACCATCGCCGCGGTTGCCGGCGGAGCAGTGCTGCTGCTCCTCGGCACCGGCGCAGTCGCCCGTCGCAGGCAAGCGGTTCGCACCACCGACTAACTGCGACGGGTCTGAAGAAGCCGGCGGCGCCAGCCCGGGGCGCCGCCGGCTTCCATCGCTCCGGCACCGGCAACCACCCCTTGAGGAAAGAATCATGACCGTACTGACGACGACGATGGGCACCCGCGCAGGGCTCCTGTGCTGCGGTGTCTTGATCGCCGCTACCGGCTGTGCCGCACCGATGCAGCCGGCCGCGAGCCGGCAGGTGGTACCGGCCGCTTCCCCGGCAGCTGAAAAAACCCCAGCCGGGCCCGTGGATACCGCGGTATCGATGGTCGACAAGATCCCGGATCCTGCGGATATCCCGGTGCAGCCCGCCGCACCACCGACCACCGCCAGCGACGAGACACCGCCCACCCGGCTGCTCGTGGCCGGTACGTCAATCGATGTGAGCGTCGTCGACGTCGGCGTCAACACCGACAACGCCATGGAAATCCCCAAGTCGGTTAAGCGGGCGGGTTGGTACCGCTACGGTGCCGCGCCGGGTGACCGGACGGGGACCGCGGTGCTGGCGGCCCACGTCGACACCCTGACGGGCATGGCTCCCTTCTCCGAACTGAGGCAGCTCGAGCCGGGCACCCTCATCACGGTCGAACGGGAGGCGGCCGAGCCCGTCACCTACCGTGTCACCGAGGTGGCGCTGATGGACAAGGACGATTTCGACGGACAGGGGATCTTTCGCCGTGATGGAAAACCGCTGCTCAAGCTGGTCACCTGCGGTGGCCAATGGCTGGACGCACGAGAGGATTACAGCCACAATGTGGTTGTCACGGCAGTTCCTGACTGACTTCTCCGGTCCTTCAACACCTGTTAGCGTGGCGTTTCCTCCCACCAACCGGAAGGACGCAGGCTTGGTACCTCATCCTTTCGATGCGTGGGACACGGACATCGATGCGGCCTTTGCTGCCGGCGAGGAGTCTGCCATCGCCGATGCTTACCGGCACCTGGCCCCGCTCGTCCACACGCTGGCCGCCAGGGCACTGCGGGACAAGTCCGCGGCGGACGACATCACGCAGGAAGTATTTATCCGGGCCTGGCGAGCCCGGGAAGGATTTGATCCCGCGCTCGGCCGGTTGCCGGCGTGGATCGTGGGAATCACCCGCCGCGCCATCGCTGATGCGTATTCCTCCGCCGCCCGGGAGCAGCACAAACTCCGGGCCGTTTCGGCGGTAATGCCCGACCCCGAATTCGCCCGGGACGCACAGTCGCCGGAAGTCCTCGCAGACCGCCTGCTGCTGGACGACGAGCTGGAGCGGCTGGGCGAACCCAAGGGCTCCATCATGCGCTTGGCGTTCTACGAGGATCTGACCCACGAGCAGATCTCCCACCGGCTGGACCTTCCCGTTGGTACCGTCAAGAGCCATATTCATCGCAGTTTGCACCACCTGAGGAGCCGTTTGGAGGTCGGCCATGCAGCATCTTGATCCGGAACTGATCAGCCTGCTGGCGCTGGACGACGCCGTCGGCAACCAGTCCGACAGGGACCATCTGCGCCACTGCAGCCAGTGCTCGGACGAGTACCAGGCGCTCCGCCGGGCGGTGGAGGCAGTGAGGGCCGACCCCGAACCGACCCTGGACTCACCCGGCCCGGCGGTCTGGGAAACCATTCACCGGGAGCTGGCGCTTTCCCCCGAACTGGCCGCGGACCCTTTGCAGGGCCGTGCAGAGACCGCCCCGGCGGGGCGCCGGCCCTCCCGGACCCCGTCATCCCGGGGGGTGCCTGCCAAGCCCCAGGCTGCCCGACGCCTCCCGGCCGGACCTCCCTCCTCCCGGCGCCTGCCCTCCCGGCACCTGCCCGCCTGGCTGGCCGCCGCGGCGGCGGTGGCGATCATTGCCGCCATCGGCATCTCCTGGGGCGTCACCCGCGACGCCGCCACCCTGGCGCAGGCGGCGCTGGAGCCGCTGGAGCAATACGCGGCCACCGGAACGGCCCGGGTGGTGGAAGCCGACGGCACCAGGGAACTTGAGATCCGGCTGAGTGAGAACGAGGCGCAGGGATATCAGGAGGTGTGGCTCATAGCGCCGGATTTGTCCGCCCTGGTCAGCCTCGGCGTGATGGAGTCGGACACCGGTAGGTTCGCCATCCCGGAAGGGCTGGACCTGTCGCAGTTCCCCATCGTCGATGTTTCGGACGAACCGTTGGACGGTAACCCCGAGCACTCCAGCGTCAGCATCGTCCGCGGCACCCTCGACACCTAGCTGTCCCTCCGGTCAAGACAGGAAAGTCTCGCAGCGCACCTAACATCCGTCGACAGCCGGAGGAATCATGCAGCAGCAAACGGAGACGAGGACCGGACCGGCCGTGCCGATCCTGGTGTTGGTCAGTTCCCTGGTGGCCATAGCCGCCGCCTTCCTGGGCAGCGGGGTGCTCCTGGGGACGCCGATTCAGGAGGCGGCAGGGGGTTGGTTGAACGAAGACTCGACGCCGCTGGCCCCTGCCTCGGCGGCCTTCCGTATCTGGTCGGTCATTTACCTGGGCCTGCTGGCCTACGCGGTGTGGCAACTGCTGCCGGCGCAGCGGCAGTCGGAACGGCACGCGGCCTTGCGGCCCTGGGCCGTGGCGGCCATGCTCCTGAACGCGTCCTGGATCTGGGTGGTGCAGGCGGGCCTGTTGGTGTTCAGCCTGACGGTGATTGTTGTCCTGCTGGCGGTGCTGGCGCGCATCCTCGTGCTGCTGGTCTGGTCGACTTCCGGCGCGTGGCAGGACACCCTGATCACCGACGGCACCTTCGGGCTGTACCTGGGCTGGGTCACGGTGGCCACGGTCGCCAACACCTCCGCCGTCCTCGCCGCGTCCGGGCTGGACGGCATTGGACTCCCGGTGACCTTGCTGTCTTCCATCGTGCTCGCCGTCGCGGCGGCGATCGGCGTCGGGACCGCCCTGTACAGCCGCGGCCGGATGGCGCCGGCCCTGGCCACCACCTGGGGGCTGGCGTGGATCGCCGTCGGACGACTGGATGGCGGGCTGGTCGACGAGGGCACCGCGATTGCTGCCGGCATCTGCGCGGCGGTGGTGCTGGTCTCCGCCGTCGTCATTCGGTTCATTGCCAGGGGAGCCCCGGGAGATTAGTAAGGGTGCTGAATTTCGCCCTTGGCTGACGGAAGCGGCGCCGACGGGACGAAACCGCCGGCCATGGCTAGGTTGGAAATAGCAGCACGCCGACAAGCGGCAGCACCTACACAAGGAGGTTTCTCATGGCGGAAACGAACCGATCGAAGGCAAGCTACACCGTACCGGGGCTCGAAATTGAAGAGGGTGTCAAGGTCGCGGACCTCTTGCAGATGCGGCTTCACGCCCTCAATGACCTGCAGCTGACGCTCAAGCACGCACATTGGAACGTGGTGGGCCGCGACTTCATCGGTGTCCACGAAATGCTGGACCCGCAGATCGAAAAGGTCCGCGCCATGATCGACGAGACAGCCGAGCGCATCGCCACGTTGGGCGTCTCGCCGAACGGTTTGCCCGGCGCCCTGGTCAAGGAACGCAGCTGGGATGATTACGACATCCACCGTGCCGGGACCGCCGAGCATCTGGCCGCCCTGGACGTCGTGTACAACGGCGTGATTTCCGACCACCGCGAGGCCATCGAAACCGTCGGCGAGATCGATCCGGTCACGGAGGACATGCTGATCGGCCAGACCGCCGAGCTGGAGCTTTTCCAGTGGTTCATGCGCGCACACCTGGAAAACAGCGCCGGTGAACTGACTACCGCAGGCGCCAGGACCGAAAAGGGTGCGGCCAAGAAGACGAAGTAGCCCCGGTAGCCTTCACGCACGCCAAGCGCACGCAGGGCCCGGCGACACTCCGCTGTAGGGAGTGTCGCCGGGCCTTTTGCATCCTGGGCGCGGGCGGGAGCAGAGGGGTTAGTACAAGAAGATCGGCAGCCAGTCGCGGTTGTGCGCGTGGACCAGCGCCAGGAACAGTACGAAGTCGAAGATCAGGTGCACGGATACGACGTAGGTGAACGACTTTGTCAGCTTGAAGGTGTAGCCCTGCAGCAGCGCGAACGGGAAGGTCAGCAGCGGCCCCCAGGCCTGGTATCCGATTTCCCACAGGAAGGACGAGAACACGACGGCCTGCAGGATGTTGGCCAGCCAGTCGGGAAAGTGCCGGCGCAGCAGCGTGAAGGTGGTGCAGATGAAGAACAGTTCGTCCCAGATGCCCACGGCGTTCACGCCGAGAAAGAGCCGCCAGAAGATCGTGGGGTCGGAGGCGTCCGGCCAGTTTTGGTAGACGCCCGTGCTGACCAGGTACACCGGCAGGATGAAATATCCGAGCGCCACGACGCCGATGAGGTACAGCTTGGCAGACAACGGCCATTTACGGCCGGTGTTGATCGGGAATCTGATGATCTTCTCGCGGTAAACAAACCTGGACACCAGCCACGGCACCAGGACGGCCAACGCGAGGGCGCCACCCATCAGGGCCATGTGCCCGATGCTCAGGTCTGCGTTCAGGGGAACCAGGCTGATGATCAGCATCCCCGCGGCGATCAGCCCGAGATGCCGCACAAACTCCAGATCAACCAGCGCCGCCGTGGCCACGCTCAGCGCGAGCAGGCTGTAGCCGAGGGGGCCATTCTCGACGGCAAACAGCAGCACACCTGACGCCGAGAGGAACACCGCCGGCACCAGTTTCCAGCTCAGCGCGGTCCGGGGTGGTTCGGTCGAGATTGTTGTCACGCAACCAGCATGGCAGCACAGCCGCCTGCGCGGAAACCGTTGACGGCTTAGCGCCCGGTTGGTTCCACTCCAGCGCCGGCTAGTGGTGGCCGGCCCTGGTGGTGCCGAACATCAGCGTGCGGCGGCTGATGTCGTAGTACACGGTCTCCGCGGTTGAGAGGAGGTCCTGGAGGTTGTCGGCGTCGTCGGCATCCAGCGTCAGCACCTCTTCCCAGGCGCCCTGGTCCAGGACCAGTTGCAGGGTCCAGGTGCCCGGGGCGCCTGGCTCGCCGGCCACCCAGGTGAACTGGTAGTGGCTGAGCTGGCGGACCTTGATGCTGTCGTCGGTGACAGGCTGTTGCGGTGTCGGTGTCATGGTTTTTTCCTTTTCGCGAGGAAGCCTTAACCGGCCTCACCTGGCGCCGGGGTCCGGACGATATACCCCAACGATGCTAAGTGTGCTTACCACTTTCCATGATGGGACAGCCGCTGGCAAGCCTTTGTCCGACATTGGCGCGGGGCCCGCCACAACGACCGGCTACTTGGGGATCGGGGCGCCGCCAACCGGTGGCAATGGTCGCGTACTGGGGCGGAGTGACGCACACTATGGAACAACGAAGTGCAGAACTGACGGGGGCAGCCATCGCGTCCCCACCTTGGGGAGAAGGTCAGTCATGACTCTGAACGCCGAAAGCCGCGCGAGCGCCGGGGCAGCGTCGGGCTCCTGTGACTGGCAACGCCTGGGTCCCCTCGTCGAGTCGGAACTTCAGCGTTTCGCCGCAGGGAATCGCGCCCGGGCCGGCACGCTCTCGCGTTCCTTCCCCGTGCTGTGGGACCGCATTGATGCTGCGCTGGGTGGCGGCAAGCGGATGCGGCCCAGGATGGTGCAGCTCGCCTATAGATCCTTCGGCGGCGAGGATCCGCGCCGCTGTGCCCGGCTGGCGGCGGCGTTCGAGCTGCTGCACACGGCGCTGGTAGTGCACGACGACGTCATCGACAGGGACTTCCTACGCCGCGGCTTGCCGACCATCGGAGCTCGTTACCGGGACGACGCCGTGGGTCTGGGGTTGTCCCGTCGCGAGGCCGAACATCTGGGCCACTCGGCGTCGATCATTGCCGGCGACCTCCTGCTGGCCGGCGCCCTGCGGATGGCCGGCAGCTCCGGCGCGGGGCTGCCGTGCGCCGACGTTCTGATGGATACGGTCCACGACGCCGTCTTTGCCTCGGCGGCGGGCGAACTCGACGATGTCCTGCTGTCCGCCTCGACGGAGAGCCCGCTCCTGGGCGATGTCCTCGGCATGGAAAGTTTGAAGACGGCGGCCTACTCGTTCGAGGCGCCGCTGAAAGCGGGGGCGTTGTTGGCCGGCGCCGACCGGCAGCCGGCCGAAGCGCTCGCCGCGGTGGGTCGCCGCATCGGCCTGGCCTACCAGATCGTGGACGACGTTCTGGGGACCTTCGGGGAGCCCGGTGCCACGGGCAAGTCTGCCGAATCCGACCTGCGCGAGGGTAAACGCACCGTGCTGACCGCGTATGCGGCAGAGGCGGATGGGTTCGACAGCCTGCTGGCTGCGTTTCGGCGCGGCGCGGCGGGGGTCGGCGAGGTCCGCGCGGCGCTCAAGGACTGCGGGGCCGACACGCAGGCAATGGGGCTGGCTCGCAGCCTGGTTGACGAAGCGCTCGAGGAGTCCCGCAGCCTGCCGCTGGACGCCGGGGCGTGGAGCGAACTGGCACGGGTCTGCAACCACGTGTTGACGAGGGGGAACTAGCGGCCATGGAACCGAACCCGCTGCTCCGCTATACCGACGCCGCCGGCCGGAGTGCCGGCGTCGTGATTGCCCGCTATTCCACGTCCTTCGGCCTGGCGTGCCGGCTGCTCGGGCCGGAGGAGCGCCGGCACATCGCCAACATCTACGCGCTGGTCCGGGTGGCCGACGAAGCGGTGGACGGTGCGGCTGCGGCGGCGGGGCTCGACGCCGTGGCCGTGCGCGACCAGCTGGACCGGCTGGAACACGAGACCGAAACCGCGCTGCTGACCGGTTACAGCACCAACATGGTGGTGCACGCGTTCGCGGGGACGGCCCGCGCGTGCGGCATCGGCGTCGATCTGACCCGGCCGTTTTTCGCCTCGATGCGCGCGGACATTACGGTGGCCGAACACACCGCCGATTCGCTGGTGGACTACATCTACGGCTCCGCCGAAGTGGTGGGGTTGATGTGCCTGCGGGTGTTCCAAACGATGCCCGGCGCGATGCCCGGCCGGGACGACGAGCTCGCCGCCGCCGCCCGCAGGCTCGGCTCCGCCTTCCAGAAGGTCAACTTCCTGCGCGACCTCGCCGCCGACCGGGTCGAACTGGGCCGCAGTTACTTCCCGCAGTCGGGCGCCGAGGACTTGGACGAGGAACGGAAGCGCGCCCTGGTGGCCGACATCCGCGCGGATCTTGCTGCCGCACAGCGGGGCATCGGACTGCTCCCGCCCGGCGCCTGCACCGCCGTCGCACTGGCCCATGCCTTGTTCAGCGCGCTGGTGGACCGGCTGGAGCGGATACCGGCGGACGAGATGCTCTCCCGCCGGGTGCGGGTTGGCACGCCGCAGAAGGCGGCGATCGCCCTGCGGATCCTTGCCCGCCAGCGGCTGCGCGGAAGGAGCGCCGCCTGATGGGCCTGGCGTCGTTCAAGCACGGGCTGTCCCCTCGCCGACGTGCAGCGGGAACGGCTCCGCAGGCCGGCGGCTCCGCAGGCCAACCGGTGGTGGTGATCGGTGGCGGGGTCTCGGGGCTGGCAACGGCCGGGCTGCTGGCCCGGGCCGGGCACCGCGTCACCCTGCTGGAGCAACGCTCCGGGCTGGGCGGCCGGGCGGGACGGCACGAGCGCGACGGCTTCCGCTTCGACACCGGCCCGTCCTGGTACCTGATGCCGGAGGTGATCGACCACTGGTTCAAGCTGATGGGCACGAGCGCCGCGGACCAGCTGGAGCTGGTGAGGCTGGACCCCGGCTACCGCATCTGGTTCGAGGGATATCCGGCGGCCACCGAAGTGCGCTCGGGCCGCGAAAACGTGGCGGGACTCTTCGAAGGCCTGCAGCCGGGGTCCGGGCCGGCCTTGCACCGCTACCTCGACGAGGCGGCGGAAACGTACCGGCTGGCCAAGGAGCACTTCCTGTACGACGACTTCGCCAGCCTGCGCAACCTGGCCCACCCGCAGGTGCTGCGCCGGGCACCCCGGCTGGCCAAGCTGCTGGGCTGGAGCCTGGACCGCTACGTCCGGGAACGGTTCACGGACCCGCGGCTGCACCAGGTGCTGGGGTACCCGGCGGTATTCCTGGGAACCAGCCCGTACCGTGCGCCGGCGATGTACCACCTGATGAGCCACCTGGACCTGGACGACGGCGTGTACTACCCGATGGGCGGGTTCGCCGCCTTGGTCGATGTGATGGAGCGGCTGGCGCGGGAGGCCGGCGTCCGGATCGAAACCCGGGCCACCGCCCGGCGGATCGTCACCGGGCAGTCCGGCGCGAAGGCCCGCTGCGAGGCGGTGCTCTGGTCGGATGCCGACGGGGCCGAACACCGCACGACGGCGGGCGTCGTCGTCGCCGCGGCGGACCTGCACCACGTGGAGACCGCGCTGCTGCCGGCGCGCGTGCGCAGCCACCCGGAACCGGTGTGGCGCCGCCGCGACCCAGGACCCAGCGCCGTGCTGGTCTGCCTCGGCGTGCGCGGGGCGCTCCCGCAGCTCGCGCATCACAATCTGCTCTTTACCCGGGACTGGAGGGAGAACTTCAGCCGAATCCGCTCCGGGCGGGCGTTGGCACGGGAGACCTCTATCTACGTCTGCAAACCCAGCGCCACCGACGCCGGAGTGGCGCCGGCCGGGGACGAGAACCTGTTCATCCTGGTTCCCGCACCTGCGGCGCCGGCCTGGGGCTCGGGCGGTGACGACGGTTCCGGGGCGGCCGCCGTGGAAGCGGTCGCGGATGCTGCCATCGACCAGCTGGCCGCCTGGACTGGCACGGCGGACCTCCGCGGCCGGATCGCCGTCCGCCGCACCTACGGCCCGGCGGACTTCGCGGACAGCTTCAACGCCTGGTGCGGCAGTGCGCTCGGGCCGGCGCATACCCTGCGGCAAAGCGCCTTCCTGCGCCCGGGCAACCGAAGCCGTCGGGTGGACGGGCTGCACTACGCCGGCAGTTCGGTCCGGCCGGGCATCGGCGTGCCCATGTGCCTGATCAGTGCCGAGCTGGTGCTCAAGGCCGTGCAGGGGATCGGGACGCCCGGGGCCCTGCCGGAACCGGACCTGGCGGCACCCGGCCAAGCGCCGTCGCCGGATGGTGCGGGGAGGAGCGCATGATCTACCTAGCCGTGCTGGTGGCGCTGCTGGGCTGCATGGCCCTGCTGGACGCGCGCTACAGGCTGTTCTTCTTCGCCCGGCCGGTCGCGGCCGCCGTCACCCTGCCCACCGGGCTGGCCTACTTTCTGGCCTGGGACGTCTCGGCAATCGCGCTGGGAATCTTTGTGCACCGCGACTCGCCGCTGATGACCGGCATCATGCTGGGTCCGGAGTTGCCGCTGGAGGAGGCCTTCTTCCTGGCCTTCCTCTGCTACCAGACCATGATCCTGTTCACCGGGCTGCTGGCCTGGGGCCGGCATCGCCGGGGTGCCCGCCCGGCCGGAGCGCAGTTGGTCAGCCACGACGACGGCCCATCGGCGGGCGGTGGTCCGGCGTGAGTTTTTTGGAGCTGAATGGGGTTTTCCTCGGTGTCGCAGGTGCGGCGGCCCTGGCCGTGGTCCTGGCCAGACGGGTGCCCCGCGGGGCCGCGGCGGCGGCCGGTCTGTCCGTCGCGGCGCTGTGGGTGCTTACCGCCGTGTTCGACAACGTCATGATCGCCTCCGGGTTGTTCGACTACGGCGGACACGCGCTGGCCGGACTTCGGATCGGCCTGGCGCCGATCGAGGACTTTGCCTATCCGCTGGGCGCGGCGCTGCTGCTGCCCGCGGTGTGGCTGATGCTCACCGGCCCGCGTCGCCGTCGTGCCGATGAAAGGTCGGGCCGAGCCGACGGGGGAGGGGAGTCGCCGTGATCCGCGAACTGGTCATCACCTCCCGGCCGGTGTCCTGGATCAACACCGCCTACCCTTTCGCCGCCGGCTACCTGCTGGCTTCCGGCGGCATCGACTGGCTGCTGCTGGTGGGCACCATCTTCTTCCTGGTCCCGTACAACCTCGCCATGTACGGCATCAACGACGTCTTCGACTACGAATCGGACCTGCTCAACCCGCGCAAGGGCGGGGCCGAGGGCGCGGTGGTGGACAAGGCGCGTCACCGCGCGATCCTCCAGGCCAGTGCCGTGGCCACGGTGCCGTTCATCGCGGTCCTGGCGGTAGCCGGCAGCGTGGCGTCCAACCTGGTGCTGCTGGTCTCGCTGGCCGCGGTCTACGCGTACAGTGCGCCGGGGCTGCGGTTCAAGGAACGGCCGTTTTTGGACTCGCTGACCTCCAGCACGCACTTCGTCTCGCCCGCGGTCTACGGGCTGGTCCTGGCCGGCGCCGGCTTCACCCCGGGGCTGTGGGCGCTGTTGGCCGCGTACTTCCTCTGGGGCGTGGCCAGCCATGCCCTCGGCGCGGTGCAGGACGTGGTCCCGGACCGCGAGGCCGGCCTCGGGTCGATCGGCACGGTGCTGGGTGCCCGCCGTACCGTGCTGGTCTCCGCCGCCGCCTATGCCGCGGCCGGACTGCTGATGCTGGCCACCGATTGGCCGGGCCCGCTGGCCGGGCTGCTGGCCCTGCCGTACCTGGCCAACGTGCTGCGCTTCGCCGGGATCGACGACGCCGGCTCGGCCGCCGCGAACGCGGGGTGGAGACGGTTCCTGTGGCTGAACTATGTGGTCGGTTTCCTGGTCACCATGCTGCTGATCTGGTACGCGGGAGTCCGGTGAGACCGCGGGATGACGACGGCGCCGCGGCGGTCCGCGCGGAGGACCGCCATCGAACCATCATGATCGTGGTGATCCCGGTGCTCGACGACGCCACGGCGCTCGCCGAGTGCCTCGCGCTGCTGGGGCGGCAAACCCGTCCGGCCTTCGAGGTCATCGTCGTGGACAACAACTGCACCGATTCCTCGGCCCACGTGGCACGGGCCGCCGGGGCGCGCGTCGTCGTCGAACCACGTCCCGGCATCCCGGCCGCATCGGCTGCGGGCTACGACGCCGCTACCGCGGGCTTCGACGCAGCCACCGGCTTCGAGGCCGCCACCGCCGGTGTCATCGTCCGCTGCGACGCCGACACCCGTCCTCCCGCCGACTGGCTGGCACGGATCGGTACCGCCTTCGACGCCGATCCCGGCCTCGACGCGCTGACCGGGCCGGGCGTGTTCTACGACCTGCCGCGGCCGGTGGCCCGGCTCGCCTCCGCCGCCTACGGCTCCGGCTATCGGTTCGGCGCCGGCTTCGCGATGGCGGCCATGCCGGTATGGGGATCGAACTTCGCCATGCGACGGACTGCCTGGGAACGGGCCAAGGCAGGCATCCACCGCGACCGGCCGGATATCCACGACGACCTGGACCTCAGCTTCCAGCTGGCTCCGTGGGCGCGGATCAGGTTCGACCGGCGGCTGAGCGTCGGCGCCGCCGGGCGGATCTTCGCGGGCAGGGCCGCGTTTACCAAGCGCTTCCGGTGGGCTTGCACCACCCTGACGGTGAACTGGGCGGTCCAGCCACCCGGGCAGCGGTGGCTGCAGCGCCTACGCTTCAGGCCTCCGGAGCGGAGGAGTGCAGCATCTCCAGATAGTGCGGGTTCTGCATGATGCCGAGCACGTTGCCGAACGGATCCACGACCGAGGCCGTGACAAATCCGTGGCCGCGTTCCGTCACGGGCTCCAACTCCTTCGCGCCCTTCTCCAGCAGGCGTTGCCGCACGGTCCTCACATCGTCCACATGCCAGTAGAGGATCGCGCCGCCCGGGTCGATGGCATGTCCCGGCGGAGCGTGCATGGTGTCGATCAGCCCCAGCTCATGCTCGTAGTCGCCGACCCGGAACTCCGCATAACCCGGCTGCTCAAAGTAGGGCTTCTTGCCCAGCAGGTCGGAGTACCACTCGACCGCCGCCGGCAGGTCGGGGGTGTAGTAGCTGACCGTACTCATTCCCCGCAGCATGAGTCTCCCTCCGAAGGATTGCCGAAGCCGCCCCAGACGCCCGGACCGCTGTGATGGTTGGACGCTACCGCACATCGACGTCCCTGTCTGCCCTACAGTTGCCGTAGCGCGGCCAAGGCAAAGTACGACGGCGCGGCCGTGCCGGGAACGGGGCAGAAATGGACTGGCTGAACTCGCTGCGCCGGCACTGGCCCGGAACCCCGGCAGGGCTTCGCGTTATGGAACGCTTGGCCGGGCTTCCGGCGACGGGCTCCGGGCCGGCCAAAACGGCGCCGTGAACCCTAGCGCGCGACAGCTTCCTGGCGCTGAGGTTCGTGGTTTGGAACGAAGGGGGGCGTCCAGCCTGCGCCTGCCCCACAGCCGGCGCCTGCTTCGGAGCGAAAGCTCCATCTCCTCCAGCGCCTGCGCCACCTCCCGCCCGGTGGGACGGTCTGCCGGGTCGGCAGCCGTCATGGCGCCCAGCAGTAGCACCCAGTCGGGCCCGAGGCTGGCCGGGATCTCCGGATCGCGCAGCAGCCGGGCAAGGGCTGCCTCCAGCGGCGGGCCGGGAAAAGCCGGCTTGCCGGTCAGGCACTCCAGCAGCACCAGGCCCAGCGAATAGATGTCGCTGGCCGGGCCTATCGGTTCACCCTTCGCCTGCTCCGGGCTTAAGTAAGCGGCGGTTCCGTAAACGCCGTCCTCGTGGGCATCTTCGGAGATCACGACGGCGATGCCGAAGTCCGTGAGTTTGGCCCGGATGCGCGAGGCGTCGTCATCGTAATTGAACAGCATGATGTTGCCGGGCTTGATGTCCCGGTGGACCACGGAGTTGTGGTGGATGTAGGCGATTCCCTCGGCCAACCCGTGACCCAGCTGGGCCACGTCGCGCGGCGGCAGGGCCCCTTCTGTCAGGCGTGTCCGCAGGTCCGCGCCCTCGATCAGCTCCATGACGAGGTAGATCTGCGGATGTCCTGCTTCCACCCGGTCGATGCCCGCGTCCAGCAAGATCACGAGATTGGGGTGGCTCAGCCGGGCCAGGAGCTTGATTTCCGCGTCGTCGCGGCGGAACTCGTCCTCGTTCATCGACGGCCGCTGGATGACCTTGACGGCCACCTCTCGGCCCAGGACTTCATCGTCCGCACGATACACCCGGGCGCTCGCGCCCGTGCCCAGCAGTTCCTTCAGCCGGTACCGTCCGCCCAGAAGCGTGTCCAAGGGATGGGAATGAGGCGTATTCGTCAACGTCTCCTGCTTTCCGACTGACCATTTTGTCAGCACCCTTAGTATCGTACGATGTCGGGTCGCAAAGTAGTTGCCTCAAGCGATGAGTATTCCGAATCGTTATCAGCAGGCGGCGACCGGAGGTCGGTTTTGTATTTCGCTGCCGGTGACGGACCCGTGTGAGCCACCTCACAAGGTGTAGCGTGGAGCCTACGCCAGAGCACCACTGGAGGACATCATGGCAAGCGAGATTTATGATGCATCCGACACGACGGTCAGGGATTTTCTGCACGGACTGGCTGCCGACAGCGCGGACATCGAGGCGTTCCTCAACGCGGTTGCCCGTTTGGCTGTGCACAATCTGTCGCGGCCCGGGGAGGAACTCCTGGTCGGTATCACGCTGCTGCGCCATAAGAAGGCCGGCACGGTCGCCAGCAGCAGCGATCGTGCGCAGAAGATGGACGAAATTCAGTACGAGTACGCAGACGGACCCTGCCTGCGCGCAGCCCGCGAGCAAACGATCGTGCACATCGCCGACCTGGAGATGGAGACGAGTTGGCCCGCGTACGCCAAGGACGTCCTGGCCGAGGGCATCCGGTCCATCCTGGCCGTCCCGATTCCACTGGAAACTGGGGACAGCGCGGGGTTGAACCTCTACTCCGACCTGCCGCGGAGATTCGATGCGGACGCCCTCAAGGCCGCCGAGCAGTACGCGCACCAGGCCTCCCAGGCCCTGTCCCTGGCCGTCCGGCTGGCCCGCCACCGGGAGACCGAAGCGGATCTAAAGGCGGCGTTGGAATCCCGAACGACCATTGCCGTGGCCGTCGGCATCATCATGGGCCAAAGCCGCTGCAGCCAGGACGAGGCCTTCGCGATGCTGAAGTCTGCCTCCAATACCCGCAACATCAAGCTCCGTGATCTGGCGTCCGACATCGTAGCCTCTACCGGAGCACCCTCCGCCGAAACCCACTTCGACAAATAGTCGGCACCCGCATCACCCAAGCCATTGAGCAGCGGGTGATGTTCTTGTACCGTTGGGTCCGGTTAAGCAGTTGGCCATCGATCCACTCATATGGAGCGTCGATCATGGATCACAAACTGCGCGTACTTGTCAGGCTTGATATCGACCGTGTCTCAGCGGTCATCGAGGTGGGCGGATGCCTGACCGCCGACAGCTGCACAGCCCTTTTACCCCTTGTCCAACGCATGGATCGCCTGGCCCACGGAATGGTGGTCACGGTCGACCTGTCCGACGCGCAGCACATTGAGCGCCGCGGCTTGGAAAAGCTCGAACGCTTCAGCGCCGGAGAAGCAATTAGTGCGACGCAGGCTGCGCCCTTCACCGGCACGCTGGCGATTGCCGCTCCCGCGGATCTGCCGGAGTGCCCCGCCTTGCCCCTTGACCGGGCCCGGTTCCAGGGGGCGGCATGAACAGCATGACGCCAGCGTCCGGGGCCCTCGCCGTTTCCCCGTGACCTGTCGGTCCTTTCCACGGACCAGCTGCTGACGCTCAGCAACCAATGCTTCGAGCAACTGGACTGCGAACACCCGACGCGGGATGCGTTCGTCCAGTACTACGTACTCACCGCGGAACTTGAAGTCCGGGACGCGGCCGTGGACGACGGTGACAAGCGAAGCCGCCTTGGCGCTTAGTCCTCCAGCCACGCAGATGTGAACAGCAGGTTCAGCCCCTCGGAGACGGTGGGGTGCGTGATGGCGAGATTCCAACAATTCGGTTGTTTGCGTTTCGAACAAATTGTCCGAGCCGGCCGATAGTTTGGGTCGTACGCCCGGACAAGGTCGCACAGCCGGGCTGATTCGAATGACAGCTATCACCTTTGGGGAGAACCATGACGATGGATCCAAACACGTCCACAATGCCGCCCATGTCGGGAGCGCCGGCGCCGCAGGAAAACCGCAACGCGGGTAAGGGCCTTGCAATCACAGCACTGGTGCTGGCGAGTGTGTCGCTGCTGCTCTGCTGGGTTCCGATCGTCAACAACCTCGTCTTCGTACTGGGAGTCGTTGCGCTGGGCTTCGCCATTGCGGCAACGATCATCACGGTCAAGCAGAAGTCGAAGTCCAAGGGCATGTCGATCGCGGCACTGATAATTTCAGTAGTTTCTATCATCGGCGTGATTGTTTCGCAGATGTTCTACGTCTCGGTTCTGAACGATGTTGCCACAGCCGTCGAAGACAGTGCTGACGGCGTCGTCGCCGTCGAAGAAGAAGATCAGGCGGAGAATGCTGAGGCCACTACTTTGGCACTCGGCGAAGGCTCTGCTGTCGGTGACGAATACACCGTGACTGTAAACGGAGTGAACTTAGACGCGACTAAAGACGTCATGGCGATGAATGAATTCAACGGGAAGCCGTCCGGTCAATATGTCCTCGTCGACCTGACCGCTGAGTACGTCGGCTCTGAGGAAGGCGATCCTTGGATCGATCTAACGGTCAAACTGGTTGGTAGCGACGCCCGCCAGTACGATTCGTCCACCTGCACCGCTGTCGTCGAAAAGGGTGCTATGGACGTGCCCACCCTTGAGAACGGGGGCCAAGGCGATTATCAGATTTGCCTCGACGTGCCGGCCGCAGCAATCGCGGATGCCAAGTTGTTCGTGGAACCGACAATGTCATTCAACAATGACTCGCGCGTCTACTGGGCAGTTCGATAACTACTCCGTTGACTAAGCCAAACGCCGGATCTCCCTTTAGGGGGACGGGCGTTTGGCGTCTTACGTCGGGTGCTCCGGCGCCTAGTTCTCCAGCCACGCAGGCGTGAACAGCAGGTTCAACCCCTCGGAGACGGTGGGGTGCGTGATGATGGCATCGCGCACCGCGGTGAAATCCATCCCGCCGATCATCGCCATCTGCAGCACCGCGATCGCCTCGCTGGCCCCTGTCCCCAGCAACGCGGCACCCAGGATCTTGCCGGTCTTCCGGTCCAGCACGGCCTTCCATTCGCCGTCCAGCTGACCGAGGGTCCGGGCGCGGGGGATCGCGTTCACCGGCATCCTGGCGATCCGCACCTCGTGGCCGGCATCCCGGGCCTGTGCCTCCGTCATCCCCACCCTGGCGAGCTCCGGCGTCGTAAAGACGGTGTAGGGGATCAGTCGTCCCTGAGTAGACCGCGGCTCGCCCTCGCCCCGCGCGGCAGCGAGGTTGGTTTTCAGGATCCGATAGTCGTCATAGGAAGCGTGGGTGAACTGCGCCGAGCCGGCCGCGTCGCCGGCGGCCCAGACGCCGTCGGACGTGGTGCGCAGCTGCTCGTCCACCTGGACGAAGCCCTTGTCCGTCAGCTCCACCCCAACCTTCTCCAGCCCCATCCCGTCCGTCATCGGCCGGCGTCCCAGCGCCACCAGCACGTCGTCCGCGGTGACGGTCTCCCCGGTGGACAGTGTCACGGTCACGCTCCCGTCGGCGGCGCGCTCGATCTTCTCCGCGGACGCCTCGAGCTTCAGCGTGATCCCGGCGGCGGTGAACTTCCGGGCCACCAGCTCGGCCACGTCGGCGTCCTCCCGCGGCAGCAGCTGCCCGGCGCGCTGGATGACCGTGACCTGCACGCCGATGGTGTTCAGCAGGTCGGCGAACTCGCAGCCGATGTAGCCGCCGCCCAGGATCACCATGCTCGCCGGCAGCTGCTTCAGGTGCAACAGGGTGTTGCTGGTCTGCACCCTGGATTCAGCCAGGCCGTCGATGTTGGGCAGGGCCGGTTCGGTGCCCAGATTGAGAACGACGTCGGCGCCGCGCAGGAGGCGGGTGCCGCCGTCGTTCAGCGCGACTTCCACGGTTTTCTCCGCCACGAATTTGGCCTCGCCCAGGATAAAGTCCATGCCCGACCCCGTGAACAGCTTCCGCTGCCCGGCGACCATGGTGTCCACCACGTCCTCCTTGCGGCGGCGCAGCAGTTCAAGGTCCATCCGCGGCTGCTCCGCGCCTGCCACGCCGAACTCGGCCGCCCGGCGCACGGTGTCCAGCACCCGGCCGGACTGGATGAGGGTCTTGGTGGGAATGCACGCCACGTTGATGCAGGTGCCGCCGACCATCGCCCGCTCCACCATCGCCACCTTCTGGCCGGACTTGGCCAAGTCCATCGCCAGCGACTTGCCGGCCTTCCCGCCGCCGATCACCAGCAGGTCGAAATCCTCGGGTTCCATATCCATCCTTCCCTCGGTTAACCGTGAAGGCTCATGCGCACACGCGCCGCCTTACAGCGCATCATGCCGCCTAAAACCACCCTACGCCGATGGGCGTCGAGCGTTTCCGCCGGAATGTGGGCTCAGGGAATCTCCTCAGCGGCGGAGTTTCTGCGAGGTTCGAGGGTGGGCCGCGAGTCTTTGCGCCCGGCGGTTGTCTTGTCCCGGGTGGTGAAGAACACGCCGCACATCACCAGGGCCGCGCCGAGCAGCTGCATGCCGCTGATGCTCTCGTCCAGTAGCAGATACGCACCGAGCATGGTGAAGACCGGCACAAAGTTCAGGAACACGGACGTCTGGGACGCCCCGAGGGATGCAACGGCCCGGTTGTACAGCATCAGGGCAATCACCGACGGGAAGACGCCGAGGTACACAAGGCCGGACCAGTGGCCTCCGCCGATCTGCGGGACTCCCACGATCAGCCACTCCGCCGCCATGACGGGCAGCAGGATCATGACCGACAGTCCGGTCATGACCAGGACCGCCCCGTAGGACGGGAACAGATGCAGATACTTCTTCACCGCGATCGAATACACCGCCCAGGACACCGCGGCCGCTGCCATGATGGCATCGCCGATGTTCCAGGACAGGTCCGCGAGGCTCATCAGCTGCCCGTTGGTCACCACCCACAGGGCCCCGCACATGGAGAGCACGACGCCGAACCACTGGATCGCCCTGAGCCGTTCGCGCAGCAGCCAGAAGCTCAGGGCCACCGTTGCCGCCGGAACCGATGCCTCCAGCACGGAAACGTTGGTGGCCGAGGTGAATTGGAGGGCGCTGTAGATCAGCGTATTAAAGAGGGCGACTCCCGTGAGCGTCAGCAGCAGCAGCGGTTTGCGATGCTGGAGGAACAGTCGACGGGACTGCCAGGCGCTGCGGTATCCCAGCGGGAGCAGCACCAGGAAGGCAATGAAGACCCGGAAGAACGCGATGGTCAAAGGCGGCAGGTCGCTGAGCGCTTTGCCGGTCAGGATATTGCCGGCATAGAAGATGACCACCAGTAGGAGGAGGAAGTAGGCGCGCATTCTCCTCCTAGGGTCGTTTCCGGCGCTTGTCCCACACACCCTACGTGCTAAACACTGCGCCGGGCCGCAGCCCGGTGTCGCCCGGGCGTCTTGGCTTAGTCAAGAGGCGTGCCGGGGCGTCCGGAGCCGGGACAGCAGCCAAACCGTCCGGGGGAGGGAGCAGACGATGGCCAGCGTCAGTGCCGGTACAAGGGCGGCACCGACGTCGGGAATCTGGCGGATGATGACGGCCAGGTAGGTTTCGAACCGGGCGGGTGCGTAAACGAATCCCAACCAGACGAGGAACGCGTCGAGGGCCAGGGCCCCGGCGGCCCAGAGCACAATCACTCCACGGTACCGGGCCCTGCCGACCGGGTCGTTTCCGCGCGTGCCTGCGGAGCTGGCTCCGGCCGTGGTGGCAGGGCCGCCGCGGCGCGGGCCGATGCGTTTCCGCGCCAGGACGTGGAGCGCCAGCGCCAGGCTCGCCAGCTCGGCGAGCAGCAGCGCCAGGGCGACGGCCCAGCCGTACTGCTGCAGCCAGTCCTCGTCCGCGGCTAGGGGTTCGGGAGGCTGTCCGTGGAGAATCCGCAGGACATTGCTGTCCAGCGCCTGCAGCCGGGACGGCGCGGACGTGTCGTTCCCGTTGATCAGCAGGGCAAGGCCCAGCCCGGAGGACGGAACCATGGCCTGATAGGTGTGCGTGTTGCCCCATTCGCCTTGATGCTCCAGCAGCAACGGCAGGTCGCCGTCCGCTGCGGGCGAGGCGTCCGGGTGGGTGGATTCCAGCAGGGGGCGCGCAAACCATGCCATGGCATACCTTTTGGACTCGTCCACACGGACCCGGGGCGTCAGCAGCGTCTCCACGCTTTCCGGCCGGAGGATGCGGCGGTCCAGGTAGGCGCCGCCGTGCAGCAGGGCGATCAACTCGTGGCCGAGATCCTGGGCCGAAGAGTACATCACGGTCGAGGGCATCCCTGTTACCGCGGCCGGCACGTCCGTCTGTCGCCACCAGGTGCCGAACCACAGCGAGTAGCCCGACGCCAGGTTATCCGCGCGCGCAGCTGCCCGCGTGGTGTGGGTGTTGGCCATCTCGAGCGGCGTGAACACGTGGTCCTGCATGTAGTCCCCGAAGGGCTGGCCGGAAACGGTCTGCACCAAGAGGCCGAGGACGTTGTAGTTCGCATCGGAGTAGGCGAACGTTGCCCCCGGCGGGTTGGCCAGGCTGGCGTCGGACAGATCCCGCACGCCCTGTTCCAGCGCTGCAGGATCCTGGGTATCCGATGCTGCGTAAGCCGAGCCGTCTGTCGTGGACAGCCCGCTGGTCTGATGGAGCAGGTGGCGGACCGTGATGGCCGCCGCGCGGTGGTCACGCATGCTGAACCACGGCAGGTAGGTCCGCACGGGTTCGTCCAGCTCCAGCAGGCCGGCCTCCACCTGCTGCATCACGGCAATGGCGGTCAGGGATTTGCTGGTCGACGCCAGAAGAACCGGCGTCTGGGCGGTCATGGGGCGCCCCGAGTCATCGGCGCTGCCGAACGCCGCCTGGTGCACCAGTCCGCCGTCTCTGATGATGGCGAGGGAGACTCCTGGAATCCCGAGGGCGTCAATCTGGTCTTGCAAGTAGGCGTCAACTGCCGCATAGGCCGGGTCGGGCGCACCGCGGCCCGGAAGCCGGGGCGCCGGTGCCGCTGTCGCGGTGGCTGTCGCGCCGCCGTCCGCAGACGCCGCAGGCCAGGTTCCTAAGGCCGCCGAGCAGGTTCCGACGCCGAGGAGGCAAGCGGCCGCGCAGGCGAGTGTGAAGGCGGTCCGAAACTGCAACGGCGTCCGCCCCATCCGTTCGCGGGTGTTGCCCATGCCCGCTCCTGCGGTTCGGATTGCGGTTCATTCACCGTAGAGGCTGGCGCATGTCGAGCACAATGGACCGACAAGACTCCGCGGCTCGCACTAGGCCGGGCTTGAGGAGTCACGCGCTCAGACCCCGGGACTCAGGACCGCCGGGCCGACGTCCATCCCTGCTGGTGGAGCCTCTCGAATCCGTCGAGGAGGAGGTCCAGCGCGAACTCGAACTCGAACTGGTCGTCGCAGCCCTGGCCCACCACGGACCCCTCGTCGTGGGCGCCCGCCATGGCGATTTCGGCGATATGCGGATACCGCTCGGCCATCGCGCGCAGCATCTCCGGCGGAACGTCTGCGGGCGCGCTTTGCGAGTCGTCGAACAGCTCCTGGGTGAACCCCCACATGCGGCTGCCCAGGGCATGCATCACGTGGTGGGTGAGGTCGACCGAGAATCCGCCGGCGCGGAACATGCCGATCACCGAGTCCATGTATTCAAGGACAACCGGCGTCTTGTTCGTGCGCGACTCGAGCACCTGACGCGCCCACGGGTGGCGCAGCAGGACCTCCCGGGCCGACAACACCCGCTCACGGGCGCCGTTCCGCCAGTCCGTCCCGCTGGGCCGCGTCTCGATCTCGCCGACGATGACGTCGACCATGCCGTCGAGCAGTTCTTCCTTGTTGGCGACGTGCTTGTAGAGGGCCATCGGCACCACGCCCAGTTCCTGGGCCAGCTTGCGCATGCTGAGGGCGTCGACGCCGGCTTCGTCGGCAAGAACGACGGCGGCGCTCAACACCCGCTCCCTGTTCAGCGGGGTGCGGCGTGCGGACTCCACCTGCTGAGCCATCAGGACCACCCTTTCTGACGGCAGATATCTCTTGACAAGTGTACAACGTACACCTAGCTTTAGATCACGAGGTGTACACCGTACACCCAAGACTTGGGGGAATCAACAATGGCTGCAGAAACCATCGCCGTCACCGAGGCCTCCGGGCGCCGGCCCCGCGGCCGCTGGCTCATACCTGCCGGCTTGATCTTTGTCAGCCTTATCCCGGTCATCTTCGGATCCATACGCGTGGCCGAGCTGACCGGGGGAGCGCCGGTGACGCCTGCCAACGAGCGATTCTTCGACTCGCCCGTTCCCGTGCTGATCCACATCCCTGCGGCCAGCGTCTACAGCCTGGTCGGGGCATTCCAGTTCGTGCCCTCGCTCCGTCGCGGCAAGCGAGGCCGGCGCAGCTGGCACCGCATCGCCGGGGTGGTCCTCATCCCGTCCGGCCTGTTCGCTGCCCTCTCCGGCCTCTGGATGTCCGTCTTCTACGACCTCCCGCCCGACGACGGCGTCATCCTGCTCGTCCTTCGCCTGGTGTTCGGCACGGCCATGACGGCGAGCATCATCCTGGGCATCCTTGCGATCAAGCGGCGCAACTTCGCCGCCCACGGTGCCTGGATGGCCCGCGGCTATGCGATCGGAATCGCCGCCGGAACGCAAGCCCTGGTGA
Source organism: Arthrobacter sp. Y3221114 (assembly GCF_059092625.1). NCBI lineage: Bacteria > Bacillati > Actinomycetota > Actinomycetes > Micrococcales > Micrococcaceae > Arthrobacter > Arthrobacter sp. Y3221114. The sequence goes on from NZ_JBNHHW010000005.1 coordinate 161,302, forward strand.
CCATCCCGTGGATTCTCCTAGTGGGCCCGACCAACGAACTGAGCCGTGCAGTGCTTATGGGGGCGGCCTGGCTGCTCAACCTTGCGGTGGCCGAGTACTTCATCCGCCGCCGCGCCCACCGCTCTGCACACACACGGCGGATTTCCGGCAAGTCCAATGCCCCTCGAAGCCAGAGCTTCCCGATGAGGGCTGCGGTATACCGGAAGTTTGGTCCGCCGGAGGTTGTTAGCGTGGCCGAGGTGCCGCAGCCCTCGCCCGGTCCACGCGATGTGCTGGTCAAAGTCCACGCGAGCACGGTGAGCGCCGCCGACTACCGTTCCAGGGGCCGCGACGTTCCTAAAGGACTGGGGTTGTTGGCCGCCAAGGGCCTCGGCCTCTTCCGGCCACGCAACCAGGTCCTCGGCATGGACTTTTCCGGTGAGGTGGCGTCCGTGGGCACCGAGGTCACCAAATTCCATCCCGGCGATGAAGTCGTGGGAATGCTCGGCGCCAAGGTTGGCGGCCATGCCGAGTACGTGTGCCTGGCCGAGGACGGCGCAATCACGGCCAAGCCGCGAAACATGGGCTTCGACGAAGCCGTGACCCTTGTCTTTGGCGGACTCACCGCACGCAACTTTCTGAACCGAGCCGACCTCCAGCCGGGCGATACCGTCCTGATCAATGGCGCTTCCGGAGCGGTCGGAACGGCCGCCGTACAGCTGGCGAAACAGCTCGGCGCGCACGTCACCGGCGTCTGCAGTGCCGCCAACGCCAAGCTCGTCGCCTCGCTTGGCGCCGACCGGGTCATCGACTACGCCCGGACCGACTTCACCAAGGAGGGCAAGACCTACGACGTGATCATGGACTGCCTCGGCAACGCACCCTTCGAGCGAGTCGAACCGTCCCTAAACCGAGGCGGCTCCCTGTTGCTGGTCATCGCCGACCTCAAAGCGATGCTCCTGGCATCCAGCCGCACGCGGAAAAGCGGCAAGCAGGTCGTCGTCAGCAGCAAGTACTCGGCCGACGACCTCAAACATTTGGTTTACCTTGCAGAATCCGGTCAGTACCGCCCAGTCATCGACAGAACTTACGACCTCGACGACATCGTCCAAGCCCACCACTTCGCCGACACCGGACGCAAAACCGGCAACGTCGTCCCGTCAATCGCGACAGGCAATCTTGCCCTCGACGGTCAGTCGCCGTGTATTGCTAAGCCTTCTTCTCCGTCAGAATCGTGAGCCATTGTTGAATAAACACAATGATGCCGGGCGTCGCACAAGAAAATGTCCCTACGCTCATCTACCCTGGCTTGGTGAACGCATTCATTGGGGGACGAGAAGCCGACGCACTACAAGAAGGTCTATATGAGGTCCTCCACACCGAATCGCTGTCCCGCCGTTTAGAGCACTTGCCGGACTACCAGACGAACTTCGAGTTAGTAGACGCTGCTGACGCCACAGAGATCCTTTCAAGACATATTGGTGAGGCCGCCAGGAATGCATTAGCGGCGGCGAAGCCGGAGGACCGGCTGGCACTTGCCAACAGGATGTTAGAAGTTATCCAGGCAGAAGACTCGATCAAGGACGGCCCGCAGCAACTTCTTTCGCTTCATGCACCGGAGAAACTGCGACGTCGAAACCTTCGTCGTCCACTTACCGCATTATCGGATTCTGCACTTCTAACGAATGGCAAGGACGATCCGAACCTGGCAGCAGAACTCCGTGCCGAAATGGCCTCGGCCAATGCCGTCTACCTGCTCAGCGCCTTCATCAAGTGGAGTGGGCTGCGTCTTCTGGAGGCGGCACTCGATGAGCTCGTAGAACGCGGTGTCCCCCTCCGCGTTATCACCACCACCTATATGGGTGCCACCGAACGCCGTGCGGTTGATGAGCTGGTCCGCAGACACGGGGCAGAAGTGCGGATCAGCTACGAAACCCAAGCCACTAGGCTCCACGCCAAGGCATGGCTTTTCCGCCGCAACACTGGATTCGATACGGCCTACGTGGGCAGTTCCAATCTGAGCAGACCGGCCCTCCTGGACGGACTGGAATGGAACGTCCGTTTGTCGTCTGTCACAACGCCTGCGCTGCTGAACAAGTTCGAAGTCACGTTTGACAGCTATTGGGAGCAGCGGGCTTTCGTCCCCTATGACCCGGATGCCGACGCCGAAAGGCTCGACGCCGCCCTGCTGCGGAACGGCGGCACCACCGCGATGCAGCCCATGGGAGCCACTGGGCTGGAGGTCCAGCCACATCTGCATCAGGTTGAGATGTTGGAGGAGCTTGAAACGTCCCGCGGAATCCACGGCCACCATCGAAACCTGGTAGTGGCAGCTACGGGCACCGGCAAGACGGTTGTCGCTGCCCTGGACTACCAGCAGCTTTGCAACCAAGCCGGCCGCCAGCTTACTCTGCTGTTCGTCGCCCATCGGAAGGAAATCTTGGAGCAAGCCCTGCGCACGTACCGAGCCGTTACGCAGAGCGGCTCATTTGGCGAACTCTACGTCGGGGATGATAAGCCGACCCAATGGAAACACGTCTTTGCCAGCGTTCAGTCTCTTGGATCCAAAGGTGTCGAACAGATCTCCCCCCAGCATTTTGACGTCGTTGTCATCGACGAGTTTCACCACGCAGAGGCACCGACGTACAGGCGGATCATTGACCACCTTCGCCCGCAGGAACTGCTTGGGCTGACCGCCACCCCGGAGCGCGGCGACGGCGTCAACGTCGCGGAGGCGTTCTTTGGCGGCCGCACAGCAAGCGAACTTCGCCTGTGGGACGCATTGGATGCCGACCTGTTGGTTCCATTCCATTATTTCGGACTGGCGGACGACGTCGACCTGAGCCAGGTGGAATGGAAGCGGGGCAACTACGATCTCCAGGCACTGAGCGTCCTGTACACGGGCAACGACGCCCGTGCGGCCAAGGTCATTAAGGAACTGCGCGATAAAGTGCTCAGCACCACGGAGATGCGAGCCATAGGATTCTGCGTCTCCGTCCAGCACGCACGTTACATGTCCAAGGTTTTTAACGGCGCCGGCATCACTTCTGTGGCCGTCTCAGGCGACACGACCAGCGAGGACAGGGCCGCAGCCCTTTCCAATCTTCGGAGCAAGGAGATCAACTGCATTTTCGCCGTCGACCTCTTTAACGAAGGCCTGGACGTGCCGGAAGTTGACACGATCCTGCTGCTGCGTCCGACGCAAAGCTCGACCATCTTCCTCCAGCAGCTCGGCCGCGGCCTCCGGCGAGCCGAGGATAAGGCCGTCCTGACAGTTCTGGACTTCATCGGCCAGCAGCGCCGCGAATTCCGATTTGCCCCCAAGTTCCGGGCGCTGACCGGAACCAGTCGGGCAGGCCTCGTGAAACAGATCGAGGAGGAGTTTCCGCTCTTGCCTTCGGGCTGCCAGATCATCTTGGATCGGGTGGCGCAGCGGAGCGTGCTGGACAACATCAGATCCCAGCTGAGGTTCAACCGCAACCAGCTGGTCGCCGACGTACGGTCACATGCCGAGGTCCTGCTGGAGGACTACCTGCGCGAGTCCGGCAGGGACGCGTCGGAGGTATACCGGAAAACCGGTGACTCCTGGACGTCGCTGATCCGTGAGGCCGGGCTGATCGAAGCCGGCGTGCAGCCGCCCGTTCACCGCGAGGGCCGGTCACTTTTCGAGGAGCAACTTGTACTCAAAAAGATGACCGCGCTGATGCATGTCGATGATCCTGAACGGGCTGAGACATACACTGCGCTCGTTTCCCCAGCCGGCGTGCCTTACGAAGACCTGGGGGAGCGAGAGAAGACCCTGGCCCGGATGCTTTTCTTTACCCTCTGGCCTGATGGTGGAGACTTCGAAAAGTACGACGACGGCTTCGAGCAGTTGCGGGCCTATCGTTACGCTTGCTCGGAGATTAGCCAATTGATGAAGCTCGGCGTAAAGGCTGCCCGCCACATGCCTAAGGGGCTCGGACTAGGCCTACAACACCTACCCATGTACTCCCACGCCACATACCGCCGTGAAGAAGTGCTGGCAGCCCTCGGCATCGCCAAGCTCGGCGGGCGGAACGCGCAGCACAGGGAGGGTGTTGCCTGGAGCCCGGAAATAGCTACCGACGCCTTTTTGTCACCTTGAACAAGGACGAAAAGAATCACTCGGCCACCACCATGTACAAGGACTATGCGCTGAGTGAGGACTTGTTCCACTGGGAATCACAGAACTCGGCGTCCACCACGAGCCCGGTCGGGCGGCGGTACCTCGACCGCAAAGCGCACGGGTCACAGATTGTTCTGTTTACACGAGAGCATGCAAAAGATGATGTCGGAATGACCATGCCCTACACATGTCTGGGCCAGGTCGATTACGTGCAGCACTCGGGGGAGAAGCCGATCGCGATCACTTGGAAGCTGCAGAGGCCGATGCCGGCGGACGTTTACGCGGCAGGCAGGGCGGTGGCACGGTGAGCAACGAAGCAGTCAGCTGCCCCGGCTAGGTATTTGCTGTGTCGTCCGTCCGGTCGATAACGCGGCCGGTACCGGCGATTTCACGTGCGAGTTCGATGCCGTCCTTGGCCTCCTGGAGGGACGGATACGTCACCGACTCGGCCATGAGATTTCCCTTACCGTCCAGCATCCTGACCCGGTAGCCGCCGTCGGGCGCCTTGATCACTTCGAAATGCCCAGCCATGTCATGCGTTCCTGTCCACGAGGTTTCCACGGCGCTGTGGAGTCCAAACAGTATGGCATCCGGCCTTTGCCGCCGTCTTGAGCCCTTGCCACAGGTGCCCGCCGCGAGGAAAGTGGACAGTACGCTGACACGCTAGCGAAGGGAAAAACCCATGCAGATCGACAAGCAGCAGATCATCGATTTCCTCAAGCAGCAGGGCAAAGAGGACCAGGCAGTTGCGGCAGATGCAGAACTGCCGGAGAAGGTGGACACCGAGCGCGACTCGGGGCTGTTGTCCAGGCTGGGCATCGACGTCGACGCGCTGCTCGGCAAGCTCCCCGGAGGATTGGGCGAGAAGCTGGGCGGCATGAAGGACAAGCTCGGGGGATTCGGGTAACTAACGCTTCCGCCTAAAAGCGGCCGCGCCGCGCAGCGCCCGGAGACAGCCTAGCGGTTGGCTCCGGGCGTTGCCGTGCCCGCCACCATTGGATTTATCGGGAGCCATGCCGGGCCGACGGCAAACTCCTCCTGCGCGGCCACGCTGAAGCCGGCGGCAGCGATGGCCGCCGCGGTGTTCCGGTTGGGCTCGCAGCCCTGTGCCGCGAACGACCACACGGGCCGCAGCAGGTCCTGCACTTTGCCGTGCGCGCCCGGGCCGCGGATGTGCTCCAGGAAGAGAAGCTTGCCACCCGGCTTGAGCACGCGCCTGGTTTCGGCCAGAGCCGCCGTCTGGTCGGGGACGCTGCACAGCACCAGGGTGAACACCACGGCGTCCACGCTGGCGTCCTCGGCCGGCAAGTCCTCGGCTACCGCATCCACGACGCGAACCGCTGCGGAGTGGGACCCCACCCGGGACTCGAGCCGTTTGCGCATGTTCGGGTCCGGCTCGACCAACGTGACGGAGCACCCCGGCGGGAAGTAGGGCAGATTCGCGCCGGTGCCGGCACCGACGTCGTACACAATTCCGCTCAACCCGGACAGCAAGGCGGTGCGGTGGGACGCGAGCTCCGCCGGTTCGCGGCGAATGGCGGCATCATATTGCGCGGCGAACAGCGCGCTTCGCAGTCCCATGGGCGTGGTCCTTTGTTCGGCTCCGGAGTAGGCCCCGGTGTCGACCATACTCCGGGTCCCCGGGGAGGGGAGGCGTTCAGGCCGGCCGCGTGGTTTCCTCCGGTTCCTCGGGCTGCTCCCGTCCGGCCGCACGTTCCTTGGCCGCTTTGAGCTGCCGGTGCAGCGAAGCGTTGTCCTCTTCCAGCTCCAAGACCTTGCCGACGCCGGCCAGGTTCACGCCGTCGTCCACGAGTTCGCCGATTCGGCGGAGGCGGTCGACGTCGTCCTGGCTGTACCGCCGCGTGCCGCCCGCCGTGCGCTCAGGTTCCAGCAGGCCGCGGCGTTCGTACAGGCGCAGGGTCTGCTCTCCGACGCCCACGATGTCGGAGACCACGGAGATGCCGTAGACGCCCTTGTCCGTCCGCGGCTGCTTCTTCTCGCTTGCCAAGATTCCTCCAAAAACCGACTTGCAAACATAGTAGCGCAGAGTCATAATATCTATGCGCTCGAACATAGATTTAGGTGAGCGCCAAGGAGAAGAACTGAAGGAGGCTGCCATGTTGATGAGAACTGATCCCTTCCGTGAGCTGGACCGCCTGACCCAGCAGGTCTTCGGAAACCAGGCACGCCCGGTGGCGATGCCGATGGATGCGTGGCGCGAAGGCGAGGAGTTCGTCGTCGAACTCGACCTGCCCGGCGTCGATCCGTCCACCATCGACCTGGACGTGGAACGCAATGTCCTCACGGTTGCCGCGGAGCGCAAGTCCAAGATCGAGGACGGCAAGGAAGTCGTTGCCGCCGAACGGCCCAGCGGCACGTTCAGCCGCCAACTGATCCTGGGCGACACGCTTGATACTGACAAGGTCACGGCGAACTACGAGGCCGGCGTGCTGGCCCTCCGGATCCCCATCCGCGAACAGGCCAAGCCGCGCAAGATCGAGATCAAAGGCGGAGACACCAAGCAGATGATCGACGCCTGACCTGTGGGATCGCAGCCGGTGGTTACGCCCGGGCCCGGGCGGAACCACCGGCTGGCCATGAGCGGCGTAAGCTTCCGGCAGCAGGAGGGAGGCCAGCATGGGCGACGCCGACTTCTACGCCATCCTGGGCGTGGCGCCCGATGCTAGCGATGCGGACATCAGGCGCGCCTACCGGTCCTTGCTGCGCGTGCATCACCCGGATCTGAAGCACGACGGCGATGCGCCGCGGTCGCGCGCCGACGGCCTGGCAATGGGTGCCATCCTGCAGGCCTACTCCGTGCTGGGAGACGTGGGCCGCCGGGCAGATTACGACCGCGGGCGCCGGGTGGGCAGCAGGCGCGACCGAACGGCGACGGCTTCGTCCGGCGGCGGGCAGGCGTCTTCGCCGGGACGGCCCGCGACGCCCAGGACGCGTCCCCGTCCCGCGCCCGGAGTGCGGCCGGCCATGCAGGTGGCGGATCCGGTCTACCTCGGCTTCCCACGAGCGGAGCCCGAGGATACCGTGTGGCCTGAGTGGCTGCTATTCCCCTTTCGATGAAGCGAGGATCAATGCCTGTTTCCAGTTGGCGTCGGTATGACCATCACCTGTTTCCCATTTTCCATGAACGGTTCGAGGAGCGTTGGGGGCCGGGGACCGCGCCGTTTCTGGACCCGAGCGTTTTCGAAGAAGGCCAGCCGCGTCCGCGTGCGCAGTGGATCAACGTCGATACCGGCGCGGCAGTCGCCGTCGTCCCGGTGTGGGAGGACGACGACGGCGAACACCGGTCCTTCGCCGTGTTCTACCTGCCGCCGGCCGGCGGCATCTGGGCGCTGCGCCCGGGCTTCACGAACTACACGGAAAGCGTCAACGGCGGCCCGGAACAGGCGGCCTTACGCAACGACTCGTTCAAGAAGGCCGTGGCCCACGCCGAGGAGTTCATCTACGGGACAGGCGGGACCGGGCCTTAGGTCAGTCGTGGCCCGGGTGCTCGTGCTCCACGTGGCCTGCGGGCTCCAGTTGAAAGGTGGAGTGCTCCACGCTCAGCTCGAAGTGTTCGGCCACGCACTGCTGCAGTTGGTCCAGGACCTGCGGGGCGTGACCGTCCACAAAGCAGGAATCCTCGATCACCACGTGCGCGCTGAGCACCGGGATGTTGGAGGAGATCCGCGAGGCGTGCAGGTCGTGGACCGACAGCACGTGCGGCACTTCCAGGATGTGTTGGCGGACGTCCTCGAGATCCAGCCCCTTCGGCACGGTTTCCAGCAGGATGCTGCCCGCCTCGCGGAGGATCTTGATCGTGCGCGGGACGATCAGGACGGCGATCAGCATCGCGGCCAGTGCGTCAGCCTGGGTCCACCCGGTGGTGGCGATGACGACGGCGCTGGCGATGACGGCGACGGAGCCGAGGGCGTCATTGACCACCTCGAGGAAAGCCGCCCGCAAGTTGAGGTTCGCGTTCCGGCCGGCGCTGAGCACCAGCATGGCGGCGATGTTCCCCAAGAGGCCGATGATGCCGAAGACCAGCAGGCCACCCGAACTGACTTCGGGCGGGTGGAACAGCCGCTGGACACCTTCCACCAGCGCGTAGATTCCGACCGCGAGCAGGACCGCGGCCTGGGCTCCCGCGGCCAGGACTTCCATCCGGAGGTACCCCCAGGTGCGGCGCGGGGTGTGCGGGCGGACCATGAGCGAAGCGGCGATCAGGGCGATCAGGAGGCCACCGGCATCGGTGAGCATGTGCCCGGCGTCCACCAGCAGTGCAAGGCTCCCGGTCACGAAGGCGCCGACCACCATGGCGACCAGAATGGAGGCGGTGATGGCGAAGGCTATGGCCAGTCGGCCGCGGTGCGTCGGCCCGGCATGATGGTGGTGGCCGCTCACGCCGACGCCTCGGATGAGGGCGCCACACCTGGCAGCGCCTCCGCGGCGGCCCGACTGCCGGCGACGGTCGGGCACAGTTCGACGGCGTAGCCGGTGGCCTTCAACAGTTGTTCGGCTGACGCCAGGGCGGCGAGCAGCTCGGGTTCGGTGGTCAGCGAGTACATCGACGCCCGTCCCACCGGGCGTGAGGTGACCAGGCCGCAGTCGCTCAGGCAGGCCAAGTGGGCGCTGACCGTGGACTGGGCAAGGCCGAGGTGCTCCGTCAGCTCCCGTACCTTGTGCTCGCCCGTGGTCAGGTGCTGCAGGATGGTCAGCCGGGTGGGGTCCGAAAGGCTGTGGAACAAAGCGGCCGCCGGTGCCAAGTCGCCCGTTCGACCGGCAGTCCGTTCCCGTTGCATCGTCATATGGCGATGATATCGACGAAAGTCGGGTTTCCCTACCGCTGCCCCACCGCACTCCGGGCGCCAGGACGGGTCAGCACGCGCACGGGCGGTCCCGTGCGCGTGCCGAACACCGCCATCGTTCTGTGCTGCCTCAGATCTGGTCGTCGGGGATGTCGACTTCGATCTGTTCGAGGCCGTCACCGACGGTGATCTGGCAGCCGAGCCGGCTGCGCGTTTCGTCGCGGGGGCCGGCGGTGCAGTCGAGCATTTCGTCTTCGTCGTCGCCGATTTCGGGCAGGCCGTCGAGGTATTCGGGGCGGACGTAGACGTGGCAGGTGGCGCACATGGCCTGGCCGCCGCACTCGCCGACGATGCCGTCGACGCCGTTGGTGACGGCGGCGCGCATCAGTGAGGTGCCGGGGTCGACGTCGAGCACGTCCACGTTGCCGTCGGAGTGGTGGAAGCTGATCTTTGCCATGGTCCTTCTTCCTAGTTCCAGGTGACGGGCAGGCTGGTCAGGCCGCGGAACACCCAGCCGTCCCAGGTCTCGGTGCGGCTTTCGTCGGTGCGCAGGCCTGGGAAGCGCTCATAGGCCAGGGGCACGGCGAGTTGTCCGATGGCTGACTTCGCGGCCCAGTGTCCGGCACACAGGTGAACCCCGCTGCCGAAAGCCAAGTGGGAGGTCTTCGGCCGGAAAATGTCGAAGTCTCCGGCGCTGGGACCGAAATGCGCCGTGTCGCGGTTGGCGGAGGCCACGACGACGCCGATGCCGGCGCCTGCGGGCAACTCGACACCGCACAGGGTGGTGTCCCGGGTAGTCTGCCGCGGATACATGCCGATGGGGGAGAGCCACCGGACGGCTTCGTCGAAGACGGCAGGCCATAGCGATGAATCCTGCAGTACGGCCTGGCGCTGCTCGGGATGCCGGCTCAGCGCCCACACCATGTTGGTCACCATGTGCTGCGGCTCGTTCATGCCGCCGGAGATCGTGAGCTTGACGTTGGCGGCGACGTTCTCGAACGGCAGTCCGCTGTTGGCCAGCGCGGACGTCATCGAGGCGTCGGGATGCCGCTGGTAAAACGGGATGAGCTCGTCGAGGATTTCATCCAGTTCGGCTCGCGAAGCATCGCACCGGTCCCAGATGCTCTGGTCGTCGAGGACGTTCCCGGCTCCGGCGATGAAATCATGCGACCAGCGGCGCATCTGTTCAACAGCCACGTCCTTGAGGCCGAGCAGGTCGATCAGGTTTTTCGAGGCGACCGGCGCGGCGTAGTCCCGGTTGAGGTCGGCACGGTCGGGGCCGGCTTCCTCCACCTGATCCAGGAACAGGCGGGCGTTGCGTTCGAAGACCGGCGCCCACGCATCCTTGATGTTCTTGGGGCGCAGCACCGGATTGATCGCGGCCCTGTCGGCGGCATGTTCCGGATCGTCTTTGCGCAGCATCGGCTGGCCGCCGAGGGCGCGGTTCATGGTGGCGCCGCTGACGTTGGCACTGAAAATCTCCTGGTCCATCTCCACCGCATGGCATCCCGCGTAGCTAGTCACCAGGAACCGGTTGAGCGACGGCACCCACGCAACAGGTGCCTCTTCCCGGAGGCGGCGGTACGTGGGGTAGGGATCCTCCATCAGGTCCGCCGGCCGCACCCAGTCCGCCGGGGCGGACGCCCGGCTTTCAGGAGCCGACGACTCTGCGCGGACGGCTCCGGGAGCCGCCGGTGTCGCGGCATCGGGTGCTGTGGCGGAAACGGGAAATGGGGCTGGAACGGAAGGTGGGGCGGGAGCACTCGGTGTTGCCGCAACGGCAAGGGGGGAGGGCCGGACCCCTTCCGATGTGCTGGTGCCAAACCCGAACGGGCACTGTCCGACGCCGGTAGTCATGGCTTGCTCCTTCGAACTCAGTGGATGTGTCCAGTGTCACCCGGCGGGTATCTGCTAGTAAACTGTGGATATCAGCACAACTTCTTCGATCTCTTAGGAATATCATCTTGCCCAAGTTCACCCTGCGTCAGCTGGAACTCTTTGCGGCCCTGCCCGATCATCCGACGCTGAGCTCGGCGGCGGCCGCCCTGCATATTTCGGAGTCGGCGCTCTCGCACGCGTTGAGCGAGCTGGAGGCAGCGGTGGGCGAGCAGCTGTGTGTGCGCCGGAAGGCCAAGGGCATGTGGCTCACGCCGGCGGGGCAGTACCTCGCCGGCCGGGCCCGGAACATCTTGAAGGAAACCGATGGGCTGGTCAGCGAGCTGGCCGGAGTCGACGGACAGTTGCGGGGACCGGTGGCGCTCGGCTGCTATATCGGACTGGCCAGCAACGTACTGCCCTCGGTGCTGGAGGGCTTCGGGAATCAGCATCCGGGAGTGGAGATCGGCATTACGGTGGGCGATCACGGCGACCTGTTGCCGTCGCTGACGACCGGTGCCTTGGACGCTGCCATCGTTTATGACATAGGCCTGCCCGCGGGACTGCAACGAAAGATCATTTATCGCACCGAGGTGATGGCCGTTTTGGCCCAGTCCCACCCGCTGGCCGGCAAGGCCGAACTGGATCTGGCCGAACTCGCTCCGGAGCCGCTGATCATGCTCGAATCGGTGCCCAGCAGTGGGTATACACAGCTGATGTTCAGCGAACGGGGCCTCACGCCGACGCTGGCGGCCCAGGTGCCGCAAATCGACTTGGTCAGGGCGTTGGTGGGACGCGGCCTCGGCTACAGCCTGCTGATGTCACGGCCGAACCAGATTCCGGTCACCACCGAAGGTTTGCCGATTGTCTCGAGGCCTCTGGTGCCCCGGGCAGGCGGGACCTCGGTGGTGGCCGTTTGGCCCGACGGCGTGGCCCTGAGCGCACGGGCACGTGCTGTGATGGATTACGCCTCCGAGGTGCTGCACGGGGTCGAAACCGTCTGAGCGGAGGCCGCCGGCGCACCTTTTGCGTGTCAGCGGAAGGCGGGGATGCCGGTGATTTTTTGGCCGAGGATCAGGGTGTGGACCTCGTCGGTGCCTTCGTAGGTGCGCACGGATTCGAGGTTGTTGGCGTGGCGCAGCGGCGAGTAGTCCAGGGTGATGCCGTTGCCGCCGAGGATGGTGCGGCATTCGCGGGCGATTTCGATGGCTTCGCGGCAGTTGTTGAGCTTGCCGACGGAGATCTGGTGGGGCTGCAACTGTCCGGCGTCCTTGAGGCGGCCCAGGTGCAGTGCGAGCAGGAAGCCCTTGTTGATTTCCAGTGCCATGTTGACCAGTTTTTCCTGGGTGAGCTGGTAGCCGGCCAGCGGCTTGTCGAACTGCATCCGCTCCTTGGAATAGTCGACCGCGGTCTGCCAGGCATCGCGGGCGGCTCCCATGGCGCCCCAGATGATGCCGTAGCGGGCTTCGTTCAGGCATTCGAACGGGCCGCGGAGCCCCTTGGCCTTCGGCAGCAGCGCTCCGGCGGGCAGGCGGACGTCGGTGAGTTCGATGTCGCACTGGATGGAGGCGCGCATGGAGAGCTTCGCTTCGATCGGGGTGGCCTTGAAACCGGCGGTGTCGGTCGGCACCACGAAGCCGCGGACGCCGTCGTCGGTCTGGGCCCAGATCACGGCGACCTTGGCGACCGAGGCGAGGCCGATCCAGCGCTTGGACCCGTTGAGCACCCAGTCGTCCCCGTCGCGGCGGGCGAAGGTCTTCATGCTGGCCGGGTCGGAGCCGGCGCTGGGTTCGGTCAGGCCGAAGCAGCCGATGGCCTCGCCGGCGGCCATCTGCGGGAGCCACTCTTGTTTCTGTTCCTCGGAGCCGTGCTTGTGGATCGCGCTCATGGCCAGCGAGCCCTGCACGGAGACGAAGGTGCGCAGGCCGGAATCGCCGGCCTCCAGTTCGGCGCCGGCGAGCCCGTATTCGACGGCGGAGCGGCCGGCGCAGCCGTACCCGTCCAGGTGCATGCCGAGCAGGCCGAGCTTGGCCAGCTCGGGCACGATCTCCAGCGGGAACACCGCATTTTCGTACCAGCCGGCGATGTTCGGTTTGATCGCGCTGTCCACAAAGGAGCGGACGTTCTTCTGCAGTTGCCGTTCCTCCTCGGTGAGCAGGGATTCGAACGAAGTCAGGTCATGATCCAAAGACATGGGTTTCCTTCTGGGGAGTTACGGGGAGGGTATTGAGGTGGGATGGCTGCGGGGGCCGGGGATAGTGGTCGCCAGGTGACGGGTCTGGGGGAGGGTGGCGGCGGCCGCGCCGGTCGCGGAGGTGAGCACATCGGTCATAGGGCAACGCTAAGCGCGCGGTGGGCATGGGGTCATCGGATATTCTGCCCAATTCTTCAGGTGGTGTTGGATAATCAGTCCATGGTTTCCCTCGCCCAGCTCAGCCATGAACTCGGAGAATCGCTCAGGCCGGCGGTCCCCGGGCCGGTGCCGGGGATCCAGCTCTCCGGTGTCCATGTTTCCGAGCTGGCAGACCCTGGTGCCTACCTCGAGGGCGGCGAGCTGCTGCTGACCACCGGCATCCCGCTGAGCGGAAGTGCCGCTGCCGTGGACGGGTACGTGCGGCGGCTGGCGGCCAAAGGGGTCGCTGCCCTTGGCCTGGGGCTGGGGGAAGGGCTGGACAGCGTGCCGCCGGAGCTGGTCCGGGCCTGCTCCGCCGAGGGCGTGGAGCTGCTGGTGGTCCCCGACGGCGTCCCGTTCCTGGACGTCTCGCGGATGTTCTGGGAATTGGCCTCGCGGAGTGATCAGGCAGACCTGATTGCGAACCTTGGAACGCAGACAGCTTTGGCCCGCGCGACCATGCGTCCGGATGCCCTGCCATCGGTCGTGCAGGGGCTGGCCCAGGCGCTGGGTGGCTGGGCGGCCTACATGCCCGCGGACGACGGGACGGAGGCCACCGTCTGGCCGGCCAGTGCGCGGCCGCTGCTGCCGCACCTCAGACTGGAAACCACACGACTCAACGTTGCCGGCACCCATTCCGCCGCTACCTTCTGGCTGCACGGCGCTCCCGTCGTCGAGTATCCGATCCTCGTCGGACGGCGGATCGACGGCTTCCTCGCCATCGGCCCCGGCCGGACCCTGACCAAGGCCGACCGGCAGATCATCACGACGGTCTGCGTCCTGCTGGCTTTGAAGGCCCAACAGCGCGACGAACTGCTGGGGACGACGACGGTGCTGGGTTCCGTAGCAGCCAAGCTGATTGCCCGCGGCCAGGTGGAGGCAGCACGGCTGGTAGCCGCCGACGGAAACCTCGGACCGCTGCCGGAACGGGTCCGCGTGCTGGCCGCCCGGATGGGGACGGCGGATTCCCTCGCCGCGCTCGCCGGCGCGGTGTCCCGGCTCCGACCGGCCGACGGCGGCGGCTCGCCGGCGACGGCGCTGGCCAGTTGTGCGCTGCGCTTTGGCGACGACGGGGTGGCCTACTTCCTGCTGGATGCCGGGCTCACGGAACAGGGAGCGGCAGGCTGGCAGGCAGACGGGGAAGCCGACGCGGAACTTCTGGCCTGGACGGGCGGCGACGCGGGCGCCGCCGCCGCCAAGGTTGCGTCAACGTCAACGTCAACGTCAGCAGCTGCCTCCGGCGGCGCGGAGACCGGTGCTGCCTGGACGGAATCCCTCGCCTTGGCGGACGTGGCGGCGGCGATGTCAGCGGTGCACCGTGCCGCGGTCGCGGCGCCTGCGGGCAAGCTCGTGGAACTGGCGGCCGACGACGAAGCCCGCGCCGATGCCTGGGTCGAGGCGCTGGCGGGGTACCGCCGCGCCGAGCTGCTGGAGACCGTGGCCGCTTACCTGCGCCACCGGGGCCACTGGGAGGACACGGCCCGCCAGCTCAACGTCCACCGGAATTCGCTGCGCCATCGCATGGCGGTGGCCGAGCGGCTGCTCGGGGTCAGCGTCGACGATCCGGACGTCGCCGCGCACCTGTGGCTGGCCCTTCGCCGGCGCGGCCTCTGACGTCAGTCCAGGCTGCGCAGCCACTCCAGCACCGACGTGGTGTGTTCGCCGAGCGCGGGCGGGGCAGCGGTGCGGGGTTCGAACGCCGGGCTCCAGGAGATCGGGTGGCGGACCTGGCGGCCGGCGGGCTCCCCGCTGGCATCGCGGACTTCGATGGTCGGGGCCAGCCCCAGTGATTCGGCATACCTGATGCCCTCGTCGATGCCGGCCACGGGCCCGGCGGGAACGCCGACGCCGGTGAGCTTGCCCTGCCACACCGATGCGGAGGCGGCGGACAAAGCCTCCTCCAGCAGCGGGATGAGCTCGTGGCGGTGCTGCACCCGGGCGCTGTTGGTGGCGAAACGCTCGTCGTCCGCGAGCTGCGGCTCTCCCAGGACGGTGGCCAGCTGCCGGAACTGCCCGTCGTTGCCGCAGGCGACGGCCAGCGGGCCATCGGAGCATTCGAGCAGCTGATAGGGAACGATGGACGGGTGCTCGTTGCCCATCCGCCGGGGGACCTTGCCTGCTCCCAGATAGGCTTGGGCCTGGTTGGCCAGGGCGCCCTGCAGGCTGGACAGCAGGTTGACCTCGAGCCGGCTGCCCCGGCCGGTGGCGGCGCGGGCGTTGAGCGCGGCGAGGATCCCGATGGTCGCGTCCTTCGCGGTCAGCACGTCCACCAGGGCGACACCCGCCTTATAGGGTGAACCGTCCGCCTCGCCGGTGATGCTCATCAGGCCGCCGACCGCCTGCACGATGAAGTCGTAGCCGGGCAGGGACGCACCTTCGGCTGAACCGAAACCGGAAATCGACGCGTAGACCAGGCCCGGATTCCCGGCCGAAAGTTCCGCATACCCGAGCCCAAGCCTGTCCATCCCGCCGGGTTTGAAATTCTCCACGACGACGTCGGCAGTCAGCGCCAGCTTCCGGGCCAACCGCTGGTCGCCGGGATCCGCCAGGTCCAAACAGATCGATTCCTTGTTGCGGTTCACGCTCTCGAAGTAGGTGGCCCCGGTCGGGGAATACGGCGGACCCCAGCTGCGGGTGTCATCCCCCGTGCCGGGACGCTCCACCTTGATGACCCGTGCACCTAGATCGGCCAGCGTCATGGTGGCCAACGGGCCGGCGAGCACCCGGGAGAAGTCGGCCACCAGCAGGCCTTCCAAGGGCCTTGTTGGTGGAGCCGGGGCAGCGGTAGTGGGAGAGTCAGGCACGATCCGTCCTTCCGAACAAGCATGAAGTGGCGTCGAGTCTACGGCAGGGCGGCCGGCGCGGGATCGGATGTCTTGGCCATGGGGTGGTCGTTTCGTCCAAGAAGAGGCTGCTTGTTGTCAGCTTCGACACCTTGGAAGGGGCCCGCCTCTTGGGCCACAGACCAAACGGTCCTCTCCCGCCCGCCCATACAATGGCTGGTATGAACACCACTGACCGCTGGGCGCGCTCCCGGCAACGGCAGCTGCCCGGGTCCGGACCGACATGACGGCAGAATCACCCGAGCAGGTAGTGCTGCTGGACGAGAACCTGAAGCCCGCCGGCGTTGCCGACAAGGCCGACATCCACACCGGCGAGACGCCGCTGCACCTGGCGTTCTCCTGCCATATTTCCGACGCCGAGGGCCGCGTGCTGGTGACCAGGCGCGCCCTGAACAAGCTGACCTGGCCGGGTGTCTGGACCAACTCCGCGTGCGGCCATCCGGCCCCGGGGGAGGAGATGGCCGACGCGGTGCGGCGACGGGTGCGCTACGAGCTGGGGCTTGGGCTGGAAAACCTGAGGCTGGTGCTGCCGGACTTCCGTTACCGCGCGGTGGACGCCTCCGGCATCGTGGAGAACGAGTTTTGCCCCGTCTACACTGCGCTGGCCACCGGCGAACTGTCGCCGCGCGATGACGAGGTGGCCGAGTACCGTTGGGTGCGCCCCTCCGACCTGCGGACCGCAGCGACTGCCGCACCGTGGGCCTTCAGCCCGTGGATCGTGCTGCAGCTCCAAGCCTTGGACCGCCTGGCCTAGCCTCCGCAGGAGATGAATCCGAGGCCTCAGGTGGCAGACGAATGTTCGGGCGTCTGCTGGGCCAGGGGTCGGCGGGCATCGCGCTGGGCAGAGCTCGGCAGCGCCGCCGTGCCGGAGGTCACCAGCCGGGCGATGACCTCCTCCGGCCACATGGGTCGGCCGAAGTAGAAGCCCTGGGCGTTCAAAGCCGGGCAGCCGGCCAGCCACTCCACGGTCTCTGCGGTCTCGATGCCCTCGATCACCACGTCCGCCTTCAGCGCTGTGAACATGGCGATCAAATGGCTGACCACGATGTTCCGGGCGTTTTCGTCGTCGTTCCGGGCGCGGCCCTCGCCGCCGCTGACCAGCGAGCGGTCCACCTTGACGATGTCGAAGGGGAACTCGGTCAGCGAGTTCATGGATGAGTAGCCGGAGCCGAAGTCGTCGATGGCGATCCTGAAGCCCTCGCTGCGGAACTGCACGAGGGTTGCCCGGGACTGCTCGGACATCTTGTCCAACGAGTTTTCGGTCAGCTCCACGATGATGTTCAGCTCCGGCCCTTCGGCGCGCATCCGCCTCAGCCGGTCCACGACGGGGGATCCGGCGGCGAGCTGGCTCAGCTCCACGTTGACGGAGATGGAGCGGACACTGGTGACTTCGCTGATGCGGGCCATCGCCGCCGCCGCACCGTCGATCACCTGGATGGTCAGCTCGTCGAGCAGTCCCAGCCGGTTCGCTTCGGTGATTAGCCGGTCCGCCGGAATATTACCGAGTTCGTCGTCCTCGTAGCGGGCCAGGGCCTCGAACCCGACGATCGCATCCAGGTCCAGGGAAACGATGGGCTGTAGCGCCACACGCAGCAGGTGCCGGCGGATGCCGCGTTCAACCGCAACAGCCAGGCAGGCTTCGGCCTCGGAACCGTCGCGCTGTGCGTCGCGCAGGCGCTGCTGCAGCCGCTTGGAGCCGTACATGCCGGAATCGGCGTTGCGCAGCAGCTCCTCGATGTTGGG
This sequence comes from Arthrobacter sp. Y3221114, assembly GCF_059092625.1. Lineage (NCBI taxonomy): Bacteria > Bacillati > Actinomycetota > Actinomycetes > Micrococcales > Micrococcaceae > Arthrobacter > Arthrobacter sp. Y3221114. The sequence goes on from NZ_JBNHHW010000005.1 coordinate 179,086, forward strand.
TGCCGGGTGGTCGGAGTACGCCACGCCGGTGCTGGCCCGCACCCGCAGCGTGTTGCCGCGGGCGCTGAGCGGGCGCGCGATCGCGGCGGCTATGCGGTCGGCGGCGGCGCGGGCGTCGGCTTCGCTGGTGACATCGCGGAGGACGACGACGAATTCGTCGCCACCGATGCGAGCGGCCACGTCGTCCTCGCGGATTTCCGAGCGGATTCGCTGCGCGGTGGCGGTCAGCAGCAGGTCGCCGACGTCGTGGCCGTGCCTGTCATTGACGGCCTTGAATTCGTCGAGGTCCAGATAGACGACGGCGATGGCCTCGCCGGGGCGGCGGCCGGCATTGATCTCGGCCAGCCGATTCCAGAGGGTGCGGCGGTTGCCCAGCCCGGTCAGGGCATCGGTGTCCGCCTGCAGCCGCAGTTCGTGCACCAGCTCATCGTGCCGGACCATGATGCTGCCGACGTGTGCCAGCGCGTCCAGCACCTGCTCGTCTTCTTCGGTGAACTGTGCGCCGCCGTTTCGCGAAGCCACCAGGTAGTTGTCGCCGTGGTCCCAGCGACGCATCCGGACACCGATTTCCCTTTCTTTCGGCGCTTCCGGACGCAGGGACACGCGGTCCGCGCGCACCGAGGCGCTTGCGGCGGCGAGGAGGGTCCTGTCGAGCCCGTCCGGGCTCCACGGCAGCTTGAGCGAGGCGTCGACCAGGCCTGTGAGGCGGCGGCGCAGCTCGCGGTTGCGTAGCCAGCCGGTGACCGCCAGCGCCAGCACGGACGCGAAGACCAGGAGCAACGACTGGACGCCGTCGTGGCTGAACCGCAGGGCGGCGTACTGGGCGGCCAGGCACAGGAGCAGGTTGATGGCCAGCGTGCTCAGTGCCGGCGGCCACCCGATGCCGTTGCGGAAGGTGCTGCTCCGTGTGGCCGTGGTGGCGAAGGCACCCTCGACGGCAATGGCCGTCAGGAAAAAGGCCAGCCAGCCAGCCAGCAGGGCGACCGGCCACGCAAAACCGGCAGCGTTAAGGGCTTGGAACACCGCTACCAGCACGACGGAGGCGAGCAGCCGGCTGATAAACCAGTACACCTCTCCCCAGCGGAAGCGCCGGAAAACCACGCGAGTGGCCAGCAGCCCCACCCCCACCACCGCCACCGTTTCGTGCAGCGGGGCGGTGAGATCGTTGCAGACAATCACGGCGGCGGTCATCGCGGCGGTCGTCTGGCGCCGCATGAGCGGCGTATCCACGCGCAGGTGCCAGGCCAGCACCAGCATCAGCACGGAGAGGACGGCCACCAGGTCGAACTGTGGCGGAGCGATGATTGCAGCCGCGATGACCTGGCCCAACACCAACAGCCCGGCGGCCGAAATGCCGGCGATGGCAGCCCACGCCAAGACGGCCGCCGCCTTGGTCGCCGTCATGATGCTGCCGGCATGCCCGTTCCCCACTTCTGCCGTCCGATGTTAACGTTTCAACAATCGTAACCGCGCAACTCACGCCGCTGGTGCAGCCGGGGGTGGACCGGCCGACTCGGGGTGGTTTGCAGAATCTCCGCTACGGTCCGCGTGGTTCTGGTAATCCGGGCCGACACGCGTCGGGGCCGTCCTGAGCGGACAGCCCCGACGGAGCGGCTGGACCCGGAGCCGCACCGGGTGAACCGGGGGGAACATCACCTTCAGTGCTTGAGCAGCCCCTCCAAGAAGGTGGCGGGCCGCTGCATTTCGCCGTGCTTGGCACCGAGCACGATGACCGTGCCGGCGAAGGCCGGGATGGTCCACTGCAGCAGCTTGAGTTGCTTCTGCGCGGACTTGAGCTCCGGTGACGCCATCGGTGACGGCTCGGTGGCGCCCTCTGCCCCCTGTTCAGCCATCTTCTCCACCTTCTTGCCCAGCATGCCGGCGTAGAGGGTGACGGCCGCGCCGGCCAGGGTGACAACGGTCTTGATGACGGTATTCCGCGTGACCCCTTCCTGCTTGGCCATCCTGCCCTTGTTGCCCGCCAGCAGCGGCAAGCCCGAGGCAAGGTGCGAAACGAAAGCCACGGTCTGGACCGGCGCCCATTTCATCCAGCCGACGCTGGACAAACGGGTCCGCTCGCGCGGATCCTGGGCGGCGGCGGCCGCACCGTTAAGGCCGATGGCGCCCATCAGGGAACCGCCAAACCAGGCGGCGGCAGTAAGGTCGTGCACAGAACGGGCCAAAAGATTTCCGGACATTGCTGACTCCTTAAGTGCGTGCTGTGTTGCCGATCGGCAGGTGCCTCCGGCTAAAGGTTGACGACGTCGTTCTTGCCGACGTCGTCTGCTTGCTTCCCGGTGACCATTCCCTTGGCCAGCTTGAACAGCGTGGCCACCTTGGGAGAATCCGGCTTCCAGTATTCGGCCGTGTGGGCCTCGACCCGGAGCAAAGCCACCGTCGGGTCGTCCTTGCCGTTTTCAAACCACGGTTCCATCATGGGGCTCCACAGTTCGTCGATCTTCGCCTGGTCGCGGACGATTGTGGCGGTGCCCGAGATGGACAGGTAGCCGTCCGAACCGCTGACCGACACGTTCACGTGCGGATTGGCGCGGATTTCGCTGGCCTTGGGCGAGGGATCGTGCGTCACGAACCACAAGTCGCCGTCGAACTCGGCTTCCTGTAGCGCCAGCGGCCGACTGAACAGCTGGCCGCTGGCATTGACCGTGGTGAGGACGCCGATGTCAGCGTCCTTCAGGATCTTGGCTACTTCCTTGCGTCCTTCATCATCGTTCGCCATGAAACCACCTTCCGTCTAGGGTTCAGGGAATCCTCAGCATACTTTCTAATTCCGAGGAGGCCAATGGTGGTTGCGGGCGCGAGACCCTTGGGCAGGGAAGTGCGCGGCACGGGATCGGGGCCTGGCAGGCTCCGACCCCATGCCGCGGCAGTGCCGCCTCTTTACGCGGTGCGGGCGCCGGCGAGCAGCTCGTCCAGCCGCTCGTAGCCTTCGCTCATGCCGCTTTCCATGCCGGACTGGGCCATGCCGTCGCGTGCCTCCAGCGTGGGGTAGACGGAATGGCCGATCAGTTTGCAGCGTCCGTTGCCGAGGTCCTCGAGGGTCATGAACTCGATGCTGACCACGTCCGGGTAGCCGCCGAACTCGAACGTCTGGATGGCGAACTCGTTCTCGCGGACCGTGTGGAAAATGCCGGTAAAGGCGTACTGCTGGCCGTCGGGTCCGGTGTGGAGGTAGCGGTAGCTGCCGCCGGTGCGGAAGTCGTAATGATCGATGTCCATCTTCATGCCGCGCGGGCCCAGCCACTGCTTGAGGAGGTCGGGGTCTTTGTGGGCGCGGAAAACGTCGGCGACGGGATAGTCGAACTCGCGTTCGGTATCGATGAACGGAAGGCCCTCCGGGAGGGTGACTTTCAGTGAGTTGCTCATGGTTTGTCCTTGGATAGTTGGCCGAGCACGGCGTCCAGTCCGCGGTACTGCGCCTCCCGAACCAGCCGGTACTGGTCGATCCACGCAGTGAGCGCTTCGAGCCGTGCAGCGTTTAGGTGAACGGGCCGGCGCTGGGCATCCCTGGTGCGGGTGACCAAATGTGCCTGCTCGAGGACCTGGATGTGCTTCGAAACCGCCTGCTTGGAGATGTCGAAGGGCTCGGCCAGCTCGTTGACCGTTGCCGGTCCGCGGCTAAGCCGGGCGATGATGCGGCGGCGGGCCGGATCTGCCAGGGCCATGAACGCCTTGTCCAGAAGGGCCTCGTCGCTACTACCAGTCACGTTATTCAACTCTTCCCTTGATCAACCTTTCGGTTGAATAAGAACTTACTCCCGCGGCATCGGCAGGTCAAGAGGGCAGCGGCGAAGTCTGGCCTGGTGCGCGAGTCCGGCTCCGGGCGGGTCTGGGGTCTGACAGGATGAAGCATGGCTAAGCCCTTCACTCTTACCCAACTGCGCTACTTTGCGGTGGTCGCCGAGACCGAGAATATGACGGACGCCGCCCAACGGCTAAACATGACGCAGTCGGCGCTGTCCAATGCGATTTCCCAGTTGGAGCACGACCTGGACGTGCAGCTCTTCATCCGGTTGTCGCAGAGGGGCCTGAAACTGAGTCCGGCCGGACGACAATTCGCCAAAGACCTGCACGCCTTCCTTGAGCACGCTGATTCGCTCTACGAATCGGCTCGGGGGCTGTCGCAGAATCTCACCGGGGAGCTAAAAGTAGGGGTTTTCGGCCCCCTGGCACCCTTCCGGGCTCCAGTAATCCTGCAGGCCTTTGAGGCGGAATACCCGGACGTTCACGTTTCATTCTTGGAGGGAGATCAGGAGTTCCTGCGACGGGCATTGCTGGAGGGGCATTGTGAGCTGGCGCTGATGTACAGCATTGGGTTGGGCGGCGGTTTCACCACTCAGACGGTGGAGCACATTCCGGCGCACGTGTTGGTCCAGGAAGGGCATCCTCTTGCTGCAAGTCCTGACCATGAGGTGGCGCTGAGGGATTTGGAGCACGAGCCGATGATCCTGCTGGACTTGCCGCACACCAGGGAGTACTTCATGCAGTTGTTCCAGCTTGCCGGCTTGAAGCCCAATATCCGCCACCGGGCAACCGGCTATGAGACTGTCCGCTCTTTCGTTGCCCGCGGCCATGGCTACGCTGTGCTGAATCAGCGGCTCCACCACAATCTGACCTACGCGGGCGGGGGAGTCGTTCCCCTACGGCTTGTGGATCATTTGCCATCCATCGAGGTAGTGCTGGTGCGCCCCGAGGGGCTGACGCCCACGCGGCGAGCGCTCGCGTTCGAGGCAGTGTGCCGTGCGCTCTACGGTGCGGACAAGACCTAGCCTCCTGTGTGCTGCGTCTTGCCCAAGCTTCGGATTCATCATTTCGATTGGAAACGGAGAAATTATCTATTGGACAGATGTGAGACGGCTCACTGAGACTGAACATCATTCCGATAGGTTGATCCGCCCCTGACCGAACCTGCAAAGACGCGGGACGGTACGAGGATCAGCCGCAACCCTCAGGAGGACTTGCGATGGCCTGCAGTCAGTCGAGATTTACGTCGTGTTCCGGGTTCCACGCGGCAAGTAGGGACCGCAGTTCCTCCCACCTCCGGTGGCTGTCATGACGGTGAATGAAACCCGGACTACATCGGGAGCCGCAGACGCCACAGCCTTCTCGCAGTCGAAAAAAACCACCGGGATGCAGAAGCGCGTCCTTGCAGGTGGCAGTGTTGGGCAGTTTATTGAGTTCTACGACTTTTCGCTCTACGGTCTCTCCGCGGTTACGCTCTCACAGCTGTTTTTCCCCGGCGAGAACGCACTTATTGGCCTGCTGGCCACCTTTGCCACGTTTGGTGTCGCCTTCATCGCCCGGCCGATCGGAGGCCTGTTCTTCGGCCAGCTGGGCGACCGGATCGGTCGACGCCGTGTCCTCTACATCACGCTGGTGACTATCGGCGGTGCCACGACCGCCATCGGTCTGTTGCCGCCCTATGCAGTGGTCGGAGCTCTCGCACCTGCACTGCTGGTACTGTGCCGGCTGCTGCAGGGGTTCTCCGCAGGCGGGGAATCCGTCGGTGCCCCGGCCTTCGTTTTCGAGCATGCTCCCGTGAACCGCCGTGGTTTCTGGCTCAACATCACGCTTGCCGCCACCGCGCTGCCTTCCGTCGTGGCCGGGGCGATGATCCTAGTCCTCAACCAGGCCCTTTCCGATGAGGCCTTTTTCTCATGGGGCTGGCGTGTACCCTTCCTGCTGGCATTGCCGCTGTCCCTGTTCGGTGTGTGGATTCGCTCCAGGACCGAGGAGAGCGCGGCCTTCAAGCAGGTCGCTGAAAAGCAGAAGAAAAAGGAGTACAGCCCAGTTCGCGAGGCCTTCCGCGAGAACAAGGTCCGGATGCTCCAGGTCGTCTTCGTCATGGGCCTGACCGCCATGGGTTTCTACTTCCTCTCCGGCTACTTCGTCGGCTACGTGCAGACGACCGGCAACCTGACCCTGCAAGCGTCCCTAGTGGCGAACGCTTCGGCGATGCTGTTTTACGCTTTGCTGCTCCCGGTTGGCGGGATCATCGGTGACAAGGTCGGCCGCAAGCCGATGCTGATTGCAGGGTCGGCCGCGATCGCATTGCTGGCCTTCCCATGTTTCATGCTGGTGACCAGCGGCTCGCTGGGCCTGGCGATTCTGGGACAGCTGCTGTTCGTCGTTCCGCTGTGCATCTACGGCGGCGGCTGTTACACCTTCTTCGTGGAAATCTTCACGACGAAGACGCGCTTCACCTCGGCCGCTGTCAGCTACAACCTGGGATACGCATTGTTCGGAGGCACCGCACCCTTCATCGGCACCGCGCTGGTGAACGCCACAGGTATCTCTTACTCGCCGGCCTACTGGCTGTGCGGCGCAGCAATCATCGTGTTCCTGCTGCTCACGCTGACCAAGGTCCCGGAGACCCGCGGACGCCTCGGCTGACCACGGGAGCCGGGCGGACCGATACTCCTCCGGCTCCCACAGGTTCCGCCTTCCCCGGTTTCCTAACCGGCAGCTTACGTATTAGGTATTAGGAGTTTATCGTTATGTCCGCTGAAGCTTTCCTTAAAGACTTTCGCCACGTTGCCACCATCGGCGCTACACCAAACCACGGTGTGCACCGGCAAGCCGCCACCGAGGAAGACCGGCAGACCCGGGACTGGTTCACCGCCTTTGCTGAGGAGCACGGTTGGGGGGTGCGAGTGGACGGCATCGGCAACATGTTCGCCATCATCGAATTCCGGCCCGCTGCGAAATTCGTCATGATCGGCTCCCACCTGGACAGCCAACCGCTGGGCGGCCGCTTCGACGGCGCGTACGGTGTGTTGGCCGGGTTGCACGCTGCTGCCCGGATCGAGGCCCACATTAAGGCGTCAGGGGAGCTTCCGCCCTTTAACCTGGCGGTCGTGAACTGGTTTAACGAGGAAGGCGGCCGCTTTGCACCCTCCATCATGGGTAGCTCCGTCTTCGCGGGAATCATGGACCGTGAGCAGATGCTCGGCGTTAGGGACCTCCAGGGAGTCTCCGTGCGGGATGCCTTGGAGACGATCGGCTACCTCGGGACCGATGAGGGGCCCGAAGCCGTGAGCTACGCGGAGATCCACATCGAGCAGGGCCGCATCCTGGAGCGCGAGGGCCTGACCATAGGTGCCGTGGACTCGAGTTGGTACACGCAGAAGCTGGACATTGAGGTCCTCGGCGAACAGTCCCATACTGGCGCTACGGCCATGGCAGACCGGCGCGATGCGCTGGTGGCCGCCTCGCAGATTGTCCTCATGGTCCACGACGTCACGCGCAACTTCGAGGAGGAGGCACTCGTTTCCTCCGTGGGGCAGCTGACGCTGGAACCGAATTCGCCGATCGTCGTGGCCCGCCGGGTGCACCTTGTAGCTGATTTGCGCTCCAACAGCCCCGAGATTGTGCGGTCCGCACGGGACAGCCTGCTGGCAGACATCGCCCAGCTTGCCCGGGAACACGACATCCGGATCAATGTGAACGACTTCGACATCCGGGCCAACCAGTACTACCCCGAATCCGGTGTCGAATTGACTGAGAAGACGGCCGCGAAGCTGGGACTTGGCGTACGCCGTATGCAGACGATGGCAGGGCACGACTCGGTAGCGATGAACCGCATTGTGCCGTCGGTCATGGTATTCATCCCGTCAGTAGACGGCGTCAGCCACTGTGAACGCGAATTTACAACCGATGCGGACATGCTGGCGGGCCTGGATGCCCTGACCGAGATCGCGTTGGAACTGGTTTATGGCGCGCTTGCCGAAGAGCCGGTGTTGGAAAGGTTTAACGTCGGGGATAAGTCCGCTGCAGGGGACAGATGATGACCAAGCTGCATTACCTCACTGCAGTGGACGCGCTGCGGCTGTTCCGTTCTCGGGAGCTTTCCCCTGTGGAACTGATGGAAGCGGTCATAGAACGCATTACCGAGATCAACGGGACGGTGAATGCGCTGACGGAGACGATGTTTGAGGAGGCCCTCGCTGCGTCGCGTGAGGCCGAGCTGCTGTACCAGCGCGGCAAGTACGACGGCGCACCCCGGGGACTGGCCCCGGGACGCTCGTTACTGGGGCTGCCGGTGGCCGCCAAAGAGAAGCATGCCATCGCCGGCCGAAGCTTCTCGCAGGGGCTGTCGGCGTGTGCCGGCGAGACCGCAGCAGCCGATCACCCGATCATTGGGCGCATCAAAGCCGCCGGAGGTATTCTCCACGCCCGAACCACCTCGCCTGAATTCAGTTGCGCCACGGTGACGCACAGCCCGATGTGGGGAGTCACCCGGAACCCGTGGAACCCGGAGTATTCGCCGGGCGGATCCTCGGGCGGGGCCGGAGCAGCGCTCGCCTCCGGCATGACGGCGTTGGCGACGGCCTCGGACATCGCGGGTTCTACCCGGTTGCCCGCCTCCTTTACCGGAACCGTTGGTTATAAGGCGCCGTACGGCAGGATCCCGGGTATGCCGCCTCTTTCCAATGACTGGTACCGCGGCGACGGCCCGATGGGCCGCACGGTCGCCGATACCGCCCTGTTGACCAATGTGATGGCCGGTCCGCACCCTGTGGACCACACCTCGGTAGGACCGTCCGCTCCTTTGCCCTTGGAATTTGCGCCGGTCCACCAGATGCGGATTGCGCTTTGTATCCGGCTCGGAGACTACCCGGTCATGGCGGAGATCGAGGCTAACACCCGCGGCGTGGCCGCGGCTCTGGAAACAGCCGGGGCAATCGTCGAGGAGATCGAACTTCCTTGGTCCCACCGGGAGATCAGTGATGTCATCTTTACCCACTTTGGGCACATTCTCGGTCCCGCCATGGAGGCAGCCACCGCAGGCGGCACCGAGCAGTTGGCCGCCTACACGCGGCGCTTCATGGCCGACGCGCGTGAGGCGTCATCCCGCCACACACTCCTGGAGGGACTGCAAGCCGAGTCACGTATCCAAGCGCAGCTAGCCCAGGCCATGACTGGGTTCGACGCCTTGATCTGTCCCGCCTCAGCAGTTTCTGCGCTCAAAGCAGACGCCGACTACCTCGACGGGATCGACATCGACGGGAAGCATCTCGAGCACTACTGGGAAGCGCACATGACGGCGCCGTTCAACATCAACAACCGTTGCCCTGTCCTGGCCGTGCCGAGCGGACTATCCGAGATCGGAATCCCGACAGGCGTGCAGATCGTCGGGCACCCCTACGACGACCTCACCGTCTTCCGCATCGGTGCCGCCGTGGAACGGGCGCGCCCTTGGTCCGAGATGCGGCCGGCACTCTGACCCCGGGTCTCCTAGACCGGCCCGCAGACGCACTCAGCGGACGGTGACTTGGCCGGCGTCGACGTCCCACCGAGTGTCCAACCGGACGTTTTCCAGCAGCCGGCGGTCATGCGAGACCAGCAGCAGCGTTCCGTCGTAGCTGTCCAAGGCCTGCTCCAGCTGTTCGATGGCGGGCAGGTCCAAGTGGTTGGTGGGTTCGTCGAGGACCAGCAGGTTCACGCCTCGGGCCTGCAGCAGGGCGAGGGCGGCCCGGGTGCGCTCGCCGGGGGAGAGGGCGCCGACGGCGCTGGACACCTGGTCGGCCTTGAGACCGAACTTGGCCAGCAGCGTGCGGACCTCGGCCTGGCTGTAGTCCGGTACCAGTGCCTCGAAGGCGGCACCGAGCGGCCGGTCCTCCGCGAGCTGGCCGCGCGCCTGGTCAATCTCGCCGATGGCGACGCTGGCACCCAGGCCGGCGGCGCCGTCGTCGGGCTGCTGGTGTCCCAGCAGGAGGCGCAGCAGGGTGGACTTGCCCGCGCCGTTGGGGCCCGTGATGCCGATGCGCTCGCCGGCGTTGACCTGCAGCGAGACCGGGCCGAGCGTGAATCCGTCGCGGCGGACGGTGGCCTGGTTCAAGGTGGCGACCACTGAGCTGGAGCGCGGGGCGGCGCCGATGCTGAACTGCAGCTGCCACTCCTTGCGGGGCTCCTCCACCTCGTCCAGCCGGGCGATGCGGGACTCCATTTGCCGCACCTTCTGCGCCTGCTTTTCGGAGGACTCCGTGCTGGCCTTGCGGCGGATCTTGTCGTTGTCCGGGTTCTTCTTCATGGCGTTGCGGACGCCCTGGGAGCTCCACTCGCGCTGGGTCCGCGCCCGGGACACGAGGTCCGCCTTCTTCTCGGCGAACTCGTCGTAGGCGTCGCGGGCGTGGCGGCGCGCGACGGCCCGCTCCTCCAGGAAGGCATCGTAGCCGCCGTCGTATACCGCCACCTTGTTCTGGGCCAGGTCCAACTCCACCACGGTGGTCACGCAGCGGGCCAGGAACTCGCGGTCGTGGGAGACCAGCACCACGCCGCCGCGCAGACCCTGCACGAACGACTCCAGCCGGGCCAGTCCGGCCAGGTCCAGATCGTTGGTGGGCTCGTCCAGCAGGACCACGTCGAAGCGGCTCAGCAGCAGGGCCGCCAAGGCAGCGCGTGCGGCCTGGCCGCCGGAAAGCCCGGTCATCGGGGCGTCCGGACCAACGTCCAGACCGAGTTCGGCCAGCACGGGCGGGATCCTGTCCTCCAAGTCCGCGGCCCCGCTGGCCATCCAGTGGTCCAGGGCGGCGGCGTAGGCGTCGCCGGCCTGCTTGGAGCCGGAGCCCAGCGCCTCGGCCGCGGCTTCCATGGCGGCGGTGGCGGCCGCGGCACCGGTGCGGCGGTCAATGTAGGCGGCGATGGTCTCGCCGGGAATCCGTTCGTGTTCCTGCGGCAGCCAGCCGACAAAGGCGTCCGAGGGCGCCGTGCTCACCGACCCCGCCAGCGGTGCGTCCGCGCCGGCCAGGATCCGCAGCAGCGTGGTCTTGCCGGCACCGTTGGCGCCGACCACCCCGACGACGTCGCCCGGAGCGACGGTCAGGTTCAGGTTGGAGAACAGAGTGCGGTGGCCGTGGCCGCCCGAGAGGTCCTTGGCCACCAGCGTTGCAGTCATGCCTACAAGTCTAAGGAGCGACGGCGGGTGGTCTGGACCGCGCCGAGACCCGGCCAGGAACCGCGGAGCCTGGCGGCCTGGCCCGTGGCCGGCGGGGAGGGCGTGGGCGCCGGCTGGCTATGCTGGAGAAGTCGCGTCGCAGCGCCTGGGACGGACGGAGCCCGGCCGCGTGCGGCGCCGGATTTTGTTGGACAAGCGCGAAGGCGGGATGCAGATGTCAGGGATAGTGGCTGCCCACGGGGAATTCGATGCGGCAGCGGGCGAACGGATGCTGGACCGGTTGGCGCACCGTGGACCGGATGGATCGGGGTCGCGCCGGGTGGGCAAATCCTGGCTCGGCAGCCGGCAGTTGGCCATCGTCGATCCGGAGAACGGGCAGCAACCCCTGGCCGGCCGCGACGGCGACGCGTGGCTGGTGGGCGACGGCGAGATCTACAACTACCGCCGGATCCGCGACCGGCTCGGGCATGAGGGGTTCAGGACCCGCTCCGATTTGGAGGCCGCGCTGCAGCTGTACGAGGAGCTCGGCGTCGCCGCCTTCGAAAAGCTCTGGGGCCCGTTTGCCTTGGTGGTGGCAGGCGATGACGGGCGGTTCGTCGCGGCCAGGGACATGCTCGGATTGTCCCCGTTGTACTGGGCACGCCGCGACGGAACTGTGCTGTTTGCCTCGGAAATGAAGGCGTTCGACGACGAGTGGCGGCCCTTCGTGGAGCCTTTTCCGCCGGGCCATGCCTGGACACCGGAGGACGGCTTAATCGCCGGACCCGTTTTCCCGGCGGGCGCCCCGGTGTTGCTCAAGAGCCGGCGGCCGGAGGAGGATCCTCCGCAGTGGGTCTTTGATGCCCTGCGCGACACCTTGGTCCGGGCGGTGGAGCGCAGCCTGAACGCCGATGTGCCGGTGGGCGTCCTGTTGTCCGGCGGGGTGGACTCCAGCATCGTCACGGCCGTGGCGGCCCGCAAGGCCGCAGAGCGCGGGGAGGTTTTGAAGACGTTCGCCGTCGGGCTGGAAGGCAGCGCCGATCTGCTGGCCGCCCGGGTAATGGCGGCCGCCGCCGGTACCGATCACCATGAGCTGGTCTACACGGCCGAGGACGCGATCGCGCTGGTGCCGCAGGTCATCGCGGAGCTTGAATCCTTTGACCCGACGCTGGTGCACAGCGCGGTGCCGAATTTCCTGGTGTCCCGGCTGGCCGCTGAACACGTGAAGATCGTGCTGGTGGGCGAGGGCGCCGACGAACTGTTCGCCGGCTACTCGCATTACGGCCGCCATGACACCGGCGAGGCGCTGCACGAGGATCTGCTGGAGACGCTCGAAGGCATGCCCATCGGCGGACTGCAGCGAGTGGACCGGGTGGCCGGTGCCCACGGGCTGGAACCGCGGCTGCCCTTCCTGGACCTGGACGTGGTGGAACTTGCCCTGGCGTTGCCGCCGGCATGGAAACTGACGGGACCTGAGCGGCCGGCCAAATGGCTGTTGCGCAAGGCCTTCGACGGGATGGTTCCCCACGAGGTGCTCTGGCGGCCGAAGGAGCAGTTCGGCGAAGGCACCGGCATGAACGATGTGCTCCGCGAACACTTCGAAGCATCGGTCAGCGAAGCGGAGCTGGAACACGAGGCCGGCGTCCTGGATCCGCCGGTGCGGACCCGCGAGGAACTGGCTTACTACCGCATCTTCGCCGCCGCCCTTCCGGGGATCGATGCGCAGAAGACGGTGGGACGTTTCGCGGAGGCCTGAGAGGCGGGCGGTTTCGGGGAGGCCCGAAACCGCAGGCAGTTTTCGCGGAGCCTGAGAAACGGCCAGCGGCCGCCGGTCGTGGTGACCGGCGGCCGCTGGCCGTTGTGCGGTGCGGAGGTCCGGTGGCTAACCCACCAGGCCCTGCTCCTTCAGCCACTCTTCGGCGACATCGCGGGGATCCTCGCCGTCGTTATCCACCCGGCCGTTGAGCCCGGTGATGACTTCATTGGTCAGTGCGGCGCTGATCGGTGCCATGATCTCCGCAATGGCCGGGTACTCGTCCAGGGTTTCCTGGCGCAGGGTCATGGCGCCCTGGTACGGGACGAAGAATTCCTTGTCGTCCTCCAACACGGTCAGTTCGTTGGAGATGACGCGGGCATCGGTGGAGAAGACCTCACCGAACTGGCAGGATCCGCCGACCTGCGTGTAGATGAGGTTCAGGTCCAGCTCCACTACCTTGCTGAAGTCAAAACCGTACGCTTTCTCCAAGCCGGGGAGCCCGTCGTCGCGGTTGATGAACTCGCTGGCAGCACAGACGGCATTCTGGTCCGGGTTCTTCTGGATGAACGCGGCGGCTTCGCTCATGTTGGTGATGCCTTCGGCCTCCGCGAAATCCTTTTTTGCGGCGATGCGGTAGGTGTTCTCGAACGGTGCCGGTTCCAGCCAGGCGACGCCGTTCTCGGCGTCTTCCTTCGCGACGGCGGCGTAGAGGTCTTCCGGCACGTCCTCGGTGGTGTGGCCGAGGACGTTGACCCAGCCGGTTCCGGTGTAGTCCCAATAGAAGTCGACCTGGCTCGACTGCAGGGCTTCGCGCACGGTGGCGCTGCCGGAGATGCCCGTCTTGTCCTCGACGGTGGCACCGGCATCCTCGAGCGCGACAGCCGCAATCTGGGCCAGCAGGATGGATTCAGTGAATTCCTTGGAGCCCGCCGCGAAGTGCGCGCCCGCGAGCTCGCCGTCGCCTGTCGCCTCGGCGGCGTCACCGCCGCCGCAGGCCGTCAGCAGCAAGGCCACTCCGGCGCCAAACGCGGCGAACGCCGTCTTCCGTGAACTATTCGCTTTCATCATTCCTCTTTCGTCATGCAGGGGATGGCCTAGAGCCCTTTCGGGCGCAGGAAGTCTTCGGCGATGCTCGCCAGGTAGTCGATCAGCAGTGCCAGCACCGCTGTGAGCGCGGCGCCGACAACCTGGACCAGCACGCGGTTGGTGGAGAGCCCGGCCACGATGATGTCCCCGAGTCCGCCCGCGTTGATGTAGGTCACCAGGGTGGCCGTACCAACGTTGATCACGAGCGCGGTGCGTACGCCGGCCAGGATGATGGGCACCGCGAGGGGCAGTTCGAGCCGGCGCAGGACACCGAACTTGGAGATGCCCATGCCTCGCCCGGCTTCCAGCACGGATTCGTCGACCTGTTCCAGGCCCACCATGGTGTTGAGCAGCACGGGGATGATGGCGTAAAGCACCAAGCCCACGATGGCGGCCTGGAAACCCAGGAACAGAAATGCCACGGCCAGCAGGACCAACACGGCGATGGTCGGAACCGCCTGGCCCAAGGTCAGCAGGGTGATCAGGTAGGGGCGGACCCGGCGCATGGCCGGACGGGTGAACAGGATGCCCAGCGGCACGGCGATGACCAGCGTCAGCAGCGTCGAGACCGCGGTCAGCTGCAGATGCCGCCCCAGGGCGGCAGCCAGGTTGGCCGGGGCCAGGGCGCGCGCCTCGATGCTGTCCAGTTCCTGCGAGCCGACATACAGGTACAGAGCGAGGCAGGCCAGCGCCAGGATCGCCGGCACCAGCAGGTACCCGGTCAGTGTCCGGCGTCGCGCCCTGGCCGGTGGTTGGACGGCAACATCTTGGTCGTGCACCGAGTGCTGTGGTGCGGCAGCGGCCACGTCAGCCACCCGCCTGTACGGCTTCGGCCACCTCGCCCAGCCCGGCCCGGGCTCGAGCGACCGCCGTGTCCCGCATGGCCCGGATGGCCTCGTTGATCTGTTCGATATCCACCACGCCCTGGTAGACACCGTGCGAGTCCACCACGATCGTCACGCTGTAGCGGGCGGTGATGAGTTCGTTCAGCGCATCGGACAGCGTCGCCCGGGGTTCCAAGATTGCTTCCGGCGGCAGCCCCACCTCGTCCAGCGCGCGTGTTCCTGCCCGGTGCAGGTCGTCGGCACCTACCCAGCGGCGGGGCCGCCCGGCGTTGTCGAGCACCAGGAGGGCCGAGCGGTCGCTGCGCCGCAGCTGCTCCAGTGCGTCCTCGGCCGGGGTGTCCAGCCGGACGGTCGGCCACTGCGTCAGCTCAATATCGGCCACGCGGCTGAGGTTCAGCCGCTTCAAGGAGGCGCCGGTGCCGATGAAGTCGGAGACGAAATCATTGGCGGGGGCGGTCAGGATCTGCTCCGGGGTGTCGTATTGGGCAATCCGGGAGCGGTCCTGCAGGATGGCGATCCGGTCGCCCATCTTGATTGCTTCATCGATGTCATGGGTGACGAACACGATGGTCTTGCGTACCTCCGACTGCAGGCGCAGGAATTCGTTCTGCAGCCGGTCCCGGGTGATCGGGTCTATGGCCCCGAACGGCTCGTCCATCAGCATCACTTCCGGGTCTGCGCCCAAAGCGCGTGCCACGCCTACCCGTTGCCGCTGTCCGCCGGAGAGCTCCTTGGGGTAGCGGTTGCGGTAGGTCGACGGCGGCATGTTGACCATGTCCAGCAACTCGTCGACCCGTGCGGAAATCCGTTTGGTGTCCCAGCCCAACAGCTTGGGGACGGTGGCCACGTTTTCGCCGATGGTCATGTGCGGGAACAGGCCGACTTGCTGAATGACGTAGCCGATGCGGCGGCGGAGCTGGTCCGGGTCGGTGGTAGTGACGTCTTCACCGTCCAGGATGATCCGGCCGGAGGTGGGCTCGATGATCCGGTTGATCATCTTCATGGTGGTGGTCTTGCCACATCCCGACGGGCCGACCAGCACCACGATCTCGCCCTCGTGGATGTCCAGTGTCAGGTCGTCGACCGCGTTGTCCTTCTGCCCGGGAAACCTCTTGGACAGGTTCTGTAGGCGGATCTTGACCGGCCTGGGCTGGGGGGTCTGATGGTCGGATACGGTCATCGGATTCCTTTGGACGTAGTCAGCTTGCGGACGGTGTGGAAGAGCAGGTCGAACAGGATGGCGAGGACAACCACCCCGAGGGTTCCGGCCAGAACCATGTTTACGGCCACCGGCGTGCCCACCCGGGCCAGGCCGGTAAAGATCAGCTCTCCGTAGCCTGGGCCCAGTACGATCGCGCCGATGGCAGCGATGCCAAGCAGGACCAGGGTGGTGACGCGGACGCCGGTGATGATCACCGGCCACGCCAGGGGCAGTTCGATCTTCAGCAGCCGCTGGGTACGGCTCATGCCCATGCCCTTGGCCGATTCCACGATGGCAGGATCCACTTCGCGCAGGCCCGTGATGGTATTGCGGACAATGGGCAGCAGGCCATACATCGTGAGGGCGACCACCACGGGCAGTGCGCCAAGGCCCAGAGGGCCGATGAGGAGGATGAACAACGCGAAGGAGGGGACGGTCAGGAAAGCACCGGTGACCGCGAGGACTGTTTCGCGCGGTCGTTCATGCCGATAGGTCGCGATGCCCAGGCCGACCCCGATCACGGTGGCGAGCATGACTGAAACGCCCACGAGGACGGCATGCTCGATGCCCATTTCCAGCATGTCGTCGGCCCGTTTCGCGAGAAACTCGAAAAAGTTCACACGTTCCTTTCTGCAGCCTCTGCCGGGAACAAGACACGGAGAAACTGCGGCTGGTGTGGTTTCTGGTGCCGATGTGGCAGATGCTACGACTGCCCGTAACTATAGTTGATGCCCGCCCGCGGATGCCCATCGGGTCGCCGGCAGGGGGCCGCCGCGGAGGGTCAGTCGCGGATCCGGACTGCGGTTTCGCGCAGGAACTGGTCCACCCGTGTGTAGGCATCCCGGGTGAGCGCCTTCCACAGGCGCATCGCCAGCTTGGGGTCCTGCTCCTCCAGCTCCTCGATCGCCTCCGACGAAAGCACCATGAGTTCCACCGGGCCGTCCGCTTTCTCGGTGGTTTCCTGCCGGTCTTCGCTGCCCAGCGCGAGTTCGCCGAACGTCATGCCGGCGCTGAGCGTGCTCAGCTTGACCCGCCGTCCCTCCGAGTCCGCGGCGATGGTGCTGATCCGGCCGGAGACGATGAAGTACACCCCGCCAAACCGCTGGCCAACCCGCCGAACGATCTCGCCGTCCTCGTACTTCGCGGGCTCCATGCGTTCCACCAGGGCCACAATCTCATCCGGGTGCAGGGTGCCCAGGGCCAGCGAGTGTTCCACCGGCACCGACGTGGGCACGCCCAGCGGATCACCGTAGCGGGCAATGAGGCGGTCCTCGGAGAATTCAACGGCACCGGTGCGGGTATCAAAGACCGGCACGGGCCGCCCGGTGTCGACGAAGACGCCGGCGAGCGTGTCCTCCGGGTCGATCAGCAGCATTTCACGGTTGTCGGCGGCCAGGTTCTCCTCCAAGCGGGCGAACATGCGCAGGGCCACGCCGCCTACTTCGTCGACGCGGCGCAGGTCCAGTACCACCAGTTCAACATCGTCCGGTAGCGAGCTGATCTCGCGGACCATCGATTCCGTGCCGGCAAACAGCAAGTCGCCGTTGAGCTCGATCAGCTGCGCGCGGTGGCCGTTCTCCCGCAGCACCTCGGCCGACTCATCAGTGCGGCGAATGCCGGAGGGAACGACGGTGATGTCGTAGCTCGCGCGGATCGCGGAACGCCCCGCCCGCGCCGAGCGGACAAAGTGCATCTCCATGTCCTCGGACAGCCGCCGGCTCACGGCGATCCCGCGGACCGATCCGCCGTGGTCGTCGAGCGGCGGGGAGAACACCGCGAGCCCCACCTGGCCGGGAAGCACCGCCAAGGTGCCGCCTCCGACCCCGGACTTGGCCGGCATGCCCACGTTGGTGACCCAGTCTCCGGCGTCGTCGTACATGCCCGAGGTCATCATGACCGACAACACCCGTTCCACCGGGCCGATGTCCATGACGTGGTTGCCGGTGACCGGATTGGTGCCGCCGTTCGCCAAGGTCGCGGCCATGATGGACAGGTCCCGGCAGGTCACCTGCACCGAGCACTGCCGCAGGTAGTTCTCCAACGCGGTGGTGGGGTTGTCCTCAATGACGCCGAACGAGCTCAGCAGGTAAGCCAGTGCGTGGTTGCGGTCGCTGTTGCGCAGCTCGGCTTCGAACACCCGCGGACTGCTCTTCAGCTTCCGGCCGGCGAACTCCGAATAGGTGTTCAGGATCCGCTTGATCGCGGACCTGCCGCCGGAGCCCTTGATCATGCCGGTGACCGCCAGCGCACCCGCGTTGATCATCGCGTTGGCGGGCCGCCCGGTGCCGGCGGCGAGGGAGATCTCGTTGAACGGATCCCCGGAGGGCTCCACGTCCACCTTTTCGTCCACCGCGTCGAACCCGAGCTCGGCCAGCGCGAGCGCGTAACTGAACGGCTTGGAGATCGACTGCAGCGTGAATTCCTTGCGCGTTGTCCCCACTTCGTAGACGTAGCCGTCCACCGTCGCCAGGCAAATCCCGAAGTCGTCCGGATTGACCACCGCCGAGGCAGGACCAACCAGGTACGGCGTGCCGTCGCGGAGCTCGGAGACCTCGGCGTGCAAGGCGTGCAAGTAGCTGTCGATCGGCGATTCCATATCACCAGCGTAATTGGGAGTAAGGCGCGCCCCGGACAGCCGCCGGCCCCGGCCGCATGCCTCCTCGCGCGATCGGACTATCGCGCGACCGGACTCTTCTGCGGCGCGATGGTCACGGAGGCGACCTCTTCCAGCCCCGGGTGCAGATCGTCGCCGTCGTGCACCACGCCCTTTTCCCACCAGATCCTCAGGCCGTCGGGGGAGTCCTCCAGGCTGGCCAGGTTGTTGTCGAACCATGGCCGCTTGAGGCCCTTCCACGTGAAAGGCGGATTGGGAACCTTGGCGCCGCGGGCCACGAGCGCCCCGACGGGAGCGGCGATGCCGTAGGACATGGCCGCGGTGAAATAGCGCAGGAAGCGGGGCAGCGGGTTGCGGACGGGGGAGCAGACGACCTGGACGATCCGGCTGCCCGAGTCGCGCACCACCTCCGTCACATACGAGAAGTGGACGTCGCCCGAGAGGAAGGTGACGGTCTCCGGCGCCGGTCCGCGTCTGCCGTCGGCCACCTCCTGCACCAAGGCTGCCACCTCGCGGAAGGTGCGCTGGAAGGCTGCCCAGTGCTCCAGGTCCACGGCACGCCGCAGCAGTTCGCCGGCGGCCGCCGGCAGCTTGCCCCAGGCGCCTTCGCTGAGCGCCTCGTTCCAGGACTCGATGTGGTGCAGGCCCGTGGGGAGCAGGAACGGCAGCGAGGTTCCGATCAGGAGGTGCTTGAAGCCGCCCTGGAGTTGGCTGTCCAGCCAGGCCATTTCTTCCTCGTCGAGCAGCGTCCGCCGTTCCGGTTGCAGGTCACGGGCCGCGCGGGAGTCGAGCACGACCAGCCGTGAACCGCCGATATCGCGGGTGTAGCTCCACCGGTAGGTGTCCGGCTGCCGGTCCGCCCGCTCCGCGAAAGCTTCCAGCGCGTCGGTGAGGTCCGGTTCTCCGCCGCCCGGGTGGTTCACCACCTGCTGCCACAGTTCGTCCTGGGCACGCTGCTCCGGGGACAGGTTGCCCAGATGCTGGTAGACCCAGTAGGACGCGAGGCCGGCGACGATCCGGCCGTGCCACCAGGGCTTCTTCTCCATCTGCCGCCGCCAGGTCAGCGAGGCGTTCCAGTCGTCGCGAATATCATGGTCGTCGAAGATCATGGCACTGGGCAGCGTGGACAGCAGCCACCGGTTGGCGCCGTCCGACCACGCGAGCATGTACAGGTGGGCGTACTCGGCGTAGTCCTTCAGCTCTTTGCCGGGTGGTTCCTTGATGTTCCGGCGGGCGCGGATGAACTCCTGCATCGCCTCGGACGTCGAGTCCGCATAGACCTGGTCGCCCAGGAAGAGCAGCAGGTCCGGCCAGCCGGGTTCCGTCCCGTTCCCGTCGAGGGCATAGGGATCGGCCCCGTCCGAGGCCCCGGCGGGGGTCCCCACTCCGGCGGGTGTCCCGTCTCCGGCGCGGCTCCCGGTCCCGTCCCCGGGCCGGGCCGTGCCGTTGGCGCGGTGCAGCGCGTACGCCCGCAGCGCGTCCACGCCGTGCTGCCTGTTGCCGGTCGCGTCATGCTCGACGCTGGTGCGGCAGGAACCGAAGGCCAGCCGGAGCGGGCGTCCGGGCGTGAGGGTGCGGATGACGGGCTCCGGGTACGGCGACTCCGGGTACGGCGACTCCGGCGCCGGCCAGGCCGGCACGCCGTCGACCTCCACACGATAGGGCGTAACGCTTCCGGGCTCCAGCCCCTCCGCCTCGACCAGCGCGTAGTGGTGGCCGCGCACGGAGAACGTGCCCGCCTGCCAGCTGCGTCCCTGAACCACGACGGCGACGGTGGCGGCTTCGCGGGTCTCCACCCAGATACTGGCTGACGTCTGGTCCACGTAGCGCAGCATCGGTCCAAGTACCAGCGGCGATGCGGTCATGAGTCCTCCTATCCGTCCCGACAGAACGGTGTCCCCTTGGCGCAACTCTGCCACTATCGCCCGATTGCGGAAAGAGGCTGTGTAGGGAGGATTCGTTACCGGCGTGAGCACCGCCGTCGTTATTCCCCGGCCGGGTGGCGACCGGTCAGCGCTCCGGTGACGGGATCGCCGGGAGCGCCGGGCGGTGGCCGGTCAGTGCTCCGGTGACGGGATGGCCGGGAGCGCCGGAAGGTGGCCGGAACCGGGGACGGGCAGGTCCTGGTCCTCCCGCGGGGCGCCCTTGCCGGGGTTGCCCTCACGTTGGCCCAGGGACGGCTCGGGCAGCCCGCCCTCCAACGGCGGAACGGCGGGGACCACGTCACGGGACGGCTTGCCCGGGGGACGTTTGCCATCCTGCCCGCCGGCATCATCGGAGCCCTTGGTTTTCTTCGCCTGGGGCCCAGGCTGCGGCCCGGGGGCGGCAGGACTTACCGGGGCGGCGGGACCGGCAGGGGCGTCGGTGCCGGCGTCGGCCGAGCCGGAGCCGTGTTGTTCAACCGAGACCTCGCCGTCCTGGACAGCGGGGACATCGGCGGGGACCCCGGGCACGCCGTGGTCCAAGGGACCTTGTCGACCGGTGTCGGACGGGGCAAGGAAGCCGACGACGTGCCGGACGGCCTGGTCCGCGGCTGCCCGGAAGTCAGGATTGGCGGCCGCAACGCCGGACATTCCCAGCCCGGTAGCGGCCACCGCGGCCGTGAGGACAAGCGCGCCGCGTACCGTGCGGCGACGCCGCAGCGGCACGACCTGTGCGCCCGCGGCCTGCACGCCGGCAGCCGGCGTCATGAAAGCCAGCACCTCGGGCGATGGAGCCGGTGCGGGGGCTTCCCCGGCGGCCCGGAGGGCCAGCAACGAGGACTCCAGCGGGTCAGAAGGAGCCAGCCCGGATTCGTCCAGCAGCTGGCGGACGGCGTCGTCGGACATCTCTGCGCTGTTCATACCAGGGCCTCCTTCCTCTCCAGAACGGATTTGAGTTTGAGCAGGGCACGCCGCTGCAATTGTTTGATGGAGCCGGTGGTCCGGCCCATGATTTCGGCAACCTGTTCGATCGACAGGTCGGCGACCACGCGCAGCAACAGCACTTCCTGCTGCTCCGGGTTCAGCTCTTTGAGCTGGCGTCCGACATCGCTCTCCGCGAGCGTATCCAGGACAGTTGTTTCGGCGGAGGCGACCGCGCGGGCATCGGCCTCCGGGTCGTAAGGCGACAGCACTGGCTGGCGGGCCCGGCGCCGGACATCGTCTACGTAGCGGGCATGGGCGATGGAGAAAGCCAGCGTCCGCAGCCCCTGGAATCCGCCGTGCACCGACTGGATCCGGGAGAAGAGGGCGAGGAATACTTCCTGCACGGCGCCTTCATGGTCTTCCAGGCCGCGCACCTTCAGGTAACCATTCAGTCCGGGAGCCAACGCGGCGTAGATCTCGCTGAACGCATCTGCATTTCCGGACTGCGCCGCGAACACGATGTCGTCGGAGAGTGATTGGGGCAAGTCGACGTTCTTTCAGACAGCGGGCGACGGGTGCGGCGCCACCAGTGTAGGCGCCGCACCCGGTACTGCGGGAATTACTGTCCGGCTTCTACCTTGACCGAAGCCGCACCACGGAGCTCGGCGCGGGTTTCCGCGGCTTCCGTGCGGGCGTCGATGGCGGCCTCGGCCTCCGCGTTGGCGGTGACGGGCAGCTCCGGGACGGCAGGGACGGCCGGAGTAGCAGGCACGCCGTCGGCACCCGGGATGGCCGGGGTTGCCGGGACAGCCGGAGCCACGGCGGCACCCGAACGCAGTTCGGCGGCTGCACCGTTCTCCTCGGTGCCGGCCTCTGCCTCTGCACCCAGCGCTGCCTCAGCCTCTGCTCCGTCTACGCCCGCGGTGACGTCGGCCTCGGCCTCGCCTGCTGCTGCGGACCGGACTTCCGGCACAGCGGGGGTGGCCGGGATGGCCGGGACTGCGATCTCACCCTCGTTGGCGGGGACGGCCGGGGTGGCCGGGACCGCGTCAGTGGTGACGGCGGTCTCGGAACCGCCGGCGGCGGTCAAGGCGGGTGCTGCCACGGCTGCTCCGGCGCCTCCGACGGCGATGACGGCGGCCAGGGCGGCTCCCTTGGCGGGCAGGCTAAGGGTGCGGAAACGGTTCGACATGGATCTCCTCAAAAGGTTGCTCGGCACGGCTGCGGTGCTGCCACCGCGGCGCGCCCTTACACCTGCCTAATCGAAGGGCGAGGGTGAAAGGTTACGCTTTCGTGATTTTTCGGGAGAAACATTTTTCACGGTAAACGCCGGTGGCCGGGGCATCACGCCCCGGCCACCGGCGTTCGACCAGCTGACGGACTCAGTAGGCCTTGACCCGCTGTTCGACCACCAGATGGATCAGCGCGAAGGTCTTGTCCTCGTCGATGGCCTTCAGCGCGGCCGCGAGGGCGGCAGGTACATCGGCGTCCTGCTCGACCTTCACCCCGAAGCCGCCGAAGGCCTGGGCCATCAAGGCGAAGTCGGGGTTCTTCAGCTGGGTGCCGGAGATGCGCTCGGGGTACCAGCGTTCCTGGTGGGTGCGGATGGTGCCGTATTCCTGGTTGTCCATGACGATGACCAGCGGGGTGGCGCCGTACTGGGCGGCGGTCGCCAGTTCCTGGCCGTTCATGAGGAACTCGCCGTCGCCGGCGATGGTCACCACGCGACGCCCCGGGTGGGCCAGCGAGGCGGCGATGGCCGAGGGGACGGAGTAGCCCATGGAGCCGTTGCGTGCGGACAGCATGGAGGCGTAGTCGTGCGTGGGGAAGTAGCGGTGCGCCCAGTTGGTGTGCTCGCCGGCGCCGAGGGTGACCATGGCGTCGCGCGGCAGGCCCGCGACCAGGTTGGCCATCATGGTGTCCATCCGCGCCGGCCCGTCGGTGGGCTCGGCCGGCGGCAGGGCGGCGAACTTGACCTGCTCGCCGCGCATGCGCTGGGTGAAGTCTTTCCACTCTTCCTTCAGCGGCAGGTCCATCATGACGAGGTCGCGGACGAAGACGTCGGGCTTGGCCACGATCTGGTAGGAGACGGGGCCGGAGCGGCCCCGCAGCGACGGGTCGATGGTGACCAGGAAGTTCTTCTTGGACCAATCCTGGCGGACCAGGAAGCCGTCGGTGATGACATCGCCCGGGACGGTGCCGACGAAGACCAGCAGGTCGGTTTCCTCGAGCAGGTCGTAGGTGGGCTTCGGCCGGCCGTAGCCGATCGGGCCCACATAGGAGGGGGAGTCGAAGGGGATGGTGCCCTCGCAGCGCCATTCGACGGCGGCCGCTATGTGGTGCTCCTCGAGCCAGGTCGTGAGTGCGCTGGACCCTTCCTGGGTCCAGTCATTGCCGCCCACCACGAACAGCGGCTTCTCGGCTTCCTTGAGCGCGGACTTCAGCGCCTTCCAGTCCGTGACCGTCATGCCGCCCTGCGCGACGGGGATGACCGGGTGCAGCGTGGCGTCCACTTCTTCGCGGATGACATCCTCGGGGAGGCCGACGACGACGGGTCCCGGCCGGCCGCTCATGGCAGCAAACATGGCCTCGGCGACGATTTCGGACGCCCGCTCGGGGTGGTCCAGCACCATGACCCGCTTGGCGCCGGTGTCGAACCAGGATTTGATGTCGAATTCCTGGAATGCTTCGCGGTCACGGTGCTCGAAGGGGATCAGGCCCACGAACAGCACCATGGGCGTGGCGTCCTGCCAGGCGGTGTGGAGGCCAACATGCGCGTTGGCCGCACCGGGCCCGCGGGTGACCATGGCGATGCCGGGCCGCTGGTTCATCTTTCCGTCCGTCTCGGCCATGTAGGCCGCGCCGCCTTCATGGCGGCAGACGATGGTGTCGATGCCGGAATTGTGGAGTCCGTCCAACACTTCCAAATAGCTCTCGCCGGGAACCACGTACGTTCGTTCGACGCCGTGCGCCATCAATGAGTCGACAATGATATGCCCTGCCGATTTGCGGACCGGCTGCTGCTGCGCTGCGACTGCGACCGCTTCCATTTGATCCTGTGTCACAGGAGACCTCTTTCACCTTTGAATCGAACTCGTCCGCGGCATTCTTCTCGTGCGGGTGCACGGTTCCCGATGAACGCGCTTGAGCAAAAGTACATGATGGGGTGTGTTATGGCAGCGTCCCTGTGACATGGCGAGGTAACGAAAGTGACGTGGTTCGCATCGTCCGGTCGGGGCGTGCAACCTAAGTTGGACTCCGGCGGCGCCCTCCGGCGCACAGGCCCGGCAGTGCGGACCCGCGGTGGGGCTTGTTCCAGGCCAGGGGTGGCTGCTGCGATCGTTCTCAGACGCGGCGGTGGCGGGACACGAAATCGGCGCAGCCGCGGATGGCACCCGCCGCCAGGCAGATCAGGCCCAGCATGGCCAGAACCAGCGCATTGCCCGCTATGCCGATGAACAGCAGGAGCGCGCCGGCCAAAGCGAGCAGGGTCGCCGCACCGACGATGTGGCCGAAGACCATCACGCCACGGGCAGACAGGGAACGGGCCAGGCGGGGGTCGTCGTTCTCCAGTTGCTGCCCCAGCCTGTCCAGGCGCTGCCGTTCGTCATCCGATAGAGACATTCCGACCTCCTCGGGCTCCGCGGCGCCGCAGCTGGTGCCGCGCCGGACACCGTATAAGACAAATGTAGCCTCGGGATGCCCTCCGGGGGTATGGGCTGGGGCCAAGCGAGGGCTGATTCGTTACCGGCGTGCCGGCGGTCCGGGTCGGTTTTGCTGGAGCCTCTCGGCCAGTGGTACCTTGATCCGGATAAATCTGATTTATTGACGAGAGATTGGTCACCAAATCAGATGTAATGAAGCGTCTGAGGAGTTCTGACCCATGTCTCTGCAATATCCCCCGCTGGTGGTCATGGGCGTCCAAGGATGCGGAAAATCTACGGTGGGCAGCGCCGTCGCCAAGCACCTGGGCGTGGAGTTCGTCGACGGCGACGACCTGCACAGCGCGGCGAACAAGGAAAAGATGGCCTCGGGGCACCCGCTGACAGACGCCGACCGCGAGCCCTGGCTGAGCGCCATCGGCCGCGTAATGGCAGACAAACTGGCGGACGGAACCTCAACCGTCGTCGCATGCTCGGCGCTGAAGCGCAGCTACCGCGACCTCATCCGCTCCTTCGCGCGGCAGACCCGGTTCATCCACCTCACCGGCAGCCAGGAACTGATTGCCGAGCGGATCAGCGGGCGCGACCACGAATACATGCCTCCGACGCTGCTGGATTCGCAGTTCCAGACGCTGGAACCGCTCGGCGAGGACGAGGCGGGACTTGTGGTCTCCGTCACCGATTCGCCCGAGGAGATCGCGGCGCTGGTGGAGAACTACCTGCGGGACCCGGCCGGCTCGGCGGGAAGCTAGCGCCGGCGGGCGGGAAGCAACTGAACCAAAAACTGAAACGGGAAAGCCGATAACCCATCGGACGACCGTCCGATACAACGAAGGACAATGATGACCGAACTCGAGCTCAACTGGACGTTGGGCACGGCGGGCCTCCTGCTTGTCGCCGTAGCAGCCATCGCGCTGCTGCTGGTGCTGATCATGCGGTTCCGCGTGCACGCCTTCCTGTCGCTGATTATTGTCAGCCTGCTCACCGCAGTGGCGACCGGCATTCCGGCCGCAGACATCATGCCGACCCTCCTCGGCGGCTTCGGCGGAACCTTGGCCAGCGTGGCCCTGCTGGTCGGCCTGGGTGCCATGCTCGGCCGCATGCTGGAGGTCTCCGGCGGCGCGGACGTCATGACGCAGGCGTTGATCAACAAGTTCGGTGAGAAGCGTGCGCCGCTGGCGCTCTCCGTGGCGTCGCTGCTGTTCGGTTTCCCGATCTTCTTCGACGCCGGCCTCGTGGTCATGCTGCCGATCATTTTCACCGTGGCACGACGCCTGGGCGGATCGCTGCTGACCTATGCGTTCCCCGCAGCCACCGCCTTCTCCGTCATGCACATCTTCGTGCCGCCGCACCCGGGTCCCGTGGCCGCCACCGGCCTGCTGGGCGCCGACGTCGGACTCGTCCTGATTCTGGGTCTGGTCATTGCCATCCCGACCTGGTACCTGGTGGGCTACCTGTTCGGCCACTTCCTGGGCCGCCGGTTCAACATCGCCGTGCCGGACATCCTCGATGCCCCGAAGGGTTCGGTGGAAAACGAATTCCGCTCCTCCCCGAAGCTGGGCACCATCTTCTTCCTGCTGCTGCTGCCGCTGCTGCTGATCTTCCTCAACACCGGCCTGAACATGCTCGCTACCGCGGAGGTTGTCTCGCTTGAGGACACCTGGGTGCAGGTCCTCCGCACGCTGGGTGAGACCCCGGTCGCGCTGCTGATCACCGTGCTCCTGGCCATGTGGCTGCTGGGCCACCGCCAGGGCAAGAAGCACAGCCTCGTCGAGACCGTGGTGGACAGTGCACTGGGCCCGGTCTGCTCGATCATCCTGATCACCGGCGCCGGCGGTATGTTCGGCGGCGTGTTGCGCTCGAGCGGCATCGGCAACGCGATCGCGGAGTCTCTGGACGCTATCGGCTTGCCGATCATCGTGGCCGGCTTCGTGATTGCCGCCGTCGTCCGCGTGGCGCAGGGCTCCGCAACGGTGGCGCTGACCACCGCGGCCGCTCTGGTCCAGCCGGTCGTGATGGGCAACCCCGAGTTCAACCCGGTGGAACTGGCCGCGATTGTGCTGGCGCTGGCCGCCGGCTCGGTGTTCGCCGGCCACGTGAACGACTCGGGCTTCTGGCTGGTCAGCCGGTTCTTCCAGATGGACACTAAGACCACGCTGAAGACCTGGACCGTGGGCCAGGCGCTGGTGGGCGTCGTCGGTTTTGTCCTGGCACTGGCCATCTACCTGATCGCCACGAACTTCTAGTACAACCTTGGACAACATGGACGGGGCGGCTGCGGCCGTCCCGTCCGCATTTGGAGCGTAAATGACTGTGAACCTGTTCGACATTTCCTCCCGGGTGGCGCTGGTGACCGGCTCCAGCCGCGGGATCGGCAAGGCGATCGCGCGCGGGCTCGCCGCCGCGGGCGCCGTTGTGGTGCTCAACGGGCTGGACGAGGAACGGCTGGAAGGCACCCGTGCGGAACTGGCCGCCGAGTTCGGCGGAGACCGTATTTTTGCCCGGGCCTTCGACGTCACCGACGCCAAGGCGGCGGCCGACGGCGTGGCCTGGGTCGAGCGCGAAGTGGGCCCCCTGTGGGTGCTGGTCAACAATGCCGGCGTCCAGCACCGGGTGCCGATGCTGGACCTGGACGTGGACGACTGGGAGCGCGTGCTGCGCACCAACCTGACCAGCGCGTTCCTGGTGGGCCGCGAGGCCGCCAGGTACATGATCGAACGCGGCGCCGGGAAGATCATCAACATAGCGTCCGTCCAGACCGACTTGGCCCGTCCGACCATCGCCCCCTACACGGCGTCCAAGGGCGGCATCCGCAACCTGACCCGGGCGATGACCGCCGAGTGGGCCAGCCAGGGACTGCAGATCAATGCGATCGCCCCGGGCTACATCCACACCGAGATGACCCAGAAGCTGGTGGACGACGAGGCGTTCAACTCGTGGATCCTGGGCCGCACCCCGGCGCACCGCTGGGGCACCGTGGAGGACATCGTGGGACCGGCCATCTGGCTGGCCTCCGACGCCTCCAACTTCGTGAACGGCCAGGTGGTGTTTATCGACGGCGGCATGACCACCGTCGTCTGACCCGTCTGACCGGTCTGACCGTTTGACCCGTCTGACCGGCCTGTGCCGCTGGCCCCGGTCCCCGGGCCGCCGGCGCAGGCACCCAAGGCGGCCCACCGCCGTCGTCGTTTTGCAGCACAATCGAAAGGCAGTTTCCATGACCTCCCTCCCAGCACAGTCCCTCGGCGTTGTGGCCCACGCGGCCGGTGACCTGCGGGTCGAACCGGTCGCGCTCGCGCCGGCCGGGCCGGACGAAGCCGTGGTCGAGATTGCCTACGGCGGCATCTGCGGGTCCGACCTGCACTACTGGCAGCACGGCGCTGCCGGCGAGTCCATCCTGAAAGCGCCGATGCTGCTGGGCCACGAAGTGGTGGGTACCGTGGCGGCGGCCGCGGCCGATGGCAGCGGACCGGCGGCGGGCACCGCCGTCGCCGTGCATCCGGCGACGCCCGGACCGGGTGACGGATCCAGGTATCCGGAGGACCGCCCGAACCTCTCGCCCGGCTGCACGTACTTGGGCAGCGCCGCACGTTTCCCGCACACCGAAGGCGCGTTCGCCCGCTACATCAACCTGCCCACGCGGATGCTGCGGGAGCTGCCCGCCAAACTGCCGCTGCGGCGGGCCGCCCTGGTGGAGCCGGCCAGCGTGGCCTGGCATGCCGTCGCGCGCGCCGGAGACGTGGCCGGCAAGCGGGCGCTGGTCATCGGCTGCGGTCCGATCGGCGCCCTGATCATCGCGGTGCTGAAGCGGGCCGGCGCGGCCGAGATCGTCGCCGTCGACATGCACGAAAAGCCGCTGGACATCGCCCGTGAAGTCGGTGCCAGCCGCACGCTGCTGGCGACCGATGCGGAGGCGATCGCCGGAGTGGAGGCAGACATCTGCCTGGAGTCGTCGGGCAACCATCACGGCTTGGCGTCGGCCGTGCGCGGTGCGGCCCGGGGTGGCCGCGTGGTGATGGTGGGACTGCTGCCCTCGGGTGAGCAGCCTGCGCTGATCTCGCTGGCGATCACCCGCGAGCTCGAGCTGGTGGGTTCCTTCCGCTTCAACGACGAGATCGACGAAGTGATCGCGGCGCTGGCCGACGGTTCCCTCTACGCGGACCCCGTGACGACGCACGAATACGCCGCGGCCGACGCCCTGGAGGCGTTCGGCATGGCGCGGGACTCGTCGCAGAGCGGCAAGGTGCTGCTGCGGTTCAGCGACGCGGAGTAGCCGCCGGTGCGGCGCCGGCGGCTTCGAACAGTCGCGGCTCGGACTCCCAGACGCTGCGTACTTCCTCGACGGTCCGCCGCATGATCTGGTCCATGGCCGCCCGGGCCGCTTCCGGGCGGCCGGACTGGATGGCGTCCGCGACGTCGACGTGCAATTGCAGCGCTTCTTCGTGCGGGTGCGCGGGCATCAGCCCGTAATCGGTGCGGCCGCGCAGCACCTCGGCGATCATCGAGTGCATCTGCGCGAACATCTCGTTGCCGGAGGCCGCCAGCACCAGCGTGTGGTAGTGGATGTCCAGCTCCAGGAACTGCTGCAGGTCGCCGGCCCGTCCCACGGCCCGCATCTTCGCCGCGACGGCCATGAGCTCCGCCGATATCTCCTGCGGCGAATGCTGCGCGGCCAGTTCGGCGGCGGCCGGTTCGACGGCGGAGCGCAGCTCGGTCAGCGAGCGCAGCTGGACGCCCTTGCCGTCCCCGGCCAGGCGCCAGCGGATCACCGAGGGGTCGAACTTGTTCCAATGCTCCGGCGGCAGTACCCGGATGCCGATGCGCTTGACCGACTCGACCAGCCCCAGCGACTGCAGCACGCGCACGGCCTCGCGCAGCACGGAACGGGAAACGCCAAGCTCGGCCTCGAACTGCTCGGCATGCGCGGTGGCGCCGGCCGCCAGCTCACCGGAGACGATGCGCTTGCCGAGCGTCTCGATGACGAGGCTGTGCAGGCGCGAACTCATGCGCGCAGAAGGGTAGCGGTCACGCGTTCATTCTATGGCGGCCGGGCGCGCAAACCCGGCTGTGTTGCGGGGCGCCGCCGAGGCCAACCGGCCGGATGCTAAGGCCTTCTCGGCGGAAGGATCGGCCCCGGGTCGGGGAAGGGGCCAGGCTGCGGTTGCGGCGGAAGGGGCTGTGGGCCCGGGTCCGGGGGCGGCTCCGGCCGTTCCGGGGCGGGCGGCGCGTAGGGGTCCGGGGTCGGCTCGGGCCGTTCGGGCCTGGGCGGCGCGAAGGGATGCGGATTCGGCTCCGGCGGGAACGGGTGCCTGGGTCCCGGCTCGTTCGGATCGTGTGCCGGCTCCGGCGGCGGTGGAATGGTCACGGCGTGCCTCCTTGGGCAGCGGTGCGGTAGGCCTGCTGCCTGCCACGCTACAACCGTGTCCCGGGCGTCTCAAGGATTGCTCCCGCTGTCCGTGACGAGGGTCAGCAAGTCCTCGGCGACGCGCTCGGGGGCGTCCCAGAGGACCGTGTGCCCAACCCGGGGATAGTGGTTGCGCCGGGCGGAAGGGATGGCGTCGGCGAGCACGT
Source organism: Arthrobacter sp. Y3221114 (assembly GCF_059092625.1). Classification (NCBI taxonomy): domain Bacteria; kingdom Bacillati; phylum Actinomycetota; class Actinomycetes; order Micrococcales; family Micrococcaceae; genus Arthrobacter; species Arthrobacter sp. Y3221114. The sequence goes on from NZ_JBNHHW010000005.1 coordinate 209,561, forward strand.
TCTGCTCGGCGGCGCTGAGCAGGTCGTCGTCGCCCCACACCACGAAGGTCGGTGCCCTGACGGCCTCCGGTGGCGGGGGTGCGGCCTCGGCGAGGCCGGCCAGCGTTTGCTGCCAGACGCGGGCGGGGATTTTGAGCGCGTCCGCCAGCACCGCCTCCCGGACGGCCGGGCCGGGGTCAGCCAGCAGAGTGAAGGACTCCACGAAGGCGCGGACGTCGGCGGGGTGGATGGGATCGCGGAACGCCTCGATCGTGGGGGCAAAGGGCGCGCGTCGCTGGTGCAGGCTCAGCGGGGAGCCGATGAGCAGGAGGGCCCGGACCCTCCCGGGCTGGTCGATGGCGAAACGCCGCGCGACGTAGCCGCCGCTGGAATGGCCGGCGATCACGGCCCGTGGGACGGCCAGGGCGTCCAGGACGTCACCGAGGTCGTTGCTGAAATCCTCCAACCGGTAGCCTGTGGCGGGCTTGTCCGAATCGCCGTGCCCGCGGGGGCTGAGCGCTATCAGCCGGAGCGATTCCGGTAACCGGCCGAAGAGCGGGACCCAGAACCGCCAGGAGTCCCCGTAGCCGGGAACCAGCAGAACCGGGGTGCCGCCGGGGAGCCGGACTCGGCATACGCCAAGCGGACTCCGTTGGCGAGACGAACGCAGCGTTGGCGGAGGTCCATGGTCAGACCCTCAGGAGCAGGGGTGCGCGATGGCCAGCAGCCGGCGCTCGTGGTCCGGCGCCAGGCCGGACTTACGCGGACGGTCGGCGCCGGCCGCCAGCTCCCACGCCAAGGTGTCGGCCAGCGTGTCCTGCAGCGGGCGCAAGGCCAGGCCGGCTGCCTTGGCGGCGGCGTTGCTGCGGGAGGCGAAGCCGGCGAACTCGGGCAGCGGCAGCCAGAGCGGCAGGGACCGCTCGCCGGCCCAGGGGTTGACGCCGGCCGCTGCCAGTTCCTCCTGGCCCAGGGACAGGACCGGCCCGGTATGGCCCGCGACCCTGCGCGCGGTTTCCAGGTGCCCGGCCAACGGAAACGCATCGCCCACCGCGTTGAAGTCACCGGCCAGTTGCTGTTCGGCTGCGGCGATGAGCCAGGCGGCGAGGTCCCGGACGTCGATGACCTGGGCGCCCAACTCCGGCGCGTCGGGAACCAGCACGGCGCCGTCCTCGGCCACGGGCCGGGCGAAACGCAGGGGCCAGTATCCGGTGCGGTCGGTGATATCGCCCGGACCGGCGATGAGGCCCGGTCGGACGATCAGGCTGCGGTCGGGGCCGAAGGCGCGCCGCACCGCCTGCTCGCAGGCGGCCTTCGCCTCGCCGTAGACGTCCGGAGACGTCATCACGTCCGAGGCCAAGGGCGGCAGCAGCCCGGCGGTTTCGTCGGCGCCCGGGGTGCCGTGGTCGGCGTAGACGCTGCAGGAGGACACGAAAACAAAGTGCTCCGCAGTGCCGGCCAGCGCGGCCGCGGCGCGGCCCACCTGGCCCGGCTGCCGGGAGACATCGAGCACGGCATCCCAGTGCTGGCCCGCGACCGTGTCCAAGCTGTCCGGGGCGTCCCGGTCCGCGCGGACCAGCCGCGCCCCGGGCGGTGAGGACCCCGATGTTCCGCGGGCCAGGCAGGTGACCCGGTGGCCGCGGCGCAGCGGCGCGGCGGCGGTTTCGTGTCCCAACCAGGCCGTGCCGCCCAGGACGAGTAGATGCATGCTGCCCATGGAACACCGTCCCAGGGACTTTGGGCACCGGTTGTTCGCCCAAAGCAGCGAGAACCGCCCGAATTCGTGTCCGGACCCCCCTTTGGCCGGGGCGCCCTGTGTCCGGAACTGCGTCTATGCTCCGTAGATGGCTAAACCCGACGACTTCATGCCGCGCCTCGACCCACCGGACCTGGGGGATCTGTCTCCCGGGCAGGCATCAGCCTTGGTTCCTGAGGCCCGCGTGGCAGGAAAGCGGTTTGCCGGTGCGGGAGCGGACGGCCTCCGGCTGGCCGGTGCGTCCTTAACGGAGTGCGAATTCCTGGATGTTTCCGCGGACAGTCTGGACCTGCGTTCTGCCGGTTTGGTGGACGTAACATTCGAGCGGCTGAATGCCCCGGAGTTCAGTGCGCCGCGCTCGCGCTTCCGGCGGGTGGTGATCGGCGGTTCACGCCTCGGCTCGGCCGAAGTCTACGAATCCGAGTGGGAGTCGGTGGAATTCCGCAACTGCAAACTTGGGTATGTGAATCTGCGCGGAGCCGAACTTCAGGACGTCGTGTTTGCCGGCTGCATCCTGGACGAACTGGATCTGGGCGGCGCGACCGGTCGCCGGGTGGCCTTTGAAGACAGCCGGGTCCGCCGGCTCGACCTGACCGGGGCGAAGCTGAAGCACGTCGACCTGCGCGGCCTGGAGATTCGCGAACTGGCTGGGCTGGAAGGCCTGCGCGGCGCGGCAATGACGCCCACCCAGATCAGTGAACTCGCCCCGCTGTTCGCCGCCCATTTTGGGGTCGTGGAAAAAACTTAGCCGCAATATACGGAATTGCCGCACCGAATTAATCCACAGTTCAGCTTTTTTCTGTTTGGATGGTCTGTAGTGGACTGGACAGCACGCGTCCGGCGAACAACAGAAGGTAGATGATGGACTTCCGTCAGGCCGAGCATCCACGGCCAAACCATTTCTTACTTCACATCAGCGACACCCATTTAGTGGGCGGCGACGGCCGGCTGTACGGGGCGGTGGACAGCGAAGCGAAGCTGGAGCAGATCTTCGAGGATCTGGAAGACTCCGGCTCCCGGCCCGAAGCCCTGGTATTTACCGGCGATCTGGCCGACAAGGGCGAACCGGAAGCCTACGGAAGGCTTCGCCGGATCGTCGAACCGGCAGCCGTCCGGCTGGGAGCCCAGGTGATTTGGGCCATGGGCAACCACGACGACCGTGCCGGGCTGAAAACCATGCTTTTGGACGAGCCCGGCGGCTCCGAGCCGCTGGACCGGGTCTACGACGTCAACGGCCTGCGCGTGATGACCCTGGACTCAACCGTGCCCGGGGCGCACTACGGCCGGCTCGAGGACGAGCAGCTCCAGTGGCTGGCCGACGAGTTGGCCGAACCTGCGCCGCACGGGACCATCCTGGCCATGCACCACCCGCCGGTGCCGAGCGTGCAGGACCTGTCCGTGCTTGTGGAACTGCGCGGCCAGGCCGAACTGGCCGAGGTGCTGCGCGGCAGCGACGTGAAGTCCATTATCGCCGGCCACCTGCATTACTCCACCACGGCCACGGTTGCCGGTATCCCGGTGTCCGTTGCCTCCGCCACGTGCTACACCCAGGACCTCGCCGCCGACGCGGGCAGCACCCGCGGCCGCGATGCCGCTCAGGCCTACAACATGGTCCACGTCTACGAGGAGACCGTGGTCCATTCGGTGGTTCCGGCGCGCGGAGGCCTGCCGGTGGGCCGCCAGGTCACCGCGGAGCAGACCAGGCAGCTGCTCGAGGCCGCCGCCGTCAGCATTCCCGACGCAGTGCGGCCGGGCCGGGTGCCGGCGCACCACTAACCGGGAAGTTACGACGCCGGAGGTTTCTCCCACGGCGCACGGAGCGGGAAGTAGCGGGCCAGGAAGTCCGTGACCACCCGCTGGCGTTCCTCGGCCGGGACCTCCGGGAAGCTGCCGTCGTTGAGGCAGAAGAAGTCCCTGTTCCGCTTCTGCAGCAGTTTTTCCAGCTGCTTCAGGCCCGAGTACATGGTGGTGTCCACGTACGTGACCTTGGCGCCGGGGTTGGTCACCGCGCGGCCGGTCAGCAGCGCGTAGTAGTGGTAGAGCGAGTTGGTCACCGAGATGTTGTCCTTGGCCCGGAAGCGGCTGGCCGCCGTCGTCTTGAACTCCTCGGCGAATTCTTCCTCCATTTCCAGCATTACGGATTTGCGCAGCGGCGCGGCGCAGTGCTCCAGGTGCCGGGTGGTGATTCTGCCGAAGCGGTCGTGCAGCAGCCTGCGGTTTACCCGGGCGGCATTCTCGAAACCGGAACGGTCCAGGTGGTTGTCGCCGAGCCCGATCCGGGTGTCTGCCTCCACGAACTTGGTGATGCCGCCGGGGGAGAAGAACATGTCCGGCCCCACCGGCCGCCCGAAGAACATGTCGTCATTCGAGTACAGGAAGTGCTCGCCCAGTCCGTCGATGTGCTGCAGCTGCGCCTCGATCGCCTGCGAGTTGAACACCGGCAGCACCGAGGGATCGCGGAAATGCTGCTCGCTGCGCACCACGCGGATGTCCGGGTGCTCCGCGTCCAGCCACGCCGGCAGCGGCGAGTCCGTGCAGATGAAGATGCGCCGGATCCAGGGCGCGAACATGTAGACCGAGCGCAGCGCGTACCGCAGTTCATCGATCTGGCGGAAACGGGCATCGGCGTCGTCGCCCTCACCCACCACGGCGTGCTCCATGAAGCTGTTCCGGTAGCGACGGTACTCCGGATTGTTCCCGTCCACCCAGGAGAAGACGATGTCGATTTCGAAGTCGATGTCCGTGGCGTGGTCGGCGAACATGTTCTCGATGGTGGGCCAGCGGTGCCCGAAGCGCTCCACTTCGCCGCGCACTGCCTCGCCGGCCGGCAGGGTGCGGCGCGTCAGCGAGTTCTCGATCGGCAAGTGGATCAGATCGTTCTCCCACCTCCACAGCTCCACCTGCACACCCGTGCCCTGGCCGTACCGCAGCCCGCCGGTCGGCTCGATACGGGGCCGGTACAGCCGGAAGGCGCGCGCCCGGTCGCCGTCGGCGAGCTCACCGTCGGCCACCAGCCTCGCCGTTTTTTTCTTCGCATCCACGGTCAGCGAGTAGAACGGCTCATCGGCGCAAGCGGCCACCAGCGCCGCGCGCAGCTCGTCGCGCTTCTCCCAGTTCACCGCCACCACCGGGCGGGCATCGTTGCCGCGCACCAGCAGGTAGGGAATCTGCGCCTCGTCCAGCACCCTGCGGACAAACAGCAGATCCTCCACCATGGCCTGGTGCGGCGTCAGGGTGGTGTTGACCAGTGCGTAACCGCCCTTGACCATGACCACGTCGGGGCGCTCCGTGAGGCGCACGACGGCGGCGGGCGAGGCAATCTCGACCGTCGACTCGGGTGCGAGGTCGGGTTCGGGCTCGGCGTAGAACGCGTCCTGCACAGCAGGCATGCTGGTCACAAAAAACCTCCGGAGAATGGTGGGGCCAGCCGGTCAAAGGGCTGATGCCACCAATGGTAGAACGTGGGTGGTCGGGCGTTACAGGCGCTGCCGTAACGAAATGAGGGCTGCGGCGGATCGTCCGCGGCAGGCCACCCTTTGACGGTACATGCAGTTGCGCCTGCCCGCGGCGCAAAGACGCGACCGGTCGGCAAAAAACCGGTCCGGTACGGCACCCTGGCAGAGCCTGCCGTCTTCCGGCGGGCGGGTCCGCCGCCTGCCGGCTCCGCCGTCGTTGTCTTGGCGCTCCCGGCCGCGCAAAGTTCAGCAGCATTTTCCCCGCTGCATGCCCAAGGTGGCATACGATCTGTGCATGCCAGATATTGCCGCGTCGATCGGACTGGTGTCCGAAGTGCTGACGTGGGCTGCCCTGGTCCCCGGCCTGCTGTTGCTGTTCGTGGCAGCGGTGCTGCGCCTGGCCGGGACCCGCTGGCACAGCGCCGACGGCGTCGCGTTCGACGACGGCCGGCGCCGCGGGGTGCGCTGGTTCGATACCCGACACGGTTTCCTGGAGGGCGTCTTTCCGACCGGAACGGGCGCCGAGGTGGCCGCCGGGTCGGACGTGCTGGTCTACTACGACGCACGGCGGCCCGACCGCTGGCAGGTCTCCGAACCGGAGCGGCCGGGCCGGACGGTCTTGCTGCTGGGCAAGATCCTCACCGCCGTCGGTGTGCTGTCCGCCGTTGTCGGGCTGCTGGCCATGGTCCTGGCCGGGGGCTAGCCGGGCCGGCTTTTGCTCTCGCCGCATGCGCGGGTAGGGTGAAACCCGGTGCGCCGGGAAGTCTGGTCGGCAAGTTCTGTTGTCGACCCGTGAGGAGCCGCTGTGGCCGCCAAGACCCCTGAATCATCCGCCAAACCCAAGGTATTGGGACGCGGAAGTTATGCCGAAGCACTGCGAATCGGCGAGATCCTGCGGAAGGAAACGGTCGGCGGGGCCCTGCTGGTGGCCGCCGCCGTCATCGCCCTGATCTGGGCAAACTCGCCCGCCGCAGACAGCTACTTCGCCCTGCGCGACCTCACCGTAGGCTACGAGCCCTGGCATTTGGAGTTGAGCCTGGGGGCTTGGGCCGCGGACGGGCTGCTGGCGGTGTTCTTCTTCCTGGTGGGGCTGGAGCTCAAACGCGAGTTTGTCGCCGGGGACCTCAGCAGCCCGCGGAAGGCCATGGTGCCGGTCGCGGCCGCCGTTGGCGGTGTGGTTGTTCCCGCTGTCATCTACGCAGCCATCAACTGGGGCAGTCCGGAGACCATCCGCGGCTGGGCCATCCCCACGGCGACGGACATCGCCTTTGCGGTGGCGGTCCTGGCCGTCATCGGGTCGCACCTGCCCAGCGCGCTGCGGATTTTCCTGCTGACGCTGGCCGTGGTGGATGACCTCATCGCCATCGCCATCATTGCGTTCGTCTACACCAGCGAGATCGAGGTACCGGCACTGCTGCTGGCCCTGATCCCCATCGCGCTCTACGCCTTCCTGGCCCAGAAGTTCCGCAGGTTCTTCGGAAAGCATCAGGTGGCTTTGTGGGCGGTCCTGTTGCCCATCGGCATCGTGGCCTGGGTCCTGGTCCATGCCTCCGGCATCCACGCCACCATCGCGGGCGTGGTGCTCGGCTTCACCGTCCCGGTAGTGCGCAGCAAGGCCAGCGGCGGACCGGAAGCGGGACCGGGGCTCGCCGAGATCTTCGAACACCGGGTCCGGCCCGTTTCCGCTGGCTTCGCGGTCCCGGTCTTCGCGTTCTTCTCCGCCGGCGTCGCCGTGGGTGGGGTTGATGGGTTTGTCTCGGCCCTCGGCGACCCGGTGGCGGTCGGCGTTATCGCCGGACTGGTGCTCGGCAAGCCGATCGGCATCGTCGGCACCACGTGGCTGATGAGCAAGCTGACCCGGGCGGAGCTGGACAAGTCGATGAAGTGGGTCGACCTGTTGGGCATCTCCATGCTGGCCGGCATCGGCTTTACCGTCTCCCTGCTGGTGGCCGAGCTCAGCTTCGGGCTCGGCACGCCGGCCAATGACCACGCCAAGGTGGCTATTCTCGCGGCGTCCCTGCTGGCCGCGTTGGTGGCGGCGGTGGTATTGCGCGCCCGCAACCGGCATTATCGGCGCATCCAGGCCGAAGAACAGGTCGACGCGGACAACGACGGCATTCCGGACGTCTACCAGGACGGCACGGCATAGCCGCACTGGCTTGCGGCCCCGCCGGCGCGGTTTCCCATCTGCTGCCGCGCCGGCGTGGCCACACCGGCCCGCGGCCGCCCCTACTCAGCGGCGCCGCCGTCCCCTAGGGTGGAGCCATGGAAGAGGTCGTCCTGGTGGGGTTCGACGGCTCGGAATCCAGCGCCCGGGCACTGGACTGGGGGTTGTTCGAGGCCCAGTCCCGCGGATGGCCGGTGCGGTTGGTCACCGTCGTTTCAACCGCGAGCGTGGACGATCCGGAGGTGGACCATCAGTATCTGGCCTCCGCCCGGCGCGGCGGGGAAGGGGTGCTGCAGGCAGCGCTTGACCGCGCCGGAGCGCTGGGACTCCAGGCCGAAGGGCACGTGATGGCCGGGGACCCGAGCGAAGTATTGGTGGACGAATCTGCTTCCGCCGGACTGGCCGTGGTGGGCAAGCGCGGCCGCGGCGGCTTCGCGGGCCGGCTGCTGGGCAGTGTCTCCTCGGGCCTGGCGGCCCACGGCGCCTGCCCCACGGTGGTGGTGCCGCAGCGCTGGAAACCGGGCGCGACGGCCGCGGAGGTCTCCCCGGATGCCGCCGCCGAACTGCCCGACGGGCCGGTGCCCTGGCTGCTGCCGTCGCTGCGGGAGGGGGCGGACCGGGGGCTGCATCCGCCGGATGCCTCCGAGCAGTTTAGCTACGCCGGGCAGGTGGTGGTCGGCGTCGACCAGTCGGGCAGTTCGAACCCCGCCCTGTGGGCGGCGGCCGAAATAGCCAGCCGGCGTGCCGTTACGCTGCGGATGCTTTCGTCCCGGGCGCCCTTCTACCGCGATTCAATCTGGCTGGACCACGCCGAAGGGGCGCACCGTTTCCGCGAGGAGGTCGCCGCCGAGTTGGACGGCCCGCTGCGGGAGGTCCGGGGCCGCTACCCGGATCTGGATGCGAGCTGGAATTTCTATCTGGCCAAGCCCGCGGAAGTCCTGGTCCACGCCACCCGCACGGCCCAACTGATGGTGCTGGGGACGCGCGGCCACGGCGGATTCCCCGGCCTGCTGCTGGGATCGGTCAGCCAGGCGGTATTGCATCATGGCCTCTGCCCCATGATGGTGGTGCCCAAGGGCGTGGAGTTCAGCCGGAACCCGTGACCCCGGGAGCCCGGTAGCGGACCTCTCCGGCCATTCGCAGGGCGTCGATGGTTTCATCGATGGTCAGCAGCACGGTTGTTTCGAAGGAGCTCAGCGCACCGCCTCCGCTGATGGCCAGCGCGACGGCGGCCATGGAGACGTTGTTCGGGGCCTCCCACACGCTGTAGCCGTCGTGCGCGCCGAAGGCGTACCAGAAGCCGTGCAGTTTCCCGCCGACGGACTCGATGTAGGCCTTGGCCGCTTTCCCCCGGTCCTCCGGGTTGTTGATCATCCTGGCCCAGGTCTCCGGGGTGTAGCTGAACTTCGATAGATACAGCACCATTGGCTTTCCTTTCGAACGTGACCGGCCCTGGATGGGTGCGGAGCAGACGTTGGCTCACACCTTGGCAGAACGGCGTCCGCGCCGCAGTGCCTGGGCGAACGTGGCAACGGCGTGGCTGGGCAGGGACTGCGCTGCCACGAAGCCGTCCGGCCGCACCAAGTACAGCTGCTCAGGATCGAGCTTCTTGTTCCCGTTCCGCGGCAGCACGTGCATCGAAAGCCCCAGCGCTGCCTCCACGTGGTTGACGACGACGGCGCCCGGGTCGCCGTACGAGTGCACCTGCCACTGAAGGCTGCGCAGGAGATCGAAGTTGCTGCCGGTGTACGGCAGCCGCCGTCCCACGACACGGCCCCGCCGGCCCCGCGCCGCTTCCTTGGCACCCGGGGCCATCCAGTAATGGATCCGGGTCTGCGATATATAGCCAAACAACCGGGAGGCACCGGAGGACCGCGGCACCACCCGCGCCACCACGGGGATGAGGAACGGCAGCACCGACCTCCGGGCGGCCAGTGCCCAGGGCGCCGTCGATGTGATGAAGGCGAATACCCGGTCCGTGCTTTGCAGCAGCCGCACCGCGACCGGCCGCCGTTCGGCCTCGTAACGGTCGAGGTAGGAGTCCGCGGCCCGGCCGGCGAGGACATCGGCGAACTTAAAGGCCAGGTTGTGGGCGTCCTGCAGGCCGGTGTTCATGCCCTGGGCACCCACGGGGGAATGGACATGTGCCGCGTCCCCGGCGAGGAAGACCGGGCCGTTGCGGAACTCGGCGGCGATCCGGTGATGCACGCGGTAGGTGGAGAACCAGTTCGAGGCGCCGTAGCCGACGTCGAACTTCTGGGCCAAGCGCTCGCGGAGTGGCTCCTCGGAGACGTCCGCACCGCCGTCGTTGGCCAGCCCCGGCGTGCCGCCCTCCGGGTCGCGGACCACGCCGATCAGCCGGAGGTGGCCGGGACCGCTCATGGGAAACGCCAGCAGGAACTCATCCACGCCCGCGCGGATATTGACCACGTCGCCGAACAGGCCGCGGACCTCCGTGGCGTCATTGACAAAGAAGGTGTGCGGACTGGTGGAGCCTACAAACCCGATGCCCCGGCTGGTCCGCACGGTTGACGAGGCACCGTCGGTGCCCACGCAGTAGCGGGCGCGGACAGACGTCTCGCCCCGTGGGCCCGTCAGCTGCGCCCTGACGGGGTGGTCCGGGTGGCTGCCGTCCGCGATGTCCAGGGCGCCCAGCCGGCACTCCCACAGCACCTCGCCGCCGAGTGCGTGCAGGTTCTTGAGCAGCAACTCCTCGTTCTTGCTTTGTTCGTAGAACATGATGCCCGGGAAAGGTGTGATCCCGCGGCCCATCCGGCCCAGCGGGACCCTGCCGCGCGGCTTCGTGCCGAAGCCGATGACCACCGCTTCGGCGAGGACGCCTTCGGCCATGACGGTGTCGGCGACGCCCAGTTGGTCGTAGATTTCCATGCTGCGCGCCTGAACCCCGAGGGCCCGGGATTCCCTCGTGGGGCCCGACTTGCCGTCCGTGATGATGTGGTCGACGCCCAGCTTGGCCAGCCAGTTGGCGAGCATCAGGCCGGTGGGACCTGCCCCGACAATCAGCACATCGGTTTGGAGTTCGGCTGCCATGGCGTTACCTCCTCCTCCGAGGTTACCGCTGGCGAAGTTCCGGCTGCAGGGGAGGCCGGCCGGAACGGCCGGGACCGCCGGCAGTTACCGCCCGCGCAGGTCGCTGATGAACTCGTCGGCGCGGGCCAGGTTCAGGGCGAGCTTGTTGCGCTTTTCGTCCGCACGCCGGATGTACTCCTGCAAGAGTCCGCGCTCGGCGGGATGAACGGCACCGTCGGATAAGACATCGATGATTTCCAAAAGCTCGGCCATCTCGTCCAAGGTGAAGCCAAGCGGTTTCATGGAGCGGATGATCAATAAACGGTCCAGATCCGACTGGGTGTAGACCCGGAAGCCGCCCTCGGTGCGCGTGGTGGCCGGCAGCAGCCCGATGTCGTCATAGTGGCGGATGGTCCGCAGCGACAGTCCCGTGGCATCGGCGAGTTCGCCGATGTGCATCGTACGCGTGCCGGACGCGGTACCTTCGTCCTTGTCCATGGTCCAACCTCCCTGATCGCCCGATTACAACTCTACCCTCACGTCAGGTTAGGGTTGTAAACCATTATCGACGCGATTCGTGTTCGTCGAGTTCTTCCCCGCGCGGCGTCGCGCCCCCAAACTTTTGCTGTAGTGAAGGCGTGCCTGCCTTCAGATGTGAATGGAGACCACCATGCCAACGTCAACCGCCGATGCCCGGCCGGAACCGACTCCCGAGGAGCGCCAGTCCGTGCTGCGCACCCTCAAGTCGCCGCGGCTGCTGAAGACGGAAGTGCTCGCCGGCCTCGTCGTCGCGCTCGCGCTGATCCCCGAGGCGATCGCCTTCTCCATCATCGCCGGCGTCGACCCGCGGCTCGGCCTCTTCGCCTCCTTCACCATGGCGGTCTCGATCGCGTTCCTCGGCGGACGCCCGGCCATGATCTCGGCCGCGACCGGCGCGATCGCCCTGGTCATCGCGCCGCTGGTGGCAAGCCACGGCGTGGAGTACTTTATCGCCGCAGTGATCCTCGCCGGGATCTTCCAAATCGTCCTCGCCCTCCTCGGAGTGGCCAAGCTGATGCGCTTCATTCCCCGCCAGGTCATGGTGGGCTTTGTGAACGCGCTGGCCATCCTGATCTTCATGTCCCAGGTGCCGGAACTGCTGGGCGTCCCCTGGCTCGTGTATCCACTGACCGTCATGGGCCTGGCCATCGTCTTCGGTTTGCCGAGGATCACGAACGTCGTTCCGTCGCCGCTGGTGGCCATCGTGGTGCTGACCCTGATCACCGTGCTTGCCTCGATCACGGTTCCCACGGTCGGCGACAAGGGCGAGCTGCCGGAGTCCCTGCCCGCGCTCTTCTTCCCCAATGTCCCGCTCAATCTAGAGACTTTCCAGATCATCTTCCCGTATGCCCTGGCGATGGCCTTCGTCGGGTTGCTCGAATCGCTGATGACGGCCAAGCTGGTCGACGACGTCACGGACACCCGCTCTAACAAGACCCGCGAGTCATGGGGCCAGGGCGCGGCGAACATCATCACCGGCTTCTTCGGCGGCATGGGCGGCTGCGCGATGATCGGCCAGACGATGATCAACGTCAAAGCCTCCGGGGCCCGGACCCGCATCTCCACCTTCCTTGCGGGACTGTTCCTGCTCATCCTCGTGGTGGCCCTCGGGGATATTGTGGCGCTGATCCCGATGGCGGCCCTGGTGGCCGTGATGATCTTCGTGTCCTGGGCGACGTTCGACTGGCACAGCATCAAGCCCTCAACCCTGAAGATGATGCCGAAGAGCGAGACCGCCGTCATGCTGGTCACCGTCGTCGCCACGGTCGCCACGAACAACCTGGCCATCGGCGTCGGCCTCGGCGTCCTGACCGCCATGGTGCTGTTCGCCAACCGGGTGTCGCATCTGGTGACCGTGGAGCGGACGGTGTTGGAACTGAATGGCGAGGAAACGGCCACCTACGTGGTCGACGGCGAGCTGTTCTTCGCGTCCTCGAACGACCTTTACACGCAGTTCCAGTACGCACACGACCCGGACAAGGTGGTCATCGACATGCATGCCTCGCACCTGTGGGATGCCTCGACCGTGGCGGCACTGGATGCGATTACTGAGAAGTACCGCAGCCAGGGCAAGGACGTGCGGATCATCGGGCTGAACTCGGCCAGTGTGGCCATGCGGGAGCGGATGGCGGGCAAGCTCAACGGCTGACCCGGTCGCCCGGCCGCGGCCGCACCGGCTGGCCTGACCGCCGTGGCAGCCGTGTTGGCGGCGGCTCGCCTCCGCAACCGGCCAATCTGCCCCGCCGCCGGCAGCCTCCCGTGGTGGCCAGCGTCCCGTGGTGGCCGGTCCACCCCATGTACCGCGGCAACGGCGTAGTCTAGGGGCACTCCGGTCCGCAGCTGCCGGACCGACCAGCCGACGGGAGGCACACATGAGCGACAGCCTGACCCACGACGATGTGGAGCACTTCGCCGCGCTGCTGGACGCCCGCGAGGCGTCGGACCGCGCCCAGGTGGAGCGCCTCACGGTCGACATTGCCGAAGTCACCGCCGCGACCCGGGACGTCCCGGCCGACGACGAACACGACCCCGAGGGCTCGACGGCCACGCTGGAACGGGCGCGCGAAGTGGCCCTGCTGGTCAGCACGGAAAAGGCGCTGGCGGACATCGCCGCCGCACGTGCCCGGCTGGCGGCCGGCACCTATGGCACGTGCGCCTCGTGCGGCAACCCCATCCCGCGCGAACGCCTGGAGATCCGGCCTGAAGCACAATATTGCGTGGCCTGCGCCGCGAAGCAGCGCCGTGCCTGAGCGAACCAAAGTGGATCGTGCCACGCACGAGGCTGGCACCGCCGTCGTTGTTCCGGACGGAGACCCCGTCACCGCGGTGACCGGCACCCGGCTGGCGGACGGCCGGGAGCTGCTGTATTTCGACGACGGTGCGCTGCCGGTCCCGCGGGCTTCGCAGGACACCCGTGACCTGCCGGAGCGGCCGCCGGTGGGGGAGCTGCGCTACGACGTGCTGACGGGGGAGTGGGTGGCGCTGGCCGCGCACCGGCAGACCCGCACGTATCTGCCGCCGGCGGACGCGTGCCCGCTGTGCCCGAGTACGCCGGACTACGCCTCCGAAATCCCGGCGGCGGACTATGACGTGGCCGTGTTCGAGAACCGGTTTCCGTCGCTCGGGCCGGACCTGCTGGCCACGCCCGAGGACCCGGAGTGGGGCAGCGCCTACACCGCCGGCGGGCGCTGCGAGGTGGTCTCCTTCACCTCGGCGCATACCGGTTCGTTCGCCGGGCTGGACACCCGCCGGGTGCGCACCGTGATCGACGCGTGGGCGCACCGGACCGCCGCGCTCGGCGCGATGGACGGGATTGCGCAGGTCTTCTGCTTCGAAAACCGCGGCGCGCAGATCGGCGTGACGCTGCACCATCCGCACGGGCAGATCTACGCCTACTCCTACCTGCCGCCGCGCGGGGCAGTCATGGCGGCGGCCGCGCGGAAACACTTCGAGGCCACCGGCGGGCGGCAGACCCTCACCGGGGCGGTGCTCGCCGGCGAGCGCTCCGCCGGCTCCCGGATGGTGCTGGAAGGCGAGCATTTCAGTGCCTACGTGCCGTTCGCGGCACGCTGGCCGCTGGAGGTGCACCTGGTGCCGCACCGGCAGGTCGCGGACCTCGCCGGGCTCACGGGTGCGGAGCGGGACGAACTGGCGGAGCTATACCCGCAGCTGCTGGGCCGGTTCGACGCGCTCTACGACAGCCCCACCCCGTACATCGCCGCCTGGCACCAGGCGCCGGTCGCCCGGGCGCTGCGGGAAGCGGGCTACCTGCACCTGCAGCTGACCTCGCCGCGCCGGGCCGCCGACAAGTTGAAGTACCTGGCGGGCTCCGAGGCCGCGATGGGCGCCTTCATCAACGACACGCTGCCGGAGCAGGTGGCCGCCGCGCTGCGGGAGGCGGATCCGGGGCGGACCCCGAGAGCAGGCAACGAAGGGCTGGACGGGACGCGCGCAGCGGGTGAAGCGACCGAGGACGCCGTGGCAGCCAGCGGGGACGCCCCGTGACCGCCGAAACCTTGGCCGCACGCACCGCCGATGCCTTCGCCGCACGGTTCGGCCGCGGCCCGGACGGGGTGTGGGCGGGGCCCGGACGGGCGAATCTGATCGGCGAACACACCGATTACAACGGCGGCTTCGTGCTGCCCTTCGCCATCGACAAGATTACGACGGCGGCGCTAGCCGTGCGCGGCGACCGCACCGTTCGGGTGGCCTCGGCCCTGCCGGGGGCCGAGGCGGTGGAGGTCAGGCTGGACGATGTCGGCCCCGGCGCGGTTTCCGGCTGGTCGGCGTACCCGCTGGGCGTGGCCTGGGCGCTGGAGCAGGCGGGAGTACGCCTGCCCGGTTTCGACCTGCTGGTGGACTCGGAAGTTCCGGTCGGCGCCGGATTGTCCTCGTCTGCCGCGCTGGAATGCGCGGTGGCCCTTGGCCTGGCCGAACTGGCCGGAGATCGGTGGGCGGATGCGGGGCTGGACCGGCCCGGGTTGGATCGGACCGGGCCGAATCCGACGGGGCTGGTTCCCGCGGGGCCGGATCGGGCCGGGCTGGCGGCCGCCGGACGGCGCGCGGAGAACGAGGTGGTAGGTGCGCCCACCGGCATCATGGACCAGTACGCCTCCCTGTTCGGGGCGGCCGGATCCGCGGTGTTTCTGGACTGCCGCAGCGAAGCCGTGGAACTGGTGCCGCTGGACCTCGAGGCTGCGGACCTGGTGTGCCTGGTGATGGATACCAAGGTCTCCCACGCACACGCTACCGGGGACTACGCCCGCAGGCGCGACTCCTGCGTACGCGCAGCGGAAGCGCTGGATGTACCGCTGCTCCGCGACCTTCCGGCCAGTCGGCTGGGGGAGGCACAGCAGTTGCTCGACGACGAGACCTTTCGCCGCGCCCGGCACATCGTGACCGAGAACGACCGTGTCCTAGCGACCGTGGAGGCGCTGCGCTCCGATGGCCCAGGGACCATCCGCCGGCTGCTGTACGCCAGCCACGTCTCCATGCGCGACGACTTCGAAATCTCCTGCCCGGAGCTTGACCTGGCCGTGGACGCTGCGCGTGCGAACGGCGCCCTGGGCGCCCGCATGACCGGCGGCGGTTTCGGCGGTTCAGCCATCGCCCTGGTTCCCGCCGGCGAAGCAGCGCGGGTGCAGGAGGCTGTGCTGCACGCGTTCGCCGCGCAGGGATTCCGCCGGCCCGAGCTGTTCACCGTGTTGCCGGCCGACGGAGCACGCCGCCTGCTGTAGGCCGGACTATCCGGCCAGCGGACCGGCCAGCGAGACCGCGAGCGTGGCGGCAATCATGGACGGGCCAAAAGGGATGTTTGAATCCCGCCTGACCACGCGGGCCAGCATCAGCAGGACGATGACCGCGGCGTTCAGCAGGAACGCACCCAGCAGGACGGCCATCCACGCCGCTACGCCGTCATAGCCGGCAAACAGGCCCACCACGGCGGCAAGCTTCACGTCTCCCATGCCGATGCCGCCGGGCTTGATCAGGGCCGCCAGCAGATAGGCGGCAAACATCGCCAACGAGCCGAGCACCCCGGCCAAGACCGGCTGCCACGCGGAGTCGGTGAAGGCGGGCAGGAGCAGCAGTGCCAAGGCCGCCCCCAGGAACGGGAGGACCACGCGATTGGGCAGCAACTTGTGCCGGAGGTCAATGGCGGCCAGCAGCACGCCGAGGACAGCCAGAAGGCCGAAGGCCGGCAGCTCAGCCGCTTCCCGGGACGGGGCCAGGAGGCCGCAGAGGACGCCGGTGGCGGCGGCCATCGGCCCGCGCCACGCGGCGGGCAGGGATGTGCGCTCCTCCCGGTGGGCGAGCGCGAAGACGCACCAGCCGGCAAGGGCTCCGGCGGCGGTCAGCACGAGTGCCAGCAACATGGTCACCGGCACCGCCCACAGGCCAGAGACCTTGTTCCTTCATGTCCCTCGGCTCTTCGGATCGTTGGTCACCCTTTCATCACACCGCTGCCCGGCATAGGCTCAAAGCAGAACGAATCGATTAACCTCTAGGAGTATCAGAGATCCGGGCTTCTGCAGAGGCCGGACAGTCCTTCGGGCATGAGCCCGATGCGGACCGTGCAGGGAGGAGATGCAAGATGAGTGACCCGGGTACGGCCGTAGTGATAGAAGACGACGTGGACATCCGCAATCTTGTGAGCGCCGTCCTCCTGCAATCAGGATTCGACGTGCAGGCAGCCGCGAGCGGGCGGGAAGGTATCCATGCCGTGCGACAACGGATCACCACCGTTGTCACCTTGGACATCTCGCTGCCGGACATTGACGGCTTTGAAGTGCTCCGGCGGATCCGCCAATTCAGCAACTGTTACATCGTGATGCTCACCAGCAGGAACGAGGAACTCGACACGCTCACGGCGTTGCAGCTTGGCGCGGACGACTACATGACCAAACCATTTCGTCCCCGGGAGCTGCGGGCCAGGATCCACGCGATGATGCGCCGGCCCCGCACTCCGCATCCGCTGGAAACCACCCCGGCAAACGCGCCGCCGCTACCTGCGGCCCCGCCCGCCGACAGCAGAATCCTCAAGCACAATGGGCTCGTCCTTGATGCGGACCGGCGTACGGCGTCGCGCGAGGGTGAGGAACTGCGTCTGACCAGGAGCGAGTTCAACGTGCTTCAGGAGATGCTGCGCAGTTCGGGGGCCGTCCGCTCGAAGGCCGAACTCGTTAAGGTAGTGCGCGGGGACTATTACCCTGAAGACGCCTATATCAGTGAAGCCGATGAGCGGGCGATCGAAGTCCACGTGGGCAATCTGCGGCGCAAACTGAAGGAAGATCCGCACCGCCCCCGCTGGCTCGTTACGGTGCGGGGAATCGGTTATCGTCTGGCGCCGGAGCGTCCGGTGTAGCGGGTGCTCCTCCTTCGGCCTTCATTCCCTGCATTTCGCTGGCTGTGGCCGTACCGCATTGATGGATGAGAGCAAGCAGGGCGGCCGCCTCCGCGAATTCCGTCGCCCGAACATGAGCCTCGACCTTGCCGGACAGCCAGGCCAGTTGACTGGCGCCCACCATGATCGAGGCGGTCCTCAGGCTGAGGACAGCATCCAGGGAATCGGTCCGGTCCTGGCTTTCCAACGCGGTCTCCAAGCAGCTGAACCGTTCCGGCCACGCTTCGGAAAAGTCCTGGACCAATCCGCGCGCGATGCCGTGGTCGGCCAAACCGTCGCCAAGATCTTCCACTACCGCGGGGTCAACCAGCGGCAGGACCTGGTGCTGGTCAGCGGCCATCATGGCACGCGCCGCGGGGGACGGGTCCCGGCCGGGACCAGGCCGGCCAGTGCACAGTGGGTGGATGGGGTGGGCATGGTTCGAGACTACTTTCCGATGGCGGGTGGGTCTGCCGGTTTTCCGGTTTCTTTGGCTAATGTTGCGGTATTGCTGTGGTTGCCGGCGTGCCGGTCCTCGTCAGCCGCCAAGGGTGGCGATGATGTTCAATGCCGCAGGGCCGAGCAACGCGATAAAAAGCACCGGAAGAATGCAGAACATCAGCGGGAAGACTACCTTGACCGGGATCTGCATGGCCTTTTCCTCGGCGCGCTGGCGCCGCTTGACGCGCATCTCGGCCGCCTGCGTGCGGAGCACGCCGGAGACGGACACGCCATAGGCGTCCGCCTGGATGACGGCGCGAACGAACTGCTGCAGGTCCTTCGACGTGGTCCTGCCGGCCAAGGAGTCGTAGGCCTCGCGGCGCGAGCGGCCCACCTGCATGTCCTGCAGGACCCGGATCAGTTCGGCGGCCAGCGGGCCGGAACCGTTCGCTCCTACCCGGGCGACCGCCGCGTCGAAACCCAGGCCGGCCTCCACTGCGATGGTCATCTGGTCCAGCGTGTCCGGCAGTTCCTCGCTGATCTTTGCCTGGCGTTTCTGCCCCGCGCTGTGCAGCAGAAGATCGGGGAGGCAGTAAGCGACGACGGCGACGACGATGGCGAGCAGGACGCTGGACCCTGCGGATGTGGCGGCCACGTACAGGAGCCCGAGTACGATGCCTGCCACGGCAAGTACGATCTTCGCCGCCATGAGCCGCTTCAGCGGCCAGGCCTCGGGACGTCCGGCCAGCGCCAGCTGGCGTTCCAAACGCTGGGCAAAGGTGGCGGGCGTGAACCGGCTGGCCAGCGCCTCGAACCGGCGCCGGCGTTTGCGTTTGACCGCGCGCGGCCCGGCCAGGCCACGGGACAAATTGGCCCGGATGGCCTCGTGCTGGGGATTCTTGCCGCCCACCAGGGACCAGGCAAACAGCGGGAGCGACAGCACCAGGGCTGCGGCAGCCACCATAATAGTCAGCGGCATCGGCGGACTCCTTTACTAAACGATGCGGAACTTAGAACTTGAAGCTGACGACTTTGCGCATCCACAGCCCGCCCGCGATGAGCAGGGCTGCCGCCGCCGCCAGCAGGGAAAAACCGAGCGGGCTTTGGGTGAAGCTGTCCAGATAGCCGGGGCTGGACACGAACAGGAACCCGCTGAGGCCAAAGGGCAGGACCATCAGGACCAAGGCGGAGATCCGCCCTTCGGCGCTGAGCGCCTTGACCTGTCCCCGGATTTGGGAGCGCTCCCTGATCGTCTGGCCCACCTGGTCAAGGACCTCGGCCAGGTTGCCGCCTACCTCGCGATGGATGTCTATGGCCTGGGCCACCCAGTGGAAGTCTTCGCTGCCCATCCTGTCGGCGGTATCGTGCAGCGACTCACCGAGGTCGCGGCCCAGCCTCGTTTCGTTGACCACCCGACGGAGCTCTTCGGACGTCGGGGCCGCCGACTCGGCGGAGACCGCATCCACCGCGCGCAGCAGGCTGTGGCCGGCACGCAGGCCGCTGGCCAGCAGTTGGAGCGTGTCGTCGAGCTGGTCGGCGAAGGCCGCCCGGCGCCGGCCGGCCCGGAAAGCCAGGACCGCTTTTGCGACGGCTGGGGCCGCAACAGCCAGGAGCAGGGCGGCGGCGGGTCCCGCGAGCATGAGCCCGAGGGCCGCGCTGACTGCTGCGCCGGACAGAACCAGCACCACCAGTTCCGCGGGGCTGAGCTTCAACCCGGCGGCTTCGAGGGCTCCGGCTATCGCCGGGGCTTGCCGGCGGCGGGCCAGGAGCCGTTCGATGGCAGCGGTGGAGCGGGCGGCCACATCACTGAGCCGTGAGCCGCGTTCCGCGGTACCACGGCGGGACGCCCGAAGCCTCAAGGATCGCGTGCCGAACACCGCTGCCACCAGCAGGGCCAGGGAACCGTAGCAGAACAGCATCCCGGCAACCAGGACCGCCGGGGTCATCGTGCGGCCGCCGAGGTCCGCAACGGGCCGGTGGCCGGCTCGAAGATGTCGGCCGGCAGGTCGATGCCCAATTCCCGGAACCGATCGGTAAACCGGGGGCGTACCCCGGTTGGAACGGGTTTGCCCAGGAATCTGCCGCTGGCATCCACTCCGGCGCTGTAGTCGAAGACGAAGGCGTCCTGCAGCGTCACGATGTCGCCTTCCATGCCCTGTACCTCGGTCACATGCGTGACTCGGCGCGTACCGTCGCGCAGGCGGGTCAGTTGCACAATGACGTCCACCGCGGAGGCGATCTGTTCCCGGATCGCTCGCAGGGGCAGATCCATCCCGGCCATCAACACCAAGGTTTCCAGGCGCGCGATGGCGTCCCTGGGGGAGTTCGAATGCACGGTGGACAGCGACCCGTCGTGGCCGGTGTTCATGGCTTGGAGCATGTCCAGTGTTTCTCCGCCGCGGACCTCGCCCACCACGATCCGGTCCGGGCGCATGCGCAGCGAGTTGCGGACGAGGTCGCGGATGGTGATCGCGCCCTTGCCCTCGATGTTGGTCGGGCGGCTTTCCAGCCGGACCACGTGGTCCTGCTGCAGTTGCAGTTCCACGGCGTCTTCGATGGTGACAATGCGCTCGCCGGCCGGAATGAAGGAGGAGAGCACATTCAGCAGGGTCGTCTTTCCGGTGCCGGTGCCGCCGGACACGATGATGTTCAGCCGTGACCGGACGCAGGCGTCCAACAACGCGGCCATCTCCGGTGAAAGAGTGCCGAAGCCAATGAGGTCCTGGACCTGGAACGGGTCGGCGGCGAACTTCCGGATGGTCAGTGAGGACCCGTTGACTGCAAGCGGCGGAATGACCGCATTCACGCGGGAACCGTCGGCCAAACGTGCGTCAACGAGTGGCGACGATTCGTCGATCCGGCGGCCAACCCGGGACACGATGCGTTCAATGACGCGGCGCAGTTGTTCCTCGGACAGGAACCGGGCCGAACTGCGCGACAGCTTGCCCTTGTGCTCCACATAGATCATGTCGGGTCCGTTCACCATGATTTCGGAGACGTCCGGATCTTCCAGCAGCGGCTGCAGCGGACCATAGCCGAGCACGTCGTCGCTGACTTCACGGATCAGGCGCTGGCGCTCCTGGTGGCTGAGCGAGTTCTCTTCTTCCTCCACCACCTTGGCAAGTTCCTGCTGCACCACGAGATGCAGCTTGTCCTCGTCCAGGGAGGAATCCAGCAGCCGCGATCCCATGCGTTCGAAGAGGACCGTGCTGGCACGTTCCTTCATCTTGGACAGGGCATCTTGGGCCGGGGGCAGGGCCGCCGGGGGAGCGGTGCGGCCGGTAGCGGCCGGCTGTGCAGCGGCGACGGTGGAGGAGGACGCCGCCGCAGTCACCGTCGCAGACACCGCGGGAGCAGCGGAGCCGGAAGCAGCCGGTGCCGGCGCAGCCGCCGTGGCGGTTGCGGCCTGCGCGGCCGCCTGATGACGGGCGGGGGGAGCTGTTGGGGCGGTGCCGTGCACTGCCTGAAGCCGTTGGGCAAGGTTCATGGCTATCCTCTTCGGTGACGGCCGCGGCGCTTGAGCAGGCCGGCCGGGGCGGGGGCAAAGCGGTCCACCACCTTGTGCAAGGCGCGGGCCGCAGGATCGCGCGGGGCGCTTTCGAGCACCGGCACGCCTTGGTTGGTGGAAATCCGGACCGCGCGGGTGTCCGGGATGACGTCGTCGACTTTGCAGCCGAGGGTGGTCTCCGCGTCGCGGCGGGTGAGCCCGTCGCGCGGATCCGCCCCGTTCAACACGATGTGGCGGGTGAGCGGTTCCATGCCCAGCTCGCGCAGGATTTCGAGCTCCTTTCGGAGTCCGCGGATGCTGGGAACGTCCATGCCACCCACGAAGATATAGTCCGTGGCACGATCCAGCGCGGCCAGCGTGTGCTCCGACAGCCCCGGGGACGTGTCGATGATGACGTGCGCGTACTGCGCGGCCAGTTGGTCCAGCAGCAGCGATACCTGCTCGCCGGTGACCTGATCGGCATCGGCCGGCGACGGCGGCGCGCACAGCGCATACAGCCCGCTGGGGTGCCGGGCCAGGAAGGACTTGAGCACAATGCTGTCTTTCTGCGCGTTCGGCTGCACGGCGTCGACCAGCGAATGCTCCGGCTCCAGGCAGAGCGCGCTGGCCACGTCGCCGAACTGCAGGTCGAGGTCGACGATGACGGTCTGCTGCTCCGAGGCGGCAGCCAGCCCGACGGCGAGGTTGGTCGCCACCGTGGTCTTTCCGGCGCCGCCCTTGGGCGAGACGACGGCGATCACGCGGCCATTCGCGGCCTGGCCGTCGGACGAGGGAACGCTGTGCCGGCGGTGGTTGGCGCTGCGAACCGCACGGTGCAGCAGCGCGGCGATATCGCGGACATCGGCACCGGGATCCACGACGTCGCGGATGCCGGCGCGCATGGCGGCCAGCACGACGTCCGGGCTCGGCCCCGCGACCAGCAGCACCGAAACCTCGGGCCGCTGCGATTCGAACTCCGCCGCCAGGTCCAGCGCCTGCCCGGGGGCCAGCCCGGGGCCAAGCACCACGGCATCCAGGAGTTGCGGGTTGGACAGCACGGCGAAGACATCGTTGGGTTCGGTGGGGAGGCCCGCCCCGTTCCACAGCTGGGTATGGCCGGCCAAGGAACCAACCGCGGCGGCGGCGAAGCGTTGTTCGAAGTCGGGGTCGGTGCCCACCAGTACGTAGCGGCTCATTTGTATACCTCGTCCTTGTCCACCAGGCGCGTTCCCTTTTCGCTGGCGTCGGCCGGTTCCTTCGAGAGCCAGGTGCGGGCGAACTCCTGGGCGTACACGATCTTTTCGGCATCGGGTGCCATCACCGCCAGGGTGACCAGCACGTTGTTGGCGGGCACGGTGGCATCGCCGGACTCGGCGGCGACCGCCACTCCCTGCACCCGGGTGACCAGGACCTTATGCAGGGTCAGGTGTGTGACGCCTTTAGTGTCGCCGGGGCCGGCTTCCATCGAGACGAAGACGCCCACGGTGTCACCCGCCGCGACTTGGCCGCCGACAACGCGTGCCGGGTCCAGGGAGATGGTGACCTCCTGCATGCCCTCGGGCACGGCGACCGTTCCGGGTTCCTCGAGCTCCGCGGGCAGGGCAAAGCGTGCGGCCAGCACCTGTTCCCCGGCGACGAGGTCGACGGCGGCCACCCGGCCGGACAGCTCTTGGAGATCCTTCAC
This sequence comes from Arthrobacter sp. Y3221114, assembly GCF_059092625.1. Taxonomy (NCBI): domain Bacteria; kingdom Bacillati; phylum Actinomycetota; class Actinomycetes; order Micrococcales; family Micrococcaceae; genus Arthrobacter; species Arthrobacter sp. Y3221114. The sequence continues at coordinate 232,476 of NZ_JBNHHW010000005.1, forward strand.
GGCATCAGCGGGGACAACCTTGGCCGGTACAAGCTCGGTTGCCACGTTGGCTGCCAACTGGTCGGCGGGCGTGCCGGCCGGCACGTTCTCGGCGACCACCAGGACCTCCACCGTCTCGGTGCCGGCCAGGGCGCGCTGATCGGCGCTGCCGATGTAGGCGAGGACCATCATGGTTCCGACGACGGCCATCAGCAGGGCCGCTATGGCCCCTACGATTCTCTTTTTCACCTACGGTGCTCCTAGTGGACAAGCGTGACGAGGGAGGCGCCGAAGGTGTTGTTGGCGCCGCCGAAGATGAAGTCTTGTTCGCCGGCGTCGAGCGTCACGAAAGTTTCGAACTCGCCGATCAGTGCCCGGCAGCTGCCGGTGCACTGCACGGAGGCCGGGCTGAGGTTGTTGTGGGACGTGCTGCTGAAGTTCCAGCCGGTGACCTTGAAGGCAGCGAACCCGATGACGTGGTACCAGCCATTCGTCCCCTGGCCGCCGACCTTGTCATACAGCGGCAGCAGGACGGTGGTGCCGGCAATCTGCTGCAGCATGTTGGTCTGCTTACAGGCGGACGGCACATCGTTACCCGAATCGCTGGCCACTTCAGGATCGACGGGGAAGCCTGGAAGGCCGGTCGCGCCAAGGTTGATCTTGGCCTGGCACGGACGGGCCGGATCTTGCTTCAGCCAGCCGAAGCCGCCCGGAATCGTGTAGGCCGCCCCCGTGCTGCCCGGAACCGTTGAGCTGGAACATCCAGCGGTAGTCAGCCCGTTCGGGTTGAATTCCACCCGCTGCAGGCCGCCGTCGAGCATGCCCAGGAACTGGCAGTAGGAAATGGCGATGGGGAGGACGGATTTGCCGGCGACTGGGGCTCCCCAGCGGGCCCGGGACTCGGCGGTGATGGAGGCGGAGCCGTCCAGGCCGAGGATGGGCGCGAAGTGCTGGGCCAGGAAGTGGCCGTCGGCAGACCTCGTGGTGGTGGTGACGGTGGCGGTGGCGGCGGCGGGGTCCAGTTGGACACTGGCGTTGGCCAAGCCGTCGTTCGCGTTTTGGTTGGCGAGCGAGGTGGCGAGGGCTGTGAAGTCCGCATCGCAGTGGCCTGCCGCGCAGTTCTGGGCGACGGCCAGCGCCCCGGCGTCGGCGCCGTTCTTCAGCTGGGCGCGCTCGAAGTACAGCGCCCCGATGTCTAGGACGACGGCGGCCATGCCGAGCAGGACCACCATGAAAAGGGCGGTGGTGACGGCAGTGGCGCCGCGTTCGTCGCTCAGACGCTGCACTGCATGACTCCTTTGCCGGTCAGGGTGATGCTGGCCCCGAAGAGGCCGGACAGAAAATTCATGGGGTAGGCCACGGTGACGGTGGCGACCGAGCCGGGCGCGCAGGCGCCGCTGTTGCCGGGGCTGACAGCGACAGTTATTTGGTCGGCCGTGATGGTCGGCGCCAGCGCAGGGGCCGAGGCGATCACTGCCGCCCGGGATTCAGCCGCGCTGGACGCCGTGCTGTTGATGGTCATCACGCGCGCCCCGTCCCGTGCCGCTGCGGTGAGCTGCATCTGGGCGTTGTAGACGCGTCCGAACTCGACAATCCCCAACAGCAGCAACAACAAGACCGGCAAGACCAGGGCGAACTCGACGGCTGCCGCTCCGCGTTCCGATGTCATGCGTTTCATGTGTTGCTCTTTCACAGTTCGGTGGCTGGGACGGGAGCAACCAGTGCCGCCGTCCCAGCCACCCAGGAGGTGGATACGTTCGATTCGGAAGTAGCCTCAGGCCTAGACGATTTTCAGCTTGGTGCCGAGGCCGCCGAAGAAGGTGCTCAGCTGCGGGCCGAAGATGGTCAGTCCGGTGATCATGACGACGGCGATGAGGCCCACCATGAGGGCGTATTCGACGGCGGTGGCCCCGGTCTCCTCGCGCTGGAGGCGGTTCTTCACGGTGAAACCGAGGGTCTGAAGGGTGGCGATGATGGAAAGCATGAGAACTCCTGTGCGATTGAATCGCTGGCATCCTGGCCAGCGGCCGGCTGGCACCTCGCCAGCTCTTCAAGAAAATTAGCAAGCCGAAAGCCCGGAAACGGCCGGCTTTTGCCTATCCTGCGACACCTGCCGGGGAATGCTTCCCCGGATGGGTAAACGATGCACTTGCGCTGCGGTTTAATGGTTTTTCCTGCGGAAAAGGTGGGCACCAAAAGGCCCGCTTCCGCCCGCGCGCAAGACGCAGGTCGGGAGCGTCAAAGACCCATGACGGCCGGCGCACGGGCCTTAGGCGACTTCCCGCAGCAACGGGGGAATCAACCAGGGGTCAGGCGGACCGGGCAGCCTCGAGTTGCATCTCCAAGCCGGCGATCAGCGCCTCTAGGCCCAGCCGGAAGGCCGCGTCGGCCGCCGACCCGGCGGGGCCGGAATCCTGCGACCGCACGGCGGAGGTGAAGGCCGGGTTGGCCGCGGCGAGCTCGCCCGATTCGAAGATATCCGCCGGTGCGGTCACGTCGAAGGCCGAACCGAAGATGAAGGACTCCAAAGCCACGATGGCCGGCACGACCTGCGGCTCCGGCCAGCCGGCCTTCAGGAAGCCGGCGGTGACGGCCTCGTACATGGCCAGCGTGTGCGGGGCGCCGGTGACGGGCAGCACCGCGATCACGGGAATCAGCGGGGCGTGGTGGGTGAAAGCGTCGCGGTAGGACCAGGCCCAGCGGCGCACGGCGTCCGCCCACGCCAGGTCTGAAAACACGCTCACGTCCACGCCGGCCATCACGTGGTCCTGAAGGAGCAGCAGGACGTCGTGCTTCGACGCCACGTGGTTGTAGAGCGCGGAGGGGGCCACGCCGAGGCTGCGCGCCAGGGCCGACATGGTGAGCCCTTCATAGCCGCGCGATTCGATCAGGCCGAGCGCCGCCGTCGTCATCAGTTCCTTGGACAGCAGTTTCTGGACGGGGCGGCCGGCGGGGCGGTTCCCGTTCCGGACGGAGGCGTCCTCGCCCGCTGGGCGTGCTGTTACCACGGGCTCCTTCTTCCCTCGGCCGTGCGGGCCGCGGCGGTGCGGCCTGTAGGGCCATCCTACGCAACGGTTTTCAAAAGGCTGTGGCACGGGTTACAGTGTTGTGGCTAAATGAATGACATTCATTTAAGCGGGCGGGGCCAGGCACTCATGCGGCCGGACCGCCACGGCACGAATGGGAGTGGAGCACAGTGAGCAAGTTGAAGCGGGACGTAGTAGTCATCGGCGCCGGGCCCTCCGGGCTGACCGCGGCGCGGGACTTGAAGCGGGCCGGAATGTCCGTGGCCGTGTTGGAGGCGCGTGACCGCGTGGGCGGCCGCACCTGGACCGATGTGGTGGACGGAGCCATGCTCGAGATCGGCGGGCAGTGGGTTTCGCCGGACCAGACGGCCCTGCTGGAGCTACTGGACGAGCTGGGGCTGGAGACCTACAGCCGCTACCGCGACGGCGAGAGCATCTACCTGGACGCCACGGGCGAAGCCAAGCGCTACACCGGCGCCATGTTCCCGGTCAGCGCCTCCACGGAGTCCGAGATGAACCGCCTGATCGGGCTGCTGGACGCCTTGGCCGCCGAGGTTGGCGCCGAGGAACCGTGGGCCCACCCGGAGGCCCGCGAGTTGGACACCATCTCCTTCGACCAGTGGCTGCGCCAGCAGTCCGCGGACGAGGAAGCCTGCAACAACATCGGCCTGTTCGTGGCCGGCGGCATGCTGACCAAGCCGGCGCACTCGTTCTCGGTGCTGCAGGCGGTGCTGATGGCCGCGTCCGCCGGCTCGTTCAGCAACCTGGTGGACGACGAGTTCATCCTGGACAAGCGTGTGGTGGGCGGCATGCAGGAGGTCTCCGTGCGCCTGGCCGCAGAGCTGGGCGACGACGTTGTGCTCAACGCACCCGTCCGCGCGCTGCGCTGGAACGACGACGGCGTGACCGCCACCGCGGACGGTGTCACCGTCGAGGCCCGCTACGCCGTGATGGCCGTGCCGCCGAACCTGTATTCGCGCGTCTCCTACGAACCGCCGTTGCCGCGCCGGCAGCACCAGATGCACCAGCACCAGTCGCTGGGTCTGGTGATCAAGGTCCACGCCGTCTACGAGACGCCGTTCTGGCGGGCCGACGGCCTCTCGGGAACGTGCTTCGGCGCCAACTCGGTGGTCCAGGAGGTGTACGACAACACCAACTACGGCGACTCCCGCGGAACCCTGGTCGGCTTCGTGAGCGATGAGAAGGCCGACGCGATGTTCGAACTCAGCGCGGGGGAGCGGAAGGCCGCAATCCTCTCCTCCATTGCCGACTACCTGGGCCCGGCCGCGCTGGATCCGGTGGTGTACTACGAGTCGGACTGGGGATCCGAGGAATGGACCCGCGGCGCCTACGCCTCCAGCTACGATCTGGGCGGCCTGTCACGCTACGGCAAGGACCAGTCGACTCCGGTGGGACCGATTTATTGGTCCTGTTCCGACCTGGCCGGCGCCGGCTACCAGCACGTGGACGGCGCAGTGCGGATGGGCCGCGGGACTGCCGCCCGCATCCTCGAAGCACACGCGGCCGACGCCGGTGAACTCGTCCCTGCCGCCGGCCGGAAGGGCTAGGCATGCGACGCTATGTTGTTGCCTACACCGCCACGGACAGCGGACGCGAAGCGGTCAACCTCGCGACGGCGCTGGCCCGCCGGCAGGGCGGCAGCCTCGACCTGGTCATGGTGCTGCCCGAATCCTCGCCCTACTCGGGCGCCTATCCGCGGCCGGAATCCGGCTTCGGCGGGATTCTCTCCGAACAGATTCAGCAGTGGCTGGCCGAGGGGCTCGAGATGGTGCCCGACGACGTTCCGGCCCGCGCCCATGTTCGCCCCGCCGATTCCAACGCCGAGGGCCTGATCGCCGCCGCCGAGGAATTCGGCGCGACGCTGATCGTGATCGGTGCCGGGCGCAACAGCGTTTTCCGCCGCTTCAGCGTCGGCACCGTCGCCAGCGGACTGCTCCACGCGTCCACGGTCCCCGTGGCGTTGGCGCCGCGCGGCTACCGGCGCACCGAACCCGTCTCGCGGATGACGGTGGGCATCGGCAACCGGGTGGGGGCGGACGAGGTCATGCAGGTTGCCGTGAACGCCGGCCATCGGCGGGGCCTGGACCTGCGGCTGCTCTCGCTGGTGCCGCTGGATTCCTCCGACGCGGACGCGATAGCCCGTGCCGAAGCGCACGTGAAGGAACGGCTGGCACAGGCAGAAGCTGTGCTGCCCGGCCGGGTGACCGCCGGCGTCGCGGAAGGCCGTTCGATCGAAGACGCCATCGACGCGCTGGAGTGGGACGAAGGCGAAGTGATGCTGATCGGCTCCAGCCGGCTGGCGCCGCACAACCGCATGTTCCTCGGGGCGACGGCCAGCAAGGTGCTGCGGGCGCTGCCGGTTCCCATGCTGGTGGTCCCGCGCGGCTACGCGGGCGCCGCACAACTTACCGACGATCCGGGTCAGCCCAAGGGCCCTGAACATTCCGACGGCGCCGGCCGCAAGGAGGCATGACCATGACCAGTACCATCACCAAGGCCGGGAGCACCGCGGGCGGCCTGAGCCGGAAGGGCCTGAAATCGGGTTCGGTCGGCCTGCTCGGCGCCGTCGTCATCGGCGTCTCCTGCATCGCCCCGGCGTATACGCTGACCGGGGCGCTCGGCCCCACCATCGCCGAGGTCGGCGTGCACCTGCCCGCGATTTTCCTGGTGGGCTTCATTCCGATGCTGCTGGTGGCCCTCGGCTACCGCGAGCTGAACAACGCCATGCCTGATTCCGGCACGTCCTTCACCTGGGCCACCCGTGCCTTCGGTCCCTGGGTGGGCTGGATGGGCGGCTGGGGGCTGATCGCCGCAACGGTGATCGTGCTCTCCAACCTGGCGGCGGTGGCAGTCGACTTTTTCTACCTAATGCTCGCCCAGCTCACCGGCAACGCAGCGCTTGCCGACCTGACCAACAACCTGCCGCTGAACATCGCCACGACCTGGATCTTCATCGGGCTGGCCTGCTGGATCTCGTACCGCGGCATGGAAACCACCAAGACCTTCCAGTATGTGCTGGTGGCGTTCCAGGTGGTGGTGCTCGTTTGGTTCGCCGTGGCTGCCTTCGGCCACGTGGCGGGAGGCACGGCGTTCGACGCGCTGGAGATCTCGGCCGACTGGTTCAACCCGTTCGGCGTCGAGTCCTTCTCGGCCTTCGCCGCCGGCATCTCGCTGTCCATCTTTATCTTCTGGGGCTGGGACGTCACCCTCACCATGAACGAGGAGACGAAGGACCCGGAGAAGACTCCGGGCCGTGCCGCCGCAGTAACCATCATGGTCATCGTCGTGATCTACATGACCGTGGCACTGGCCGTGCTGGCTTACGCGGGCGTGGGCACCGAAGGCCTGGGCGCCGGCAACCCGGAGAACCAGGAGAGCATCTTCGCCACGCTCGCCGGCCCGGTGATGGGACCGTTCGCCATCCTGATGTCCCTGGCCGTGCTGAGCAGTTCGGCGGCGTCGCTTCAGTCCACCTTCGTCTCGCCCGCCCGGACCATGCTCGCCATGGGCCACTACCGGGCGCTGCCGGCCGGATACGGCACGATCAGCCCGAAGTACAAGTCGCCCAGCTACGCCACCGTCGCCGCAGCAGTGGCGGCCGGCGGCTTCTACACCGTCACCCGGGTGATGTCCGAGAACGCGCTGTGGGACACCATCACCGCGCTGGGCATGATGATCTGCTTCTACTACGGCGTCACCGCCTTGGCGTGCGTCTGGTACTTCCGGGCCGATGCCTTTGCCTCGCTGCGCGGATTCGGGCTCAAGTTCCTGGCGCCGCTGCTGGGAGGCGTCATCCTGCTGGTGATGTTCGTGCAGACGGCCGTCGACTCGATGGACCCTGCCTACGGTTCCGGTTCGTCGATCGGCGGACTGGGCCTGGTGTTCGTGCTCGGCTGCGGCGTGATCCTGCTCGGCGCGGTGCTGATGGTGCTCATGTATCGGCGCAACCCGGACTTCTTCCGCGGCGCGACCTTGCGCAGGGGAGTGGCAGCCGACGACCTGGCGGACCGCGGCTAAGCGAAGAGGACAGCCATCCTGTAGGAACCGTCGACGGCGGTGCCTCCCCCAAGGCGGGGCGGGGCACCGCCGTCGTGCTTTCAGCGGCGCTTGCGGCGGCAAGGGCGCGGCAGGCGCTGCGGGTGTCATGGCCTCGGCACGGGCTTGTGGCTACAGTGGCACAAAGTCGACTGGAGGTACCCATGAGCGCAGCGAACGACTACACACCGGACTCCGTCGCCGACCTCGCCTCACAAAACGGGCTGACCATCGATCCAAAGTCCGTCAGGTTCAACGAGGCAGGGCTGGACTACCTGGTGGCCTACGCAACCGCCGACGACGGCAAGAGGTGGGTGCTCAGGATCCCGCGGCGGCCGGACGTCTCATCGAAAATGGCTGACGAGGCCAAGATCCTGAACCTGGTAAAGAACAGGATTTCCGCCGCCGTGCCGGACTGGCGGATTCGGAACCGCAGCCTGATTGCCTATCCGGAGCTGCCGGGCGAGCCGGGCCTGACGCTTGAGGACGGAGAACCCGTCTGGCACTTCGACCGCGAGTCGCCGGCCTACTGCGCGTCGTTGGGACGGTTGATCGCCCACCTGCAGCGCATCAGCCCGGACGAGGCGCGCCAGGCCGGCGTCCCGGCATTCACCGCCGCCGAGGTGCGTCAGGAGATGCGAAACAATCTGGCCAAAGTGAGCTCGGAGTTCCGGGTGGCGGCGGACCTGATGCGACGGTGGGACGCCTGGCTGGACGGCGACAGCTATTGGCCGGACTTCACCGCTTTCAGCCACGGTGAGCTATACCCGGCCCATCTGCTGCTGGACGAGAACGCGGAGATCCGGTCGGTGCTGGACTGGACGACGGCCAAGGTGGGGGACCCGGCGCTGGACTTCAGCCTGCACTGCATGATGTCCACGCCCGAGGCGTTCGAACTGACCGTGCGGGCTTTCCGGGACGAGGGCGGCCGGGTGCCGCCGCGGCTGGCCGAGCACTGTGCCGAACTGGTGTCGGCCGGTCCCATCAACTACGGGTTGTATGCGATTGCCACCGGCGACCCGGACCACCAGGCGGCAGCTGCCGCCCAGTTGGACCCCTCCGGGGGCTGACCGGCAACGGCAAAGCTTCGCCCGGGCAGGAGCTGCCGTCGGGCAAAAATAATGGCCGGCGCCCGTTCGCTGACGCCGGCCATTGGAATGTGGGGCCGCTACTTCCTGCGGCCTTTGCCCTTCTTGAGCGGATTGCCCTTGGCCAGCGGAGGGGCGGTGCAGGTCGTCGTCGCTGCGGCGCCTGCCGCCCGGAACTCTGCGACGCCGGACTCTTCTCCTCGCGGTGCCGTCGCAGTTCGGGCGCTGTGCATGGCAGAGTCGTTGCCTGCCGCCGGCGCAGCGAGTGCGGACATCGGCCGCGCCCCGCCGTCGTTGTTTGCGGCTTCAAGCTGCAGCCGGGGAGTCGCTGCGGGCAGCGCAGCAAGGCCGCTGCCGGCCGCCGGCGCAAGGCCGCTGCCGGACGCCGGGGCAGTCGCGTTCCGTGCCAGGCTGCCGGGCACGGCCGGAACCGGCCCGATGTCTTCGGGATACTCGAACAAAACCTCGGCGAACCTGTCGGCGTAGCCCAGCCGCTTGACGATCAGCCAGACGGAGGCACCGACGATGACCATCGTGGCGATGACCGCCATGCCAGTGCCGTAGATCCGCAGCAGCGCGTTGACTGGAGAGAGGGCGTGGACGGGTGCGGTGTCCAGCAGCCAGACGATGGACCAGAACACCGCAGTGCCGGCCAGGGTCAGCAGCGGGAACAGCAAACCGGCGGTACGTACTTTCTGTGTCAGCAGCTGCCGGGTGGCGGTCAACCGTGTAGAAAGCGTGTGCAGATCGTGTTTGCCACCTTGCTCAAGAGCCTTCGATGACATCGCCGGTCGTGTTCCTTTCTGAGTCGCTTCGGGGGGATGCGTCGCCGCGCAGCAATTGCTCGGCGAAGCGGGTAAAGAGTTGGGCGAAAGTTTCGCGGTCTTCGGCGGACCAATCCGCCAGGATTTCATCGACGACGGCCGCGCCGGCCTTGCCGATGTTCCGGTGCATCCGCCGTCCGGCCGTGGAAGCCGTCAGCAGGGTGGCCCGGCCGTCGTCCGGGTCGGCCTGCTTGTCCACCAGCCCTTTGTCCTCCAAGCGGCGGACCTGGGGCGTCATGGTGGATTTGTCCACGCCCTGCTGCGTGGCCAGCTCCGAGACCCGGACGGGGCCGTTGTCGTCGATGTACTCGAGCAAGGCCACGTCGGTGGGCGTCAGGCCCATCTCGCGCGGATCGAACAGCTGTTTCCGCGTCTCCGCATGGGACGCCCAGCGCACCACTTGAGCCACGGCGTCACGGATCATGACGCCCGGATCGGGCTGTCTGCGGGAGCTGGATGGCATGGTCCAAGTTTACCCGTTTCCGTTTGGTTTTGCCAATCAAACCAAATGGGCGCTTTTCGGGTGTTCTCCGGCACCGGGTTCCAGCGCCCGGAACCTGGAAATACCGCCGGGGCTCACGGTTGCGTGGTCCTGGCCAAGGGTCCGACGACGGGTGGCGGATCCGGGCGCTTTGCGAAGGGTTTGATGGCGGCCCACCAAGCCGTTTCGCAGAGCCAGAGCAGCAGGACCCCGGCCGCGGCTGCCGCCAGCACGGGGGAGAACAGGGCGAAGGCGGGAGCCAGGACGGCAACCACCGCCCAGTCGCGGCTCCACGTCAGGCAGAGCGCGCCGGTCAGGAGGACAGCTGCGGCCAGGGGCACCAGGCCGGCGCCGGTCGCCGCGAGCACGACGCCGGCCAGCAACCCGATGGCTCCGGCGCCCACGGACACGGTCAGCAGCAGGCCGCGGGCGCCGGCATGCTCAAGGTAAGCCTGTACCGTCACCACCGCCCACATCAGCCGGGCACGCAACGCGGCCACCCCGGTGTCCAGCAGTGCGCGGCGGAATTCTTCGTCGTAGATGCGGCGCAACTCCAGCGCCTGATCGCTCGGCAAGCGGGCGCACATCGTCGTGCGCTGATCATGCAGCAGGGCCGGAGCCGTCTGCCGGCCGTAGCTGGCGATGAGTCCCCACATCCAGGTGGGCACGGAGGCCAGATCCGTGGAGTTGTGCTCCAGCCCGGCGGAGAGGTCGTGCGGCTCGATCCGGACGATGGCGGAGGTTGTTTCCGCCTGGTAGTAAATCGGCGCCGCCAGTTGGAAGCATCTCTTGGTGCGCTGGACCAGGTGGATGGCCGTCAGCGGTTCGGTGGCGGAGGCGTCCTGGTAAAACGGCATGCGGCCAGTCTTACATTCGGGGCGGACGTTCGCACGGGCCCGCCGCGGAATTGGCGGCTGGTGAGCCAGTCCTGCCGCGGCCGCGGGTCCCGCCCGGTGGTTACCTTCACCCCGGCGGGCGTGGCACACTCGTGCCATGAGCCCCGTGAGCCGCAAGCGCAAGCCTAAGAAGCTGAAGAACAGCCGGTTTGGTGGCCGGCAGGGCGGGCCCGCCAGCGACCCGCTGCTGGACCTGTACCGCGAGCTGGAAGGGCCGTTTGCGGACACTCTGGACTCGCCCAGCCCGATCGAAGCCCATTCCCTGGGCGGTTATCTGCTGGATCTGTGGGACACTGCCGACGCGTCGGGCCAGCAGCGCCGCCACGAGCTGTTCTACGCCTGGCTGGACCTGGCCGAGGACCGGACCGGCCCCGGCTCCGTGCCGATGCTGCGGGCGCTGGCTTTCCTGATCGATCGCCCGGACATGCGCCGCGACGCCGAAACCCTGGCCGACCGGTTGGTGGCCGACGGGTTCACCGAACCGGAATGGGCCAAGCATCCGGTGGCCGTGACGGCCCTGCACCGTTATGCCGATGCCTACGGCGACGAAGCCGACATGCTCTTCGAGTTCACCACCGGCACCGAGAAGGTGGGGCTGCTGGCGCTGCTGGACGGCAACACCTTCGGCGGCACGGTGATGGAAACCGGACTCGTGGACGATCCCGCCGCGGCGCTCAGGGACCTGAACGAGGACGCCCAGGAAGCAGGGCTGGTGCTCGACGCCGACGCAGACCTGACCGGCACCGCGCTGGACGCCTGGGAAGGCCTGGACGCCTCGATGGACCTGCCGGAGCACATGGTGGACGAAGACTTCGGCGCCCGCCGCTGGGTGGCCCAGGCGTGGCTGCGCACCATCATCGAGCTCGCGGACGATACGGAGGACGAGAGCGAAGACTGGCTCTCCGACGAGGACTACGCCGAGCTCGACGATGCCGAGGCAGGGGCGGGGACCGGGGCAGGGGCGGGGACAGGGGCGGGGCCGGGGACCGAGGCCGCGCCCGCCACCGGCACGCTGCCGTCCGGTGACCCCGAACCGGGGCCCGCCGCCCGGGAAGAAAAAATCGAGGCGATCCGGCAGGAGGAAATCGAGAAGTTGGCCGCCCGCTACGCGCGGGAGACCGGGCGCGATTCGGCCGCCGAACTCGGCATGGTGAACCTGGTCCTTGGCTACGGCTGGGATTACGACGGCGGACGCCTCACCCGTGTGAGCCCGGTCAAGCTGGACCTGCTCAGCGAGACCGTGCTGGCCGAAGGCGGACTCGAGCCGGTTGATCCGGGGGAGGTGACAGCCTTCCTGCACCGGTGGGTGGACTGGTGCGCGCCGCGGGAGGAACTGTCCGTGCATGCGGTGGCCTTCCTGCACCGCCGCCTGGACGGGGGCTAGGAACCGGTCAGCTCCACGGCCGCCGGCGGCCCCTGCCCCATAACTCGTTTGGCGGCGTGACCCGGAGCGGGTGCGGTCAGGAGCGCGCGGCGGCCAGCGGGTCCGGGTCCGTCCGGTAGCCGAGCACCAGGTCGGCGTCCAGTTCCACCGTCTCACCGTTGGCGATGTAGCCCCAAGGTGATCCGTGGACAAGGCTCAACGTGAGCCGCAGGATGGTGCCGTGGGCCACCACGACGATGTTGCGGCCCGGGTAGGTGTGGAGCACTTCCTGCAGGCCGGCGATGCCGCGGGCGGCCACCTCCCGCTCCGGCTCGGCCTGCCGCATGAGCTGGTCGATCTCCGGCCGTTCCAGGCCGCGCAGCACGGTGCCTTCGATTCCGCGGTAATCGCGCTCCGAAAGATCAGGAACGGTTTCCGCCAGCTCCAGGCCTACCTGGCTGCCGATAATCCGGGCGGTCTCCATCGCGCGTCGCAAAGGCGAGGACACGAGGCCGTCCCATCCCCTCTCGGCGAGCGAGGCGCCGGCGTCCAGCGCCTGCCGTCGGCCCACGTTGTTGAGCGGCACATCCGTATGCCCCTGCAGCCGGCCTTCGGCATTCCAGTCGGTCTGTCCGTGACGTACCAGTGCCAGCACTTTTCCCCTTTTGCCCGGTGAACGGGACGATTCCCACAACGATTTGTCCCCTCATCAACCTTAGCCCGGCGGCGGTGCACGGCGGCCCGGATGCGGCTTCTGAAGGCGGAGGGCCTCCCGTGCGCAGCGGACTGAACGGCGTGGGGAGCACGGGCGACCGAAAGGTAAACGTTTCATGAGAAAGCCCTCATGCGGCTGTCATGTTCGTTTCATCGCGGGTGTGTTGACTCAATCCTGACGCACCCACCAACGAAGGAGCAGGCCATGACCATCACGGATTTCCCAGTAGGCACCGCCGGAACAGCAGGACTCGAAGCACTCGGAACCCCTGCCGCATCGGCGGCAGGGGTAGCGGAGAAGGTCTTCCGCACGGCAGCCGCTCCGGCAGACCCGCAGCGGCTGCGCCGGGCCAAGAAGGCGTACACCACCAGGTTCCTGGCCGAGCGCCTCTGCCTCGACGCCGCCGGCTACGAATTGCTCGATGTTGAGCCGGCCGCGGGCGACGTCGTGCTGGCCCGGGTGGTGGAAATCGGCAAGCACACCCGCTTGGAGAGCCCGGCCTCGCGGCGCCAGGCCATGTTCGTCGGCGACGAGATCCTAGTGGCTTACGGCAACAGGTACGCGCCGGACCAGTTCCTGGCGGTGGTACCCGGCGACCTGTCCGAGTGCTCGCTGGTGGCCGGCGGCGGCCTAGCGGCGCGGGTGCTGGAACAGCACGCCGACATCGACATGGCCACCCGCATCCAACCCATCGGCCTGCTGGCGCGTGACGGGCGAGTGGTCAACCTGGCCGATCTGGCGCCGCACACGATTAGCGCCAACACCGTGCTGCCGGGACGGCCGCCGGTGATTGCGGTGCTCGGCACGTCGATGAACTCCGGCAAGTCCACCACGCTTGGTTGCCTGGTCAAGGGCCTGACCTCGGCCGGCCTGACCGTGTCCGCGGGCAAGGCCACCGGCACGGGCGCCGGCAACGATCCGCTGCTGTTCGCCGATGCCGGAGCGGTGAAAGTGCTCGACTTCACCGACTTCGGCTTCCCCACCACCTACCTGCTGGACTACGAGCGCGTGCGCGGCCTGCTCACCAGCCTGATCGACGCGCTGACCACTTCCGAGACCGACGTGGTGGTAGTGGAGATCGCCGACGGCGTCTACCAGGGCGAAACCGCCCGGCTGCTGGCCGACCCGGTGTTCCATGCCGCCGTGGACCACGTGGTGTTCTCCGCGGCGGACGCGCTGGGCGCTACCGCCGGCATCGCGGTCCTGCGCGACGCCGGCGTCAGCGTGCCCGCCGTCTCCGGCCTGCTGACCGCCTCGCCGCTGGCCGCCCGGGAAGCCGCCGGCGTCATTGATACCCCGGTGATCAACACCTACGACCTGTGCGACCCGGCCACCGCCCTGCAGCTGCTGCCGGAGCGGAAGTAACAGTGACGGCAGGCCAGGCGGCCAATGCCGCGCCGGCGGCGTGGGATCGGACGGACTCGTTGGGGAAAGTTCAGCGGCCGCCCGACCTGCCGCTGCCTAAGCTGCTGCGCGGCCGGCGCCGCTGGTTGATGGCGGCCCTGCTGGGGACCGGCCTGTTGATGGCCGCGGCCGCCGGGGTGAGCGCGCTGCTGATGACCCGGCTGCTGGGCGGCACCGCGCCGGACGCGGCCGGCATCCTGCCGCCCGCGCTCGGCCTGGCCGCCGCGGCGCTGGGGCTGGGCGGCCTGCGGGCCGTCGAGCGCGTCCTGGCGGAGAAGCTCGGACAGGACTACATCCACGAGATCCGCAAGGGCCTGGTGGCCTCCGCCCTGGCCACCGACCGCGGTCCGTCGCCGGGGGTGACCATCGCGCGCAGCACCAACGACCTCTCCAGCGTCCGGAACTGGATCGCGCTGGGCATCGCGCCCCTGGCCGTCGGCATCCCGCTGATTGTGGGAACCGCTGCGGCACTGTGGTTCCTGTCCCCGGTGCTGGCGTTCGCCGTCGTCGTGCCGCTGGTGCTGCTGGCCGCCGGGCTGGCGCTGCTGTCCCGGCCGGCGTTCCACCGTGCCCGCGAATTGCGGCGCCAACGGGGACGGCTGGCCGCCCGGCTCGCGGACACGGTGATTGCCGCCGGCACCATCCGGGCCGCCGGCGGCGAGGACCGGGAGGTCAAGCAGATCGACAAGGCCGGGCGGAAAGTCTTGGATGCGGCCGTGCACCGCGCCGCTGCCGCCGGTCATATCCGCGGGGCGGCGGCAGCGGCCGCCTCGCTCGGCAGCGCCGCCGTGGCCGCCGTCGGAACCTGGCAGGCGGTGCCCACGGCCAGCATCGCCGCCGGGCTGACCATCGTGGGGATGATCTCCGCGCCCGTCACGGACATGGGCCGGGTGGTGGAATACCGGCAGAACTTCCGGGCCGCGCGGCGCATTCTTGCTCCGGCCCTCGCGGTGGCCGCTGCGGCGCGGGATGATCGACGGCGTCGCTCGGCCGCCCGGTCCGGGACCCGTCCGGCGACCGCGACCGGGACAGCGTTGGCGTCCGACGCACCTTCGGAGGCATCCACCCCGGCGGATTCCCACGCGAACGGGGCCGTGCTGGTGGACGGCCTGGCCGCGTGCCGCAACTGCCCGGCGCCGCCCTTGTCCGCCGGCCCGGGCGCGCGGGTCCGGATCCGCTCCGCCGACCCGGCGGCCGAGACCCGGGCACTTGAGACACTGGTCGGCATCCGCAGCGACCCGCACGCGGTGGCCATGGTGGGCGGCCGGCATTTGCTGGAAAGCGGCGGCCGCACCCGCCGGAAGCTGGTGGGGTACGCCGCCGCCGGCATGTACGTGGAGCGCGGCTCCATCGCCCGCAGCGTGCGGTACCGCCGGCCCGACCTCTCGCCGGACAACGGATCGGCGGCCCTGGAACGCGTCGGCCTCGCCGGCCGGATCGGGCAACTGGAGCGGGGCGAGGAGACCCAGCTCAAGCGCGGCGGCGAACCGTTGACCACCTCCGAGCTGGCCCGGCTGATGCTGGCGAGGGCCTCGCTGGGTGATCCGCCGCTGCTGGTCTTGAACCGGCTCGACGCCGATTTGGACCGGCAGGGCACCGCCATGTTGTCGGAATTCATCCGGGACTACCCGGGAGTGGTGTTGTTCGCCTCCGAGCATCCGGATTCGCTGGGCGTGGACTACACGGACTGGAACATTGACTGCGCCCACGCCGGCCTGGACCTGGTCTGGCGCCGGCATGCCGGACGCACGTAACTGCCGGTGGAGGAACACATGCCGGCAGCGATGCGCCGGAGGGAATCGGCGCCCCGGCCGGCAGGGCCGGGCCGGCGCCCGTGCCCGGCGGCAGGCGTGAGCGGAAGCACCACGCCGCATCCCGGGGCGCCGGGGCGGGCGGGGATATCTTTAGTCCGTGGTCAAAGTTGTGGGAATCATTCAGCCGGTGGAAACCAAGCAGTTGTCGGCCGAGGGCGACACCTATGCCGACGCCAAGGCCGCGATCGAAGCGCAGGTTCCCGAAGGCTGGCGGCTGCTGCAGATCATGACGCAGTAGCCGCAGTAGCCGCATAGGCGATGAGGCGCTCCCGGGTGCCGGCTACTCGCCGAAAAGCCCGCGGATGTCGGTGGCGGTGAGCTTGGAGGAGAACATCGCATCGTCTTCGAGCACCGAGGCGATCAGTTTGGCCTTGCGTTCCTTCAGGGCCATGACCTTCTCTTCGATCGTCCCGCGGGCCACCATCCGATAGACCATGACGTTCTTGGTCTGGCCGATCCGGTGCGTGCGGTCCACGGCCTGCGCCTCGGTCGCCGGGTTCCACCAGGGGTCCAGCAGGAAGCAGTAGTCGGCTTCGGTGAGGTTCAGGCCGAAGCCGCCGGCCTTGAGGCTGATCAGGAACACCGGCGCGTTGCCGCTCTTGAACTTCTCAATGACGTCGGCGCGGCGGCGGGTGGAGCCGTCCAGGTAGCAGTACTCGATGCCGGCCGCGTCCAACTGCTGGGCGGTCTTCTTCAGGTAGCTGGTGAACTGGCTGAAGATCAGCGCCCGATGCCCCTCGCCGAGGACATCTTCCAGTTGCTCGAACAGGACGCCCAGCTTGCTGGAGGGGACCGACGAATATTTCGGATCCACCAGCGAGGGGTCCAGGCTCAAGAGCCGCAACAGGGTCAGCGACTGGAAGATCGTGAACCGGTTCTTGTCCATGTCCTCGACCAGCCGCAGCACCTTCTGCCGCTCTCGCTGCAGGTGCGTGTCGTAGATCCGCCGGTGCTTGGGCGTCAGTTCCACCTCGAGGATCTGCTCCTGCTTCGCCGGCAGGTCATCGGCCACGGCCTCCTTGCTGCGGCGCATCATCAACGGTTTGATCCGGCGGCGCAGTTTCTGCAGCAGCTCCCTGTCCTGGCTGCGTTCGATCGGCCGCTGGTACTGGTCCACAAACCGAACCGCAGACGGGAAGAGCCCGGGCGCGACGATGGAGAAGATGGACCAGAGTTCCATGAGGTTGTTCTCCATGGGCGTGCCGGTGATCGCCATCTTGAAGGGCGCGTGCAAATCCCGGGCGCACTGGTGGACCTTGGTGGCGCGGTTTTTGACGAACTGGGCCTCATCCAAGATCAGCCCGGCCCAGTCCATCTCCTTGTAGGTGTCGAAATCCAGCCGGAACAGCGTGTAGGAAGTGACGATGACGTCGGTGTCCGCGGCGATCTCGGACAGCGGCCGGCCGCGGCCCTGGGTGTCGGTGATGCTCTCGATTCGGAGGTCGGGGGCGAAGCGCCGGCTCTCGTGGACCCAGTTGGACACCACCGAGGTGGGGGCCACCACCAGGAACGGCCGGGCGCTGGCCGGTTCGCCCTGCTGTTTGGCGTGCAGCAGCAGGGCCAGGGTCTGCAGCGTCTTGCCCAGTCCCATGTCGTCGGCCAGCACGCCGCCCAGCCGGTGCTTCCAGAGGAAGGCGAGCCAGTTGAAGCCTTCGGCCTGGTAGGGGCGGAGGTCCGCGTCCAGCCCGGTCGGCAGCGGGGTCTGCTCCACCGCTTCCAGTTCCAGCAGGCCCTGCACCGATTCGCGCCAGGTGCGCGCCTGCACCGTTTCGGTGGCGACTTCCTCCAGGTCCTCCCAGAGGGACGCCTGGTAGCGGCTGATCTGCAGCAGTTCGCCGGATTCCCGGTCCTGCATGTGGCGGGCTTCGTCCACGAGTTGGCGGAGCCGGTCAAAGACCGGCTGCTCCAGCGACAGGTAGGACTTGTCCACTAACAACAGCCTTGTCTGCCCGCGGGCCAGGGCCTTGAAGATGTTCCCGAACGGGACGGTGCGGCCAGCCACGCGGACCATGACACCCAGGTCGAACCAGTCGCTCTCGTCCGTCGCCACCGTGCTGATGGTCAGCTCGGGTGCCTCGGTGAGCTCCTCGTACTCGGGCCTGTCGCCGACAATATCCACGCGCACGCCGTCGAGCTGTTCGAGCGCCGGCAGCGCGTAGCGGGTGAAATCCACGGTGGCCATGTCCCGCAGGGTGCGCGCCGCCGTCGTGCCCACGCCCGGCACGGCCGCGGCCGCCTCCAGCAGGTCCTGCTCGGCCGGCAGGTCGCGGTAGTGGCTGCCGTCGGGCTCCTCATCGACCGGCAGGCGCAGCGGCTTGTCCCCGTGGCGGTACTCGAGGTGCCAGCCGAGCTGCAGCACGTTGCCCTTGCGGTAGGACGCGGTCAGCACCAGCGCCGGGGGTACGATCTCCGGGAAGCTCACCGAGTCGTCGCTGCTGACCACGGCGATGCGCTGGCTGAGCACGGGGTAGTAGCGCTTCATGAACTGCTCGACGTCGGCGGCCGGCACGGTCAGCGGCGTGCCGGAGAGCAGCAGGTTCGCTTCCTGCTCGGTCACCGGATGCCCGGTCGGAGCCAGCGTGATGACGGTCTGTCCATCGACGGCGTAGTGGTAGACGCCGTGCGTGCCGACGATGCCCGCAGTCCCGGTGGGCAGTTCCCGCCCGTCGATCCGCAGCGACGGCGTGAGGACCAAGTCGTCGGTCACCGGCCGGGCTTCCCCGGCGGCCTCTGGGGTGGGGGCTTCCGCGGCGGCTTCAGCTGGAGGTTCGGCGGCGGCTTCGGCCGCGGACGCTGCCTCCACGCCGTCGCGGTGGGCGTCCAAACCGATGACGGCCTGTTCCCGGACCTCGACGACGGTGTCCGCCTTGGCACCGATCAGGGCGATGCCCAGACGCTTGGCCTCGGCGAAGAGTTCCCACAAGAGCGGGCTGCTGAATTCGTCGAGGAAGAGCCAGTCGTTGTCTTCGCCGAAGTAGGTGAGGCCGGTGGCCCGGTGCAGCGGCGCGAACTGGCTGAACCAGCGGTGCTGTTCGGGGTCCAGCGGCAGGCCGTACGTCTTGTAGCTGATGGTGTTCCAGCGCAGCTTGCTGCGGATCCATCGTCCGGTCTCGTTCTGCAGCACGGGACGGACCCCGACGCGCAGCCGGTTGCCGGCCTTGCGGGTCCAGTTCGGACCCGCTGCGGAGGCTTGCGGCAGGGAGAGGCCCGAGGGGCGGTACTGGCGGTCCTCCCGGCGACCCGGCTCCATGAGCTCGAACTGCAGCCCGAGCGGGGACGTGCTTTTCGCCTTGGGCTTTGACGGCTTGCCGGTGTCCTGCCGGGTGGAGTCCGGCTTGCCGCCGATCAGGCCCTCCAACGAATCCTGCCAGTCGGCCGGTCCCGGTTCCGGCTCGCGCGCAAAGGCCTGGCTGGAGATGACGTGCCGGCTGTTGCTGGCCAAGAGCACGGCGGCCACGTGTTTGCAGTCGTCGCCCACCGGGCAACTGCAGGAGGACGATGCCGGGCGCCACTGGCCGCTCTCGCCGTTTTCCAGATAAATCCGGCAGCGGTACGGCAAGGCGGCGGTGCCGATGACCTTGGCAGTCAGCAGCCGGACGGAGGGATCCCAGACGGGTTCTGCAACAGAGCCATCGGAGGCGTAAATCTTGCCGCGGGCAAAGGCTGCGCCGCCCACCAACCGGATGATTTCGCTGACGTCAACCAGCGGAAAAGTGAGAGCGGCCATGGCTTCCATCATCTCACGCTGGAACCGGCCGCCGGTCACGCGGGAACCGTCGTCCGGCACGGGCCGCTGGCGCTGTGGACGGGGGAGGACGGCGGCGGAGGGCAGGCGCCGCCGCCGTCCTGCCGTGAAAGCTACAGGGTCCTGAGGACCTTCGGCTTCTTGTCCTTGGTGTCGAGGACCAGCGCCAGCGCGATGCCGAGCAGCCAGACGTCCTTGGCCAAGGGAGTGCCCTCGGAGCTGGGGCGGACGCCGCCTTCGGTGGTCATGTGGGGGGTGTTCAAGTACATGGCCAGCATTGAACCGGAGAAGGCGGTCAGGCCCAGGCCGGCCAGCCGGCTGGGCACGAACGGCAGCAGCAGGGCCGCGCCGAGGGCGATCTCGCCGTACGCGAGCAGTTTGCCGAACTTCTCGGGGTCCATCTCCTTCAACTGGGGGATCGCGCGGCTGCCCATCTCCTGCATGGCCGCGGCACTGTCCCTGTCCAGCTTCCGCTTGCCCAGGCCGGAGTTGAAGATGAACGCGCCGGTGGACAGGCGCAAGGGGATATGGCTCAGTTTCATCGGATGTCCTTCTCCCGTAGGTGGCTGTCATATTCGAGCCTACGGTCCTGCCGCAGTGTCCGCTAGGGCGGGAGCGCGCACGCTGGGGGAAGATTGCCGGGCGCGGTATTCAAGGCACGCTGGCTCCCTAAACCGGCGCTGCCCCTACCTCTTGGCGGCCCGGACCACGCGCGCCACTGGCCCGCTCCGCAACCGGCGCTGCCGCTACTTCTTGGCGGCCCGGATCACGCGTGCCACCGCCCGGCCTGCGATCCAGACCAAGGGGATCAGCACGGCGTACAACGCGACGGTGTTCGGCCGGAACGTGGCGGGTCCGCTGCCGTTGCCGATGTAGGCGCCGAGCGGAACAGCGCCACCGCCGCCGCCACCGCCGGCTGCGCCCTCGGAGTCGCCGCCGCCGCCAAATCCGTAGTAGACCATGGCCACGGGCACCACGGTGTCGCCGCCCACCTGCAGCGGTTCTCCGTAGGTCCGGGCAACGCCCAGGGATTTGAGCTGCTCAGCCAGCCGCTCCGGTACGGACTGCCCGGCAGGCCCGCGCTGCTCCTGCCCCAGGGAGGAGCCATTGTCGGACGGGAAGGAACCGGTTTCTGTGGGCATGGCCACATCCTAGTGGAAGCAGGGAAGGCGTCCACCGGTCCGGGCTCGGGCTGAAGCTTTCACCCGGCCAGAAAGCCAAGCACGCCGCGGGCTTCGAGGTTAAGGGCGCGGCGCTTGACCGTGATGGCCAGCCGGTAATAGTCCACCAGCTGCTCGCAGAGCACCGGCCAGGTGCGCCCTTGCACCGAGTCGAAAGCTGCCCTGCCCAGCGCCCGGCGCTTGGTGTCATCACCCACCAGGTCCTGGACGTACCCGCGCAGCTGGTCCAACTTCCCGGGCTCGTAGATCCAGCCGGTTCGCGAGGGGTCCACCAGGTCCACCGGACCGCCGCGGCCCACCGCCACCACGGGCACGCCGCTGGCCATGGCCTCCTGGATGGTCTGGCAGAACGTTTCCGATTCGCCCGGGTGTACAAAGAGGTCGAAGGATGCCACATGCCGGGCCAGGTCTTCGCCGCTCTGGAAACCGGCAAAGTGTGCGCCGGGCAATATCTCCTGCAGCTCCTCCTTCAGCGGGCCGGAGCCGACCACCACCAGCCGGGTGCCGGGGAGGTCGGCCAGCACGGCCAGGTCCTCCACCTGCTTTTCCGCCGCCAGGCGGCCCACGTAACCGATGATCCGCTCGCCGTGCGGCGCGACGGATGCCCGCCAGCCGGCGTCGTGCTTATCCGGATGGAAACGGCTGGTGTCCACGCCGCGGCGCCACAGGTGGACGCGGATGCCACGGCTGCGCAACTGCTCCATGGCGAACGACGACGGCGCCAGCGTCAGGGTGGAGGCCTTGTGGATGTTCTCCACCCGCTGCCACAGCAGCTCCTGCAACCATGGCGCACCGTAGCGGGCTGCGTAGGCGGGCACCTCGGTCTGGTAGATGGAGACCGTCGGCAGGCCGAGCTGCTGCGCGGCCTGCACCGCGCGCCAGCCCAGGATGAAGGGCGACGCCACGTGGACCACGTCCGGACGGAAGTCAGCCAGCACCCGGCGGATGCGGGTTACGGTTCCGGCCGCCACCCGCACGTTGGGATAGCCGCGCAGCGGGATGGAGGGCAAACGGTGGACCGGGTAGCCCTCCACCGTGGCCGGGGCGGTGTCCTCCAGCCAGGACGACGCCGGTGCGATCACCAGGACGTCGTCGCCGCGGCGCCGCAAGTGGGCGATCACCTGCAACAGCGACTGGGTGACCCCGTTCATGTGCGGAAGGAACGATTCGGCAACGATAGCTATCCTCACGCCGTCCAGCCTGCCCGCGGCGGGCGACCGGCAGGCAAGCAGGTGTGATCGTGTCGGTGAACGGCGGTCTAACTCCACTCTGGGAGGGTGGTCGGGTGACCATGGGACTCCTGGCGCTGATCACCGGCGCAATCTTCTTCGGTTCGGTGGCCCAGCGCATCGCGGGCATCGGGTTCGCGCTGCTGGTGGCACCGATCCTGGCGATCCTGCTCGGGCCGCATGAGGGCATCATGATGATCAACATCTGCGCCGTCGTCTCGTGCGGACTGATTGTGCCCCGGGTCTGGCAGGAGATCCATTGGACCCTGTTGCTGTGGCTGTCCGTCCCTGCCGCCGCCGGCACGGTTCTGGGTTCCTGGTTCGCGGTGCAGGTCCCGCCCGCAGTGCTGTCCGCCGTCGTGGGCGGCGTGGTGATGGCCGGGCTGGCCGTCGCCGTGGCGTTGGGCCGCGCCCAAGTCACCGTTTCCGGGCAGCTGCCCAAGGTGCTCGCGGGTTTCGGCTCCGGGTTGACCAACGCGCTCGCCGGCGTGGGCGGCCCGACCGTCAGCGCGTACGCCATTCTGTCCCACTGGCCGCCGCGCCGGTTCGCGGCGACGCTGCAGCCGTTCTTCCTTCAGCTGTGCATCATCACCGTCGGCGCCAAGCTGGCGGTGGACCCGGGCAGCGTGCCGCACCTGCAGTGGTGGATGTGGGCGGTGATTGTGCTCTCGATCATCATGGGCATCGTTGCCGGCGAACGGCTGGGCCGGCGGCTGCGGGACGAGCACGCCAGGACCGCTGTTGTCGTGCTCGCCTTTTTGGGAGCGGCCGGTGCGCTGGCCAAGGGACTGGCGGACTTGCTGGCCTGAATGTGGCGCTTTTCCGGTATTTTGTCCGGCTGGAAATGGGGGCTGGCTTTATTTCCCAAAGCAGGTATGGTCTTTAGCAAGACATCCCGCTTGAGAAAGAGGAGCACGAATGTCAGGAAAAACGCCGTCACGCGAGAGTGCCAAGAAGCAAGGCAGAAGCATTAAAGAAAAGCGTGCCGAAAAGCGCGAAAAGGCGGTCTTGGAGAACGAAACCGTTCCCAAACGCCGCAAGCGCTAGCACGCCGGAACCGCCAGGGTCCGTGCAAACGGCAGCGCGATGCGGGGCTGCCGTTCGAGGGGCGCGGACCAGCGGGTCCGGAAGAACCGCGGGAACACGGTTCTTGCAGACTGGCGGAGCCACGGAAAGAGTCCGCGGAATTTATTTTCCTGCGTTGAATTTCCGTTGAGCGAATATCCGCCTGCCGGGCGGCCGGATTGATCTCAATGTCATCCGGCCGCCCATTTTATTTTTCGCAACGCTGTATGAAAAGCAGTCCGGGTATCCCGAGGCAATCGAGCTTTTTTGCCGAAGCCACGTCGACGCCCGCCGCCAAGCAGCTCCTGCCGCCAAGCAACGCCCGCCGCCAATAAGGCCGGCGCCCGGTGGCGTCGGCATCGTCGGCGGCCGCTGGCGGTGTGCCGATGGTTACGGCACCGAGTCGCTGAACGGGCAAGGGCAGCCGGACTGGCACCATAGAAGCAATGAAACTCACGTCGCGACCGGACGGTCAGGCCGGACTGCCGATGCCCCTGTGGCTGCAGGGTGTCTTCGAGTTCTTTCAGTGCGCCCTGCTCTCGGCCATCCTGGTGCTGCTGCCGCTGGTGGGTGTGTGGTTCGCGGACGGTTTCGACGACCGCAGCTTCGATTCGCTCGCCCGGCTCGGTGGCCAGGCGTGGCTGCTGATCCACGGCGTCCCGCTGGAACTGGCCATCCAGACCGGCCCCAGTTCGGCGGAAACGCTGAGCGGCACGTTATCGCTGGTGCCGCTGGGACTCATGGTCGTCCCGTTCTTTTTGTCCTGGCGCGCCGGACGGCGGCTGGCACGGGCGTCCTACACCGACCAGCTCTGGCAGGCGCTGGTCGGCGCGCTGGGAACGTACGCTGCGGCGGGAGGCGCAACCGCCTACATGGTGCGCACTGACGAAGTGAATATTTCCACTCTGGCGGGCGCGCTCATCCCGCTGTTGCCCGCCGGTGCCGGGCTGATCGTCGGCGCGTACCGGGAGGCGGGATCGTGGGGGCGGTTGATCGGCGTGGATGCGGCAGCATGGGTGGCACGTACCAGCCAGCACTCACGCTGGGCCGGGTCTTACGTCTGGGCAGCCGTCCGCGCGGGACTGCTGGCGGTAACGGCCGCGGTGTCACTCTCGGCACTGCTGCTCGCCGTGGATCTCGGCCTGCACTGGGCCGAAATCGTCGAGATTTACGAACAGCTCGGCGCGGGCATTATCGGCGGTGCCGTGCTGACGGTGGCGCAGCTTGGGCTGGTCCCGAATTTCGTGGTGTGGACGCTGGCATGGTCCTCGGGGGCCGGCTTCGCTATCGGATCCGGCAGTTCCATCGGACCGCTGGCCACCACGGTGGGCCCGATGCCAGCGTTTCCGGTGCTGGGTGCGCTGCCTACCGGCGAGCTGACCTACGGACTCGCGGCCCTGGCCTTGCCCGTGCTTGCCGGGGTGCTGGCCGGATGGTGGTTCCTGCGCGAGGGCGAGAACCATTTCGACGAGTGGCTCTCCATCAAGATCCAAGCCCGCTGGTTCACCGCATCCGGATCCACGGTGGTCCTGGGCCTGTTCGTCGGGTCTGTTGCCGGGGCCGCGGCAGCCGGGTTGGTGTGGCTGTCCAACGGTTCGCTGGGCATCGGGCGGTTGACGGAGATCGGACCGGATCCACTCTGGACCGCCCTCTGGGTAGCGGGCGAGGTCGCGGTGGGAACGATGCTCGGCTACGCGGTGGCCCCCTGGCTGGAACGCGAACCGGCCAAGTCCCGCAGCCGGAAGTAACCTACGGGTTCAGCAGATCGTCCAGGTTCAGCAGCTTGTCCTCGTATGCGGCCAGGCATTCTTCGCGGGCGGACTGCGTGACAGCCATCTGGTTGCAAGCCTCGAAATCGGCCGTCAGCGGCCAGAAGAGCACCTGCGCCAGCGTGGTCAGCAGGAAGAATCCGCCCGCGCCGATGCCCAGCACATAGGTAAGCCGGAGCGAGCCCGGCAGACCGGCGCGCACCGCGTTGACCAATCCCACCACGGCCACCACGACGCTTGCCACGGCCAGCACGGGAGCCACGGCCTTCCAGGGGAGCGGGAGCGCCGTTGCCAGGAAGGTGGAAGCCAGTAACAGCAGCAGCACACGGATGAAAAGCCCCGCGGACTTGGTCTGTTCCTCGGTCGGCGCCGGGCGCGTGTTCTGAAGCATGGGTTTAAGCCTAGGCGAGAGGGACGCATAAAGTTGCTTCCATGCGCATCGTGGTCCTCGTTTCCGGTTCCGGCACCAATCTTCAGGCCGTTATCGACGCTATCGGCACCGGCCGCCTGGATGCCGAGATCGTTGCTGTGGGCAGCGACGTGCCCGGCTGCCGCGGCCTGGAACGTGCCGCCGCGGCGGGCATTGAGACGTTCACCGTGGCTCCCGCAGACTTCGCCACCAGGCCGGAGTGGAACCGGGCCTTGGAAGAAGCCGCCGCGGCCTTCCAGCCGGATGTGGTGCTGCTGGCAGGGTTCATGCGGATCCTCGACGCCGGATTCGTCGCCCGCTTCGAGGGCCGGTTGGTCAATACCCACCCGGCGCTGTTGCCCTCTTTCCCCGGCGCCCACGGCGTGCGCGATGCCCTGGCCCATGGCGTCAAGATCACCGGCGTGACGGTGCATTTGGTCGATTCCGGTGTCGACACCGGACCCATCCTCGCCCAGGCGGCCGTGCCGGTGCTCGACGACGACACCGAGGATTCCCTCCACGAGCGGATCAAGGTGGAGGAACGCCAACTTCTGGTGGAGACCCTCGCCAAGCTGGCCTAGCCCCAGCTGAACAACGACGCCGGTGCCTGGTCACGGTGCGCGTGCTCCCTTCTCCCTTGCACACCGCCGGATGGTCGTGCCGCTGTCAAGGGAAGCCGGAGGTTTTAACCTGCTGCAGACCAAACCTGTGGAAAACCTCCGCATCCGCTGAGGCGTCTGGTTAGACTGGCTCGCACCTAGCGTCTAGCCCGACCAGCACGGGGGTCTGAGTGAGCCAGCAGCTACCACTCTCAGTAACAACGCGCGCCACCCGAATTATCGCCCTGCTTCTCGCAGGGGCACCCCTAGCCCTCACAGGCTGCACCGGCCCTGCCGGAGCCGAGCCCTCCGATCCGCCGCAACCCGCTACATCTACGGCGTCCAGCGAGACTCCGACGCCGGCTTCATCGCCGTCAGCCGCGCCGATCTACAAACCGGCAACTGAGGAAGGCCCCGCGGAAAATGTCCCCGTGCCGGTACTCCCAGAGGCCGCCACAGAAAAGACTGAACAGGGATTAACAGCGTTCTCGGCTTACTGGCTAGAAACGATGACCTACGCGTATGCAACAGGTGATTTGGGGCCAATGAAGGCCATCAGCGGCGCCAATTGCACCGCCTGCAAAAATGCAGCGAGTGGCATTTTCGATATTTACGCGGGGGGTGGATGGGTTGTTGGCGGTGCGCTAACTCCCGGAACAGCACAAACGAACTTCAAGCCCACGTCAGATGGCGAATACCAGATCCTATTCCAGCATGCGCAAGAGGCAATCGACGTTTACAGTTCTGACGGCACTAGCAAGCTCAACGGCGAACCGGTGGATTCGTCGGTGCTGATAATGATTGCAATATACGAAGATGGGCATTGGATGGCAAAAAACGTCGAGAAAATTGGTTGAGGATGATTGGGCGCGTCACGCAGCTTCTGAGTACCGCTGTGTTGTGCATGTCCCTGACACTTATCTCAGCGCCATCCATGGCTGATCGCATCGACGACATTTACCTGGATGACCACGCTACTGCAGAATCGTGGCTGCGGGACCCAGCATCCGGCATGTGGCACCGATCCTTGAATGCCCTGCCAACGGACCCGAATGGATATCGGTTCGAGCCGCTTTGTTTGGAGGACAAGAGCCACCAAAGCGCCCCTTGCTTGGAGCAACGAGACCGATGCACGGAGGGGGAAGGGCCGCGACTGGTGCAGTGGTACACCGGTCTTATAGGAACTGACCGGTCCAGTTGGATGCCTCTCGGTAACCCTGCATGTATCTATTCGGAGGATCCTGTCGATGTTCTTGAAGAAATCGCCTCGCGTATACAGCATCAGTTTGAGCAACGTCCGGTGGTAGCCGGAGAGGTCTTACTTCAGCCAAATGAACACACACTCAGGGGAGCTCACACAAATATTTACGCCGTGGCTCATGAGCAGGCCTTCGAACTCAATATGCTCGGCCAAGAAGTCGTGATTCGGGTCGAGCCCGTCGGTTATGCATGGGCCTATGGGGACGGTAGCGGTTTTGGGCCCGTCTCAGACCCAGGCGGGCCGGTGCCACCCGAGCGCTGGGGTGAGCAGACTGCCACGAGTCACGTCTACCGACAGACGGGAGACTTTCAGATCCTCCTGACCACCACTTTCAGGGGCTACTACTCTGTGAATGGGAGCCAAGAGATTCCTATTCCCAACACTGCTGATTTCGGTTCAGCTCCTGTGGCGATTAGCGTCTGGCGCTCTGTGGTCAATAACTATGCGGATAACTGCCTCGAGAATCCCGAGGGCGCGGGCTGTTAGTTGAGAATCAATAATGTGCTGTGATCTGCAACACCTGAAGCACTTTTTTCAGATTTTCGCGTCGATCCGGCGATAGGGTATGTGACGGTGCTGACGCCGCCGGGACGCGCAGCAGTCGGCACCATCACACCGTAATCCCAGGGGAGACCATGAAGAAGTTGATGATGTCGGGTGCTGTGTTGGCCGCGGCAGCAATGGCACTTGTCGGCTGCGGCAGCGAAGCCGGCGCTGACAAGCCAGCCGATAGCAACAAACCGGTGGCGGCTACTGCCGAAGCGCCGGCGCAGAATGTGCGGACTCCGGAGAAGAACGATCGGATGGCCCAAGACACCGCCGAAGGCCTGGCGTCCTTCACGTACTACTACTTCGACGCCAAGAATTACGCGGTCCAGACCGGCGAAGCAGACCTGATGCGCGAAGTTGCCGCGGATTGCGAAAGCTGCATGGCCGAGGCTGACGCCCTCGAGGCTGTTTACGCCGACGGTGGCTGGATTGCCGGCGGGCAGCCGAAGGCGCTGAACGTGGTGGCGTTGGATGAGGCCAAGGACGACGCGGGCAACCTGAGCGCCGTGGTTCCGTTCATGGAAGATGCGCGCACCACCTTGGACAAGGACGGCCAGACCGTCGAGACCAAGGAATGGGATTCGGACGGAACCACTCTGACGGTGACTGCCAACTACGCCGACGGCGCGTGGTCGATGGTGTCGGTCGAAGAGACGCCGGACGCCGAGATCCCCGAGTAAACACCCCGACACGTCCAATGCGCGTGCGCCCTTCCGCCTGCTGACGGGAGGGCGCTTTGCGTCTGCGGGACCGGGCGGGCAATCGCAGGCACTAAAGAAGCTCGGCGGCCTTGGTCTCGGGGGAGAAGCGCGCCATCCACAACACGGCGAGCAGCACCAGGACTCCGGCGATGGCGAACGACCAGGCCAGCCCTAGGTAGGGCCACATGACCGAGGCGAAGATGATCGGGCCGAACCCGGCGCCAAGGCGGGAGAACGTCGATGCCCAGCCGAAGCCCGACCCGCGCAGCTCGGTGGGGTAGAGCTCGGAGACGTAGGTGTACAGCACCGGGATAGCAATCTGCACGACCATGCCGTAGGCCAGCAGCAGAGTCACCACCGCCGGGGGGACATCCATCGTGAGTGCGACGGCGACCAGCGTCAGTGCGGACAACGGCCCGGTGATGGCGAGGATCCACTTCCGCCCGGTCTTCTCGACGAAGTAGGCGGCGATGACGACGCCCACCAGCCCGACCGCGGCCATGCCGGCCGTAGTCAGGAATGCCCGCGCCGCGGCAAATCCGGCGTCGATGAGGATGATCGGCATCCAGGTCAGGGCCAGGTAGTAGACCAGCAGGATGCTGAAGAACAAGGCCCACGCCGCCGTCGTGATTTTCCAGTTGAATTTCCAGACTGCGCGGAACTGCGCCATGACGTTGCCGGCCGACAACCGCGGCGCTTCGCTCGGTTCAGGCAGCCGCCATTCACGAACGGTCGCGCCGGTTCGCTGGATCATGCTGTTGATGACCTGCTCGGCCTCCGCCGTTCGGCCGCGGCTCACCAGATAGAGCGGGGATTCAGGCACCGACCTGCGGACCCAGAACACCAGCAGCGCAGGCAAAACCATGATCAGCATGGTGAAGCGCCAATCGGCCACGGTGGCCATGATGAGGGCCGAGACGACACCGCAGAGTGCAGCCCCGACCGGCCACCAGCCGTCCATGGCAGTGAGGACGCGCCCGCGAAGGCGCCGCGGCGTGAATTCGCCGACCAGCGCATAGTCCACGGGAACGCAACCCCCAAGTCCAAACCCGGCAATGAACCGGAAAACGCAGAACCAGACAATGTCCGGGGCGAAGGCTCCGAGGACCGTAAAGATTGAGAAGACCAGCAACGTGGCGGCAAACGCCGTTTTACGGCCGATGATGTCCGCAATCGATCCCCAGATGAAGGCGCCCAGGGCCATGCCGATCAGGTTCGCGGTGCCGATCCAGGCGGCCTGGGCCGGAACGAGGTCCCAATGGTCCGACAGCAGCGGGATCAGCACGCCGTTGAGCGTGACGTCCCACGCGTCGAACATGAAGCCGAGGCCGCCAAGCAGGAAGATCTTGCCCTGCACCCGCCAGCGCCAGGGGAGCTCCTGCACGATTTGGTCGCCGGTGGGCAGGTGAGCGGTCTGCGTCATTCGTGGCCTTCCTGGGGAGTTGCTATGGATACTTTAGTCGCGAGCGGCAGATGAGAACGTTCTCATCGAGTTCTCCTGAACGTCTCACGTTGGGCGTGCATGGTTGAGTCATCAGCACCTCACCGCACGATGGAAGGCAGCAACATGAACAAGCGCACTCTGTGGATCGCAACCGGAACTCTGGGCGTCATGGCCATCGGTGCCGGCGCCGCCGTCGCGGACTCCGGCTTCGGGAGCCAGGATTTGGGACCGGGCATTGTCCAGGCATCGGAAGCATCGGCTGCTGCCCCCGTCGTGAATACCAGCGTGTCCCCGGCGGCGGTGAACCTGGAGCAGCAGGATGTGAAGACCGCGGCGTCCGCCGTTACGGCCCAGAGCCCGGCCAGTCCGGTGTCGGCCCAGAGCGCGCCGTCACCCGTCTCCGCCCAGTCACCCGCCAGCCCGGTCTCGGCCCAGAGTGCTCCCTCGCCCGTGTCGGCTCAGTCCGCAGCTTCGGCCCCGAGCGCTCAGAGTGCTGACTGACGGGGAGGACCAGAAGTCGGCCGCTCCCGGAGGTTTCCCCTACACCGGGTCCTGACCCCAGCTAGAGCCGGCCGTACCCGGGCCGGCCGTGGCTCGCCGGCCTCAGTAGTCCACCACCCGCCCGAACGACGGCGGCGCCTGCGGCAGGCGTCCGCAGGAAATGCGGCCGCGCAGCCGCTGGAAGACGTGCGGTGGCAGGTCCAGGGCGGCGGCGAAGTCCTGTTCAGAGGTGAACCCGCCGCGCTCCTCCCTGACCTGAATCGCCTTCCTGGCAAGCGCCCGCGAGAATCCGGGCAGCGTTTCGAGCTCGCGGGCGGTGGCCGCATTAACATCAACCGGTTCGAGCGCCGCCTCGGCCTTCGTCCGTGAGGCAACCGCCTGAGCCGCAGCCTGCCGGGCTGGTGCTCCGGCAGGGGCTCTCTGGCCCCGGCCGGCCGCACGGGATTTCCCTGATGTGCCAGCTTTGGGGGTCGGGGCGCCGTTGCGGGAACCGGCACCGGTACGGGGCACGGACCTGGGGCTGCCTGGGCCGGACCGGCTGCGCGACCGTCCGCGGGAGTTTAGTTGGCTACCGGAGCGCGACCGTGTGGCTGCCCCCGTGGTGCGGGCAGGACGGGCCGCGCCGCGGTCGCGGTCCCACTTGAACCGCAGGTACTCAGGATTGATGGCCACGGCAAAGCTGCTGCCGGCCAGCCAGCAGGTCAGGAGCAGCCACGTTGCGATTTCTTCCTGCACTCCGGTGCCGTCGACCAGGGCCATGGCCACGCCCGTGAGGGTGAGGTGGACCAAGCCGAGGATCCACCACAGCGGCCGCCCCGCCCGTGCACCGACCACCAGCAGGGCAGCCCCGCCCAGGAAGCCGAAGGTTCCCAAGGGGACCAGCAGCCAGAGGCTCTGGCGCAGATTCCACTTCAGGCTCGATTGGGCCGATGACATCAGTAATCCACCGACCTTCCGAAAGGAACCGGTTTGGCCGGCGGAAGTTTGCAGACTACCAGCCGGTTCAGCCTTGCCTGCTCTGGTCTGGGCACGTCCAGCGCGGCGGCGAAGTCCGCCACGGTTCGGAAGGGGCCGCGCTCCTGGCGCAACCGCACGGCCTTGCGCGCCTTGTGCCTGCTGATCCCGGGCAGCTTCTGCAGGGCCGCCGCCGGCGCAGTGTTCACGTCCACCGGCTCGGCCGACGGCGCGGAAAACGTACCGGCTCCCGAATTGCTGGTGCCCGCGTAATAATTGGCGGCGTCGAGCCGGGGATCGTTGAGGAGCTCGGCGGCGGCACCCACAGGGGCGGGGGTTGTTCCTGCAGGGAGCGGCGCGGCGGTGCGAGGTCGACGGCGGAACAGTGCCCGGGCGGTGGGCATCGCCGTCGTGCTGTCCATGGAGCTGTCCGCTGGGGTCCGGCGGACGAGGGCCGTCCACGCGCTGCCGGACGAGCGGGACGCCTGGGCCCAGCGGTTGCGTAGCCAGGCCGGATTGATGCCCAGCGCATGCAGTGAGCTGATGGCCCAGAGCAGGAGGCGGGCCGTGGGGCCGGCTTCTTCGTTCATGAACAGCGAAACCAGCAGCGCCGCCAGGTAGAAGCCGCCGGCGGACATCCAGGCAGCGCGGCGCGCCAGCAGGCCGATGATCAAGAACCCGGCCCAGCCCATGACCCCGACGCCGAACAGCGGCAGCAGCAGCCACAGGCTGGCGACGCCCAGCCAGAGGACCGGCGGCGTTCCGGTCCGGCCCGAGAGCGCGGCGGGATGCTCAGCGGCGGACATTCAGGACCATGGTGACGCTCTGGTCTTCCTCCACGGTTTCCGACGCTAGCTCCAAGCCCGCGGTGTGCGCGCGCTCCCGCAGCTTTTGCACCACCGCCTGCTGGACCCGCCGGGCGTAGGCCGCGTCGATGGCCTGGACAATCTCGGCCGCGCGGCGCCGGTTGATGTCCTCGCCGCTGAAGTGGACCTGCCAGATGCCGTCGGCGTCGCGTTCGAAGACCGCCGCCACGTCTGCCCAGGCGGCGTCGATGGAAACCTTGGTGACACGCGCGACCTTGGCCTGCGTGTCTTCCAGGGCGGCCTGCAGCAGGTTTAGGTCCCGCATCCGGGTGCCCACCTGGATCTGGGGCACGGCTTCGACCTCCGGCACCGTGTCCGAGGCACGGCTCTCGGCCCTGCCCGCGAGGGCGGCGTTGAAGGTAGCGACGGCGGCGATGGCCGCGGGGATGAGTAGAACGGAAACACTCATGGAATTTCTCCTCGTTGAGCGCCGGCCGGAACCGGACGGGGCATGGTGGCGGGGGCGGGCGGGCGGCGGTCGGGCCCCCGGGGGGCGGCCCCGGCGGCGCGGGCCCCCCCCCCAGCCGCCCCCAGGGCGGGGGGGGGCCACCCCGTCAAGCCCCGGGGGGCCGCGGGCCCGCCCCCCCATTCGCTACCGTCCCGGTGG
>NZ_JBNHHW010000006.1:0-259216 GCF_059092625.1 Arthrobacter sp. Y3221114
CCGTCACCGCCACCTACCAGGCCACCGGTTATACCGACATCGCCAGGACCTCGGCCGAGCGGACCATCAACAAACCGTTCACTGACGCACCGGTACCAACGCTCACCGGCGGCAACGATGTCGGCGCGACCCTGACCGCCGTGCCCGGCGCAACCACACCGGCAGCCACCACCGTCACCTGGCAGTGGCAGCGCGACGGCAAGGCCATCGGCGGGGCGACCAAGGCGACCTACACCCTGGTCGGCGACGATGCCGGAAAGAAGATCTCCGTCACCGCCACCTACCAGGCCACCGGTTATACCGACATCGCCAGGACCTCGGCCGAGCGGACCATCAACAAACCGTTCACTGACGCACCGGTACCGACGCTCACCGGCGGCAATGATGTCGGCGCGACCCTGACCGCGGTGCCCGGCGCAACCACACCGGCAGCCACCGTCACCTGGCAGTGGCTGCGCGACGGCAAGGCCATCGACGGGGCGACCAAGGCGACCTACACCCTGGTCGGCGACGACGCCGGAAAGAAGATCTCCGTCACCGCCACCTACCAGGCCACCGGTTATACCGACATCGCCAGGACCTCGGCCGAGCGGACCATCAACAAACCGTTCGACAGTGTGCCTGCTCCGACGATCAGCGGCTCCAAGACCCTTGGCGCTACGCTGACCGCCGTTGGAAGTGCATCACCGACGGCGTCGAAGGTCACCTACCAGTGGCTGCGCGACGGCAAGGCGATTGCCGGTGCAACGGGCGCTACCTACAAGCTGGTCCAGGTTGACGCCGGCACGAAGATCAGTGTCACGGCAACCCATGCCTTGACCGGCTACACGACGACGTCGAAAACCTCGGCCGCCGTCGCAACTGCCTTCGCCTTCGAGAGTGCACCGACACCGACGATCAGCGGTTCCAAGACGCTTGGGGCCGTGTTGACCGCCACGGTCGGTGCCAGCAAGCCCGCCGCGTCCTCTACCACCTACCAGTGGCTGCGGGACGGGAAGGCCATCAACAAGGCAACCTCGTCAACGTACAAGCTGACCGCCCTGGACGCTGGCAAGATCAGTGTCCAGGTCACCAGGGCAGCCGATGGCTACGCAACTACAGTCAAGACGTCGTCTTCCGTCGCTACTGAGTACGCCTTTACCTCGGCTCCGAAGCCCACCATTTCAGGAACCAAGAAGGTTGGCTCTACGTTGACGGCGAATACCTCGGCCAGCAAGCCGGTGGCGACGAAGGTGGCTTACCAGTGGCTGCGCGACGGCAGAGCCATCAGCAAGGCAACGTCGTCAAAGTACAAGCTGACCGCAGCTGATGCCGGCAAGAAGATCAGCGTCAAGGTGACCCGGTCCACAACGGGCTACGTAAACCAGGCGTCTACCTCTTCGACGGCGACTGTGGCCAAGGTGGCTTCCAAGGTGAGCGTTGCGGCGTCGTCGACGAAGGCGAAGACGGCCGTCTTGACCATCAAGGTCACGGCCAGTGGCTTCAAGAACCTGACCGGCACCGTCACCATCAAGGACGGCAGCAAGACCGTGGCAAAGAATGCCAAGGTCAAGAACGGCCAGGTCAGCCTCACGCTGAAGAACCAGAAGAAGGGCAAGCACAAGTACACGGTTACCTACGGCGGAACATCGCAGGTTGCCGGAAGCACAACCACCAAGACGGTCACCGTGAAGTAGCCCTGCGGTCCCCGTACACCAAAATGGCAGCGGGCGTTCCGATCTCCACCGGCCAGGTGGAAGATCGGGCGCCCGCTGTTCCCTTTGTAGGACCCCTACAAAGAACCGCCCCTTCACACGCAGAAAAGGGATGGTTCATGAGCGAATCCCGCAAAAGCAAGCTAGGCTCCTCAAGGATAGAAGGAGCTTTGAATGACCCAGCGCATCACCAAGGTACTGATCGCCAACCGTGGTGAAATTGCCGTCCGCGTAGTTCGTGCAGCACGGGACGAAGGCATTGCCTCGGTCGCCGTCTACGCCGATCCGGACCGTGATGCCCTGCACGTCCGCCTGGCAGACGAGGCCTATGCACTCGGCGGGAGCACCGCGGCCGAATCGTATCTGGTGATGGACAAGCTCCTGCAGGTGGCCGAGGCCGCCGGTGCCGATGCTGTCCACCCCGGCTACGGCTTCCTGTCCGAAAACGCAGAGTTCGCCCAGCGGGTCATCGACGCCGGCCTGACCTGGATCGGCCCGGGTCCCGACGCCATTTCCCAACTGGGCGACAAGGTCCAGGCCCGGCACATCGCCGAACGGGTCGGCGCCCCCTTGGTGCCCGGAACGCCCGATCCGGTGGGCAGCGTGCAGGAAGTTCTGGACTTCGCCGACACGCACGGCCTGCCGCTGGCCATCAAGGCGGCCTACGGCGGCGGCGGCCGCGGCATCAAGGTGGTTCGCGACCGAGAGGCCATCGCCGAGTCCTACGAGTCCGCGGTGCGCGAGGCCACGGCGGCATTCGGACGCGGCGAATGCTTCGTGGAGCGTTTCCTGGACTCTCCGCGGCACGTGGAAACCCAGTGCCTTGCCGACGCGCACGGCAACGTGGTGGTCATCTCGACCCGCGACTGTTCGCTGCAGCGCCGCAACCAAAAACTCGTGGAGGAGGCCCCGGCCCCGTTCCTGTCCCCCGAGCAGAACGAGCGCCTCTACGCAGCGTCCAAGGCGATCATGCGCGAGGCCAAGTACCAGGGCGCCGGCACCTGCGAATTCCTCGTCGGCCAGGACGGCACGATTTCCTTCCTCGAGGTCAACACCCGCCTGCAGGTGGAGCATCCCGTGTCCGAGGAAGTCACCGGCATCGACCTGGTCCGCGAACAGTTCCGCCTGGCCCGCGGCGAAGAGCTTGGCTATGACGACCCGGACGTGCGCGGCCACTCGTTCGAGTTCCGCATCAACGGCGAGGATGCCGGCCGCAACTTCATGCCGGCCCCCGGGACCGTCGAAACCCTGCGCCTGCCCACCGGCCCCGGCGTCCGCGTGGATTCGGGCATCGAAGCGGGCGAAGTCATCGGCGGCAACTTCGACTCCATGCTGGCCAAGCTCATCGTCACCGGCAGCACCCGCGCCCAGGCGCTGGAGCGCGCCCGCCGCGCGCTGGACGAGATGGAAATC
Organism: Arthrobacter sp. Y3221114; assembly: GCF_059092625.1. NCBI lineage: Bacteria > Bacillati > Actinomycetota > Actinomycetes > Micrococcales > Micrococcaceae > Arthrobacter > Arthrobacter sp. Y3221114. The sequence continues at coordinate 3,108 of NZ_JBNHHW010000006.1, forward strand.
GGCGGCATGCCCACCGTGCTGCCGTTCCATCGCGCCGTGGTGGCCGACCCTGCCTTCGCCCCCGCGGATGGGCCTTTCAGCATCCACACCCGCTGGATCGAAACCGAGTTCGTCAACGACATCCCGGCGTTCCAGTCGGTCCCGACTGCCGGACCCGACGACGACGGCGAACGCCAGCGTGTGACCGTCGAGGTCGGGGGGAAGCGGCTGGAGGTCGTGCTCCCAGCGGGTCTCGGCAGCGGTTCCGGCGCGCCGGCGAAGTCCAATGGCAAGCCCAAGCGCGCCGGCCGGGGCCGTTCCGGCTCCGCAGCCGGTGCCGTGACCGCTGGCGACGGATTGGCCTCGCCGATGCAGGGCACGATCGTGAAGGTAGCGGTCACCGAAGGCGACACGGTTGCGGAAGGCGATCTCGTCGTCGTCCTGGAGGCGATGAAGATGGAGCAGCCGCTCACCGCGCACAAGTCAGGGACCATTCTGGGGCTGGCCGCCAAGCCCGGGGACACCGTTTCAGCCGGTGCCGTGCTGGCCACCATCGCGGATTAAGGCGCCGTTTTCCGGTCGTACTGTATCACCGCTTGTAGTCTTGTCACGTTTTAGTACCAAGTGGGCGCGGGAACTTACTAAGCACGCTGTCCATGCGGTAGCGTGATGCTTACTAAGGAGCAGAACCCGGCCTGACCGGGAGAATTGACGCAGCACCTAACAAAGGAGATGCACCACATGAACTTCCTAGCATTCCTCTTACTCGGACTTATTGCCGGAGCCATCGCCAAGCTGATCCTTCCCGGACGGCAGGGCGGCGGCTGGATTGCCACGCTCGTCCTCGGTGTCATCGGTGCCCTCCTGGGCGGATGGATCGGCGGTGCTGTGATGGGCGCCGACATGAACGAATTCTTCAGCCTCGAATCGTGGATCTGGGCCATTATTGGCGCCCTGATCGTGCTGGTGATCTGGGGCTTCATCACCAAGAGGAGGAGCACAACCGCTTAACCTTGGCCGATTGAACTGCTCCTTCAGCGGCACAAAGGCCCGCCGTCCCACCGGGGACGGCGGGCCTTTGCCATGCCCACAACTGCGGCGGCACCTGAACCACGGCAAAAGAAAGACCCGCGGCCCCCGGCCGCGGGTCTTTCTTTAGTCCTACGAACAGGTCAGCTCGACTGGTTCTCGTAGTCCATGTCCTTGGTTTCCTTGGTCAGCAGCAGGGCAACCAGGGTCAGGACGGCAGCGCCACTGAGGTAGAGGCCCACCAGGACCGTGCTGCCCCCGGCCGCCTGCCACAGGGCGACGGCGATGAACGGGGCCACGGAAGCGCCCAGGATCGAGGAGAAGTTGTAGGCCACGGCCGACCCGGTGTAGCGCACGTTGGTCGGGAACAGTTCGGGCAGGATTGCGCCCATCGGTCCGAAGGTCAGGCCCATCAGCGTGAAGCCGATGATCAGGTGCGCCATGGTGCCGGCAAAGCCGCCGTCGAAAAGCGGCACCCAGAGGAAGCCGAATGCCATGATGCCCAGGGACACCGCGATCAGCGTCTTCTTGCGGCCATACTTTTCGGCCAGGGGTCCCGACACCAGGGTGAAGATGCCAAAGAACACCACGCCGATGATCAGCATCAGCAGGAAGTCGTTGCGGGCGTAGCCCAGCCCGGCGGCGAAGGTGTCCGGATCGAACGGCTTTCCGGCCGCCTCGGCCGCGGCGGCGGCGTCCTCGGCGTTGGTCGCTGCCGTGCCGTAGGAGAGCGTGAAGGTGGTCATCAGGTAGAACAGCACGTAGGTCGCCAGCATGATGAACGTACCCAGGATCAGCTGGCGCCAGCTGGTCTTGAACACCCGGCCCAGCGGCAGCTTGGTCACCTCGCCCTTGTCCACGACCTTCTGGAAAGCAGGGGTTTCCACCAGTTTCAGGCGCACCCACAGGCCGATGATGACCATCACGGCGCTGGCCAGGAACGGAATGCGCCAGCCCCAGGCCATGAACTCGTCATTGGCAAGGTTGATGCTCAGCACCAGGAACAGCGAGTTGGCGATGATGAAGCCGATCGGGGCGCCCAACTGCGGGAAGGTGCCGTAGATGGCCCGCTTGTTGGCCGGCGCATTCTCAGTAGCCAGGAGGGCCGCGCCGCTCCATTCGCCGCCAAGGGCCAAGCCTTGGGCGAAGCGCATGACCACCAGCAGGGCGGGCGCCCAGAAGGACCAGCCGTCCACTTGGGCGGTGGGCAGGCAGCCGATCAGGAAGGTAGCGATGCCCATGGTGAGCAACGAAGCCACCAGTGTTCCCTTGCGGCCGAACTTGTCGCCGAAGTGGCCGAAAATGATGGACCCCAACGGACGGGCGATGAAGGCTACGCCGAATACCGCGAACGAACTCAGCAGTGCGACGGCTCCGCTGGCATTCGGGAAGAACAGCGCCGGGAACACGAGCACGGCGGCCGTGGCATAGACATAGAAGTCATAGAACTCGATGGACGTGCCAACGAGGCTGGCAACGATGACGCGGCCGCGGGAGTTCACCGGCGCGGCAGGCGCCCCCGCGGTAACTGATGCTGGTTTGGACATTGATGTGTCGGCTTTCGCTCGAATGAATAACTTATGAATCTTAGCCAGACGGGTCCGGGATCCGGACAATCGTTTCAATATATGGACAGCTGTGCTAGCCGTCCTCATCACGCCGCAGCGTCTCCGTGCCGCCGGCAGGGCTCGCCGCGGCCGGCGGGCCGCCGTAGGCTGGGTGCGGACCGGCAGGAGGAATGCGCGGCAAGGGAGAGCTCAATGCAGGCCGATGAACGGCACAGGATGCTGGCGCGCCCCGATGCGGCCCTCTCCGTCTACTCCTGCGGCCCGCCGCACAGTCCCGGGATTCCAGCCGTCATGCTGGTCCACGGCTACCCCGATGACCACTCGGTCTTCGCCTCCGTCGCCACCGCGCTGAGCGCCGATAGCCACGTCATCTCCTATGACACCCGCAATGCCGGGGCGTCCCGAACCACCGTCGCCCATCGCGGCGCCTATCGCCTGCCCGTCCTGGTGGACGATCTCTTTGCGGTGATCGACGCCTCCGGGGCAAGGGGCGTGCACCTCGTAGGACACGACTGGGGATCGATCCAAGGATGGGCGGCAGCCCAGGATATCCGTGCCGAGGGTCGGATTCTGAGCCTCACCAGCATTTCCGGCCCAGACCTGGGCCACCTTCATCGCTGGTTCGGCCGCAGGCTACGCAGGCCCGCCCTCTGGCCCCAGGCGGCAGCACAGGCATTGCGCAGCTCGTACATCGCGGGGTTCCAGTTGCCGGTACTGCCGGAACTTGCCTGGCGGACGCTCCTGACCCGTCCGTACGAGCGCTTCGCCGGCCGAATGATCGGCGATAACGGTGCCCGCGGCCTCGCCCTCTACCGGGCGAACTGGTACCGCCGCCAGACCCTGTCGGCCCGCTGCCGGATTCCCGTGCAGGTGATAGTCCCACGGCGGGACCCGTTCCTCTCGCCCCACCTCGTGGATGGGCTGGAGGATTGGGTGCCGCAGCTGAAGGTCGTTGAAGTCGATGCCGGCCACTGGTGGCCCGCAGAGGCCGGAGAATCAGCTGCGCGGATGGTGAGGAGCTGGATTGCAGACTTAGCGGGGGCTTGAGGTTCCACTTGAAGGCACCGGCGAGCCGGCCTGCTATCCCCGCGGGCCCGGCCGGCTGTCCCGTTGGTGCGTCCGGGACTATCCCCGCGGCCGTGCCCGGCGTGACACGGCGTAGGACGGAGCGCGCAGCTTCTCGATCCACCGGTAGGTTGCCGCGTCCGGAAGCCGGTGCACGATCGGATCATAACGAAGCGCGGTGTCTCCCCCACCCTGCGCGGGCCGCAGCGTGAGGGTAGCAAACCGGCGCCACCGGCCCCACGGCTGTGCATGGAACAGCGCCAGCACCCAGTCCTCGCCGCCCAGCGCCCGTCGGAATCCGACGGGATCCGCCGGAAGCCGCCCGTTAGGCCGGAGCGTGCGGGCGGCGAGCTGGACCGGGCCGCGTGCCCCTCGGTAGGGCATCACCGTGGTCAGCGCTGCCGCACGAACATCCCGCCGGGGCTGCAGAAAGTACCTTCCGACCCGGGAGGCGCCGCTGGAAGCCAGCAGGATGTCGGCCTGCCCGCCCTCTGCGGTGACCCGCAGCGCGAGCCCGATGATGTCGGGAAACCGCGGCGGCAGCCCGGCTGACCTTGACAGCCGCGCCTCGACGTCGTTGTTCCCCGCTTGATCCAGCCACGGTATGCCGCTGGCGAAGGAATTTCCCGATCTCTCCAGCCGCCCTTCAAGGTGAAGTCCGATCGGATGGATGGGCCGGGCGGGCCGCAGCATCTTGAGCGCCGCGAAGACAAAGGCCAGGCCACGCCCCGCCACTGTGCCAATGTGATCCAGCATGGCCGCCGGCTCCTTCCCCCATGACGCTGCACCGCCTTCTGCATACGCTCGCGTCCGTCATCGCCGTCCGCTGTCCTGCCGGCAGGCATTCGGGCTGCGGCACCACCATAGACAGCATGCTGAGCATCAGCCTACTCTGATTGGCATCGGGCACTATGCGGACTGCGCCACACCGGGTCCGCCGCCCCTGGCGGGAGGAAGTCCATCATGAGCAGCGGCAAGGAATATTCCGGCTCCGGGGAAGAGGAAGCAGCAGCTCCCCCAGATCCTGCGCCTGGCGACGAAAAGAGCACGGAATCCGGGAATCCAACGGAAACCTCCGGTCCCGATTCCAAGGATGTGCAGGGGGAAGCCGCCGCCGAAAACGCCAAGGAAACGGGCGGATACGGCTACTGAAGCCGCCACCCCCGGCTTAAGGTTGTACCGTCCGTTCCGTCCGTACCGTCCGCGCTGGATGGCAAGGTGGCCACATGAACAAAGTAGACGTCATGACCGCCAGCCGGTATGCACGGAACCGCGGCGAACCGCGCCCCCGCGCCGAAGACCATCATGCCGGGGCCACGCGCGAGCCCTACTGCCGGGAACCGTATGTCCGGGTGCGCCATGAGGGGAAGACCTTCGATGCCAAGGCCATTTCCTGGGACCTGACCAGCGTGCAGGTGAAGTGGATGGATACGCACGGCTCCGCCCGTACCGCCTGGGTTCCCGGCAGCGCGGTCCGGCGGATCCACCGCGACGAGTCCAGCTGGCGCGACCCCTATGATGACTACGCCTTCTACTATCCCGGCACCTAGGGCAAGCCTCGAATACGGCACAATGGATCGGTGACCGAATCATCCGCGCCTGCCCCGCCCGCCCCCGCAGCAACCCTGCCTCCTGTCGATCCGGCCGCGCTCCATGCCCGGATCCACGCCCAGCTCGCCCAGGAGCTCGGCGTCCATGCCTGGCAGGTCAAGGCCGCGGTGGAAATGCTCGACGGCGGCGCCACCGTCCCGTTTATCGCCCGGTACCGCAAAGAGGCCACCGGCACCCTTGATGACGCGCAGCTGCGTGATCTCGAGGAGCGGCTGCGCTACCTGCGGGAATTGGAAGACCGCCGTCGTGCCGTGCTGGAGGCCATTGCCGCACAGGGCAAACTGACCGCCGAGCTGGAAAGGTCCGTCAACGGAGCCGAGACGAAGGCGCGGCTGGAGGACATCTACCTTCCCTACAAGTCCAAGCGGCGGACGAAGGCGCAGATCGCCCGCGAAGCAGGCCTGGAGCCGCTCGCCGATGGCCTCCTGGCCGACCCGTCCCAGGATCCGCTGTCGGCGGCAGGAGGTTTCCTCAATGCCGGGCACGCCATCAATGAGCCGGCCGATGCCTTGGCCGGCGCCCGGGCGATTCTGGTGGAGCGGGTCAGCCAGGACGCCGATCTGGTCTCCGAGCTGCGCGAACGGCTGTGGCAGCAGGGCCTGGTGCGGGCGGAGGTCCGCGAGGGTCAGGCGGAAACCGGCCAGAAGTTCGCCGACTACTTCGACTTCGCCCAAGACCCCGCCGGCCTTCCATCGCACCGGGTGCTGGCGCTGCTGCGGGGCGAGAAGGAAGGCGTGCTGAACCTGGACATCAGCGAGGGCAATCCGGCTCATCCGGAAGACTTCGCCGAGGCGCGCGGCCGGTTTGAAAACGCCGTGGCGTCACGGATGGGCGTGGTTGACCGCGGGCGGCCGGCCGACCGCTGGCTCCAGCAAACCGCGCAGCTGGGCTGGCGGCGGATCCTGGTCAAGCTGGCCATCGATCTCCGCGTGCGGCTGTTCACGGCGGCAGAAGACGAAGCCGTACGGGTCTTCGCCGCCAATTTGCGGGACGTGCTGCTGGCCGCACCGGCCGGCAACCGCGCCACCTTAGGGCTGGACCCCGGACTGCGCACGGGCGTGAAGGTCGCGGTCGTGGACGGCACCGGCAAGGTGGTGGCCACCGACACCATCTATCCGCATGCTCCGGCCAGGAAATGGGACGACTCGCTCGCCACCCTGGCCAGGCTCGCCGATCGGCACGCCGTCGAACTCGTAGCCATCGGCAACGGGACCGCTTCGCGGGAAACCGACAAGCTGGCCACCGAGCTGATCAAACTCATGGAGCCCACCCGCAAACTGCAGAAGCTGGTGGTTTCGGAGGCGGGTGCGTCGGTCTACTCGGCCTCGGCCTTGGCCTCGGCGGAACTGCCCGAACTGGATGTCTCGCTGCGCGGTGCCGTCTCGATCGCCCGACGGCTGCAGGACCCGCTGGCGGAACTGGTCAAGATCGACCCGAAGTCCATCGGCGTGGGGCAATACCAGCACGACGTCACGGCCAGCAAGCTGGAGCGGTCCCTGGACGCGGTGGTCGAAGACTGCGTCAACGCGGTCGGAGTGGATTTGAACACCGCCTCCCCGTCGCTGCTCTCCCGCGTGGCCGGCCTGGGTACGCAATTGAGCGAAAATATCGTGGCCTACCGCAATGCCAACGGCCCGTTCGCCAAGCGCTCCGAGCTGAAGAAGGTCCCGCGGCTGGGTGAGAAGGCGTTCGAACAGTGCGCCGGGTTCCTTCGCATTACCGGCGGGGCGGAGCCGCTTGATGCGTCGAGCGTGCACCCGGAGGCGTACGGCGTCGCCCGGAAAATCCTTGCCGCCGCAGGCACAACCGCGACGGCGGCGGGACGGGGCGCCCAGTCCCTGGCCGTACTGGACCCGCAGCAGTTCGTCGACGAGCACTTTGGCCTTCCGACGGTAGTGGACATCATCACCGAGCTGGAGAAGCCGGGCCGCGACCCTCGCCCGACCTTCACCGCCGCCTCTTTCACCGAGGGCGTGGAGAAGATTTCCGACTTGATCCCGGGAATGGTGCTGGAAGGCACCGTAACCAACGTCGCTGCATTCGGAGCCTTCGTCGACGTCGGCGTCCATCAGGACGGGCTGGTCCACATCTCCGCCATGTCGAACAAGTTCGTCTCGGATCCCCATGACGTGGTCAAGTCCGGCCAGGTCGTGAAGGTCAAGGTTCTCGAAGCAGATCCTGAGCGCAAGCGCATCTCCCTGACGCTGCGGCTCGACGACGACGCACCCGCCGGCGACCGGCGCCAGCCCGGTTCCGGCCACACAGGCCGCGCCGGGGAAACCCGCACCGGGAAGGGCGGGGCACGTCCCGGTCCCGCCGGGGGCAAGACGGGGCGCCGCGACGGCCGGAAGCCCGGTGGAAGCACCGGCCGCGCGTCCGGCCCCGGCGCCTCCGCCGACACCGCGATGGCCGAGGCGCTCCGGCGGGCAGGCTTGGGCAGCTAGCAAAGGAACAGCCCCAGCACCACCCTCACGTCCGGAGCACTCCCTCCGGACGAGACGAGGGTAAGGTTCTGGGGCTGTTCCTTACGGATGGTGGACTAACGGAGACTGTGCCTCCGGCCCCGGTTACGGGGTCTGAAACCACAGTCACCACTGTGACTGACGTCGCTTAAGGCTGCGGAGGGATCCGCTCAAGATTTGCACAGCTTTGTTTTAAGTGGCGGCTTGGTCCGGCACAGCGCGCGCCCGAGACCGGCGACGCGGCGGACCCGGCCCGTCGGCCCGCCCGCCCGGGAGCACGGGCAGGAGGAATTGGTGCTCAAGAGTTACCCAAGGTTGTGGCAGCACACCTCGGATGGCCCCGCCAGTCGCTTACGATGTAAGTACTTCGACGTCGCAACAAGTTTGAAAGGAGCGCCGCCCGATGCTCTCTTCCGGGCAGTCCTCCGCATCCGGCCATCAGGCGTTCTCATGACCGCCATTTCGCCGGAAACGCCTCTGGTTTCACCCGCGGTGCTGGAAAAACTGGCAACCGACCTCGACGACCACGACGGCAGCATGCGCCGCCGCTTCATCGGCAATTATGTGGGGCTTTGGGAACACCGCTATGGCAGGGTTTCCAACGCCATTCTCGCCCGGGACGCCGAAGACGCCATAGACGCAATCCTCAGTTTGAAGATCTCCAGCAGCATGGTGGGGGCCGGACGCCTCGGCCAGATGGCAGAGCACCTCGAAGGCCTGGTCAACGGCCGGCTCTTTGACGCCGCGGCCACTTTCTTGGACGAGCTGCGCACCTGCGGGATGACGACGACGTCGCAGCTGCGCAACCTGCATCTGCAGTAGCGCGCCCGTCAGGCGGGACTTTCGCGCCGGTGTGGCGTCACTGCTTCGGCGCCAGGCTGTAGCCCACGCCGCGGACTGTCTTAATCCAGCGCGGGGACTTGGTGTCGTCGCCGAGCTTGCGGCGGAGGTTGGCCATGTGCACTTCGATCGTGCGTTCGTCGGAGTCCGAAATGTAGCCGCCGGTGTTATAGGGCTCGTTGCGAAGCCGGCGGACAAGATCCGCCTTGGTCCGCACCACCCGGCCGCTTTCCATCAGGGCGTACAGCAGGTCGAATTCGCTGCGGGTCAGTTCTAGCTCGCGCCCGGACCGCATCACCGTGCGGGCACGGTGGTCGACCACGATGCCGTTGTGCTCCAGCACTCCCTCGCCGGCCGGGCTCGCCGCCTCGGCTGCGGCACTCGCTGGCCCGGCGGCGGTCTCGGCCGCGAAAGCCGGCGCGCCGCCGCCTCCTGCGAGCCCAGCTGCCGAAACGGCCCCGGACGTCGACAGCGACAGGCCCGGATGCCCCCCGGCGCCCACCCCTGCTCCCTGCAGGACGGGTTGCGGCGCCGGAGCGCTGGCCGCTGTGCCGGCCCCGGCCGCCCCTGCCGGCGCACCCCCGCGGGCACCGCCGTCCGCCGGCAAACCGCCGTCGCTGCCCTTGACCGTACGCGGGCGGCGCAGCATCGCGGTGATCCTGGCGCGCAGTTCCCGGGGGCGGAACGGCTTGGTGAGGTAATCGTCTGCGCCGGTTTCCAGGCCCAGCAAAGTGTCCAGTTCTTCGGCACGCGCGGTGAGCATGATGATGTAGGTGTCGCTGAAGCGGCGCACCTGGCGGGCCACCTCGAAGCCATCGATGTCCGGCAGGCCGAGGTCGAGGGTGACGACATCGGGATTGTGGCGCTTGATGGCGGCAACGCCTTCCATCCCGGAGGAGGCGGTGTACACCGTAAATCCGGAACTGGACAGGACCGTCGAGATCAGCTCCCGGATGTCCAGGTCATCCTCCACAATGACGGCAGTACGCTGCTCGCTCATCCTTTATCCCCCAACTGACCTAACTTCGATTCATCGTTTCATTGCATAGCTATTGATGATCATAGACCCAGAAACAAACAATGTGGCGAAATAGTAGTCGGGAATGACGGCGGAATCCGCCCCCTAGAGATGCACGTGCAGCCGCCTCGCCGCCTCGGAAATGGAACCGGTCAGCGACGGGTACACCGTGAACGTGTTGGCGATATCGTCCACGTGGAGTTTTTGGCTGACCGCCAGCGCGATGGGGAAGATCAGCTCGGAAGCCCGCGGGGCCACCACCACTCCCCCGATAACCGTGCCGGACCCGCGCCGGGCAATGATTTTCACAAAGCCGTCGGAGACGTTCATCATCTTGGCCCGCGCATTGGTGTTGAGCGAAAGTTTGATGATGTCGCCCTGATACTTTCCGGCGGCAATTTCCTCTTCGGTTACCCCGACGGTGGCGATCTCGGGGCTGGTGAAGATATTTGACGCCACCTGCTTAAGCTTCAGCGGCTTGACGTAGTCGCCCAGCAGGTGGGCCACGGCGATGCGGCCCTGCATCGCGGCCACCGAGGCCAAAGCGAGGACGCCGGTGCAGTCGCCGGCAGCATAGATGTTCGATGCGGTGGTGCGCGAGACGCCGTCCACCTTGATGTGGCCGCTCTCGGTCAGGGCAACCCCCGCTTCTTCGAGGCCAATGCCGGCGGTGTTGGGGACGCCGCCCACGGCGAGCAGGCAGTGCGACCCCTCGACCACCCGGCCGTCGGCCAAGGTGACCAGCACGCCGTCGTCCGTTCGTTCCACGCTGGCGGCGCGGGACTTGGACAGCACGGTCATGCCGCTGCGGGCGAAAACGTCCTCGAGCACCTCTGCGGCGTCGGCGTCTTCGCCCGGAAGCACCCGGTCCCGCGAGGAGACCAGGGTGACTTTGGTGCCAAGCATCCGGTAGGCGGAGGCGAACTCCGCTCCGGTCACGCCCGAACCGACCACGATCAGGTGTTCCGGGATCTCGGTCAGGTTGTAAACCTGGGTCCAGTTGAAGATGCGTTCACCGTCCGGCTTGGCCGTGGACAGTTCGCGGGGCGTGGCGCCGGTGGCCACCAGGATGGCATCCGCTGCGACCGTCTCGGTCCCGGCATCGGTCGACACGGCGATGGTGTTCGGGCCGGAGAGCTTGCCTTCGCCCAGGATGACGCGCACCCCGGCACGTTCCAACCCGTGGTGGATGTCCGCCGACTGGCTCTCGGCCAGCTTCAGCAGGCGGTCGTTGACCGTGCGCAGGTCGGCGTAGGCAGCCTTGGAGTCCTCGTCGAAGCGCACCCCGAGGTCATGGGCACTCGCGACCCGGCGCATGGCATCGGCGGTCGCGATCAGGGTCTTGGACGGCACCACATCGGTCAGCACGGCCGAACCGCCCAGACCCTTCCGTTCGATGATGGTCACCTTGGCGCCGAGCGAGTTGGCCACCATGGCCGCCTCATACCCGCCGGGGCCCCCGCCCAGGATCACCAGACGCGGGGCACTGAAATCTATTTGGCTAGTCACGGACTTCATTCTGTCGCATGCCCCGCAACGCCTCAACCTGCCGGCGCGGGCGTGCGGCAGGCGGACGCACGCCCCGCACCGGTCGGGGACATCCCCAATGCAAGGAACGACGGCGGCGATGCCCGCCTGACGCTTTCAGCAGCAGTTCGCCAGCGGGTAGGTTAGGGGCTGTGACTACAGATCCCTTTGAACTGGCCGCCGAGGCAGCCGCTTTCCTCGCCCGGCAGACCGGTGTTGCCGCCCATGATGTTGCGCTGGTGCTCGGCTCCGGCTGGGGCGAAGCCGCCGACCTCGTCGGTGAAACCACCCACTCGATTCCGGCCACGGACATTCCCGGGTTCTCAGCCCCCGCCGTCGAGGGCCATGTGGGCACCATCCGCTCCGTCCGGACGCCCGACGGCAAGCGCGTGCTGGTGCTCGGCGCCCGCACCCACTACTACGAGGGCAAGGGCGTGCGCGCGGTCGTCCACGGGGTCCGGACGGCCGCGGCGGCAGGGTGCAAGACGCTGGTGCTGACCAACGGCTGCGGCGGACTGAACCCGGCCTGGGCGCCGGGGACGCCGGTGCTGATCAGCGACCACCTCAACCTCACCGCTGCTTCCCCGCTGGAAGGCGCAACCTTCGTTGACCTGACCGACCTCTATTCGGGACGGCTGCGCACCTTGGCGCGGGAGGTGGATCCCAGTCTGGACGAAGGCGTGTACGCACAGTTCCCCGGCCCCCACTACGAGACCCCGGCCGAGGTGCAGTACGCCAAGCGGATCGGCGCCGACCTGGTCGGCATGTCCACGGCGTTGGAGGCCATCGCCGCCCGCCACGCCGGCATGGAGGTTTTCGGTATCTCCCTGGTGACCAACCTGGCGGCCGGCATCAGCGACACTCCGCTCAGCCACACCGAGGTCATCGAGGCGGGCCGGGCCGCAGGGCCGCGGATCTCGCGGCTGCTGGCCGGAATTGTCGCCAAACTGTGAACGGGATCGACATGACCGCCATGCCCGACGAGTTGAAGGCCGCCGCCGAAGCCTGGCTGCAGGCCGATCCGGACGCGCAGACCCGCCGGGAACTGCAAGGCCTGTTGGCAGCGGCGGGCGGCAGCGCCCCGGATGCCGCCGCGGTGCGGGCCGAGCTGGCGGACAGGTTCTCCGGACCCCTGGCCTTCGGTACCGCCGGACTCCGGGCCGCGCTCGGCGCGGGCCCCTTCCGGATGAACCGGGTGGTGGTGCGCCGGACCGCAGCCGGGCTGGCCCGCTTCCTGCTGGACACCGCCGACGGCGCCTATACGCCGCGTGCGGTGGTCGGTTTCGATGCACGCCGGAACTCGGATGTCTTCGCCGCCGAATCCGCTGCCATCTTCACCGCGGCCGGCATCGAAACGTTCCTGATGCCTTCCGCCCTGCCAACACCGGTGCTGGCGTACGCCGTCCGGGCGCTGGGCTGCGAAGCGGGCGTGATGGTCACCGCCAGCCATAATCCCGCGCACGACAACGGGTACAAGGTGTATCTGGGCGGACGTGCCGTGGACGAAGGCGGCCGCGGAGCGCAGATAGTGGCACCCTACGACGCCGAGATCGCCGCCCGGATCGATTACACCCCGCCGCTGGAATCCATCCGGCTGGCCGAGGAAGGCTGGAACGTCCTGCCGGACGGTATCGCCAACGACTACACCGCGGCGGTCACCGCGCTGGCCGACCCGCGGCTGTTCCCGCAGCGGGACCTGAGGATCGTGCTCACACCGATGCACGGCGTCGGCGGAGCCACCATGAGGGCGGTCTTTGAGCAGGCCGGTTTCAACGACGTGACGCTGGTTGCCGCCCAGGCGGAGCCGGATCCCGATTTCCCCACCGTGGCCTTCCCCAACCCGGAGGAAGCCGGAGCGATCGACCTGGCCTTGGCAACGGCAGCGGAAATCGACGCGGACCTGGTGATCGCCAACGACCCCGATGCGGACCGTGCGGCGCTGGCTGCCAAGGATCCGGCAACCGGCGCGTGGAGGATGCTTCGCGGCGACGAGGCCGGCGCCCTGCTCGGAGCGCACATGGCGGCACGTTTCGAAGGCCAGGACCGGCTGCGCACGGACCGCGACGCCTCCACCGATCCGATCAATGCACGGGCGGACGAGAGCGCGGCTGGGTCCCGGGTCTTCGCCAACTCGATCGTGTCTTCCCGCCTGCTGGGCAAGATCGCGGCCGATGCAGGCATAGCCCACGTGGAGACGCTGACCGGCTTCAAGTGGATTTCCCGCGTCCCCGGCCTGACCTACGGGTATGAAGAGGCCCTGGGTTATTGCGTGGCACCCCATCTGGTCCGGGACAAGGACGGGATGTCCGCCGCCCTGCTGCTCGCCGAGCTCGTCGCCGACGTCAAAGCCGCGGGCCGGACACTCTTCGACGTCCTCGATGAACTCGCGATGAAGTACGGGCTCCACGCAACGGACCAGCTCAGCATCAGGGTGGACAACCTTGGCTCGATGGAAACGATGATGTACCGGCTCCGGGAGCGGCCGCCGTCGTCGCTGGCTGGTTCCCCGGTGGTGACCAGCACGGACCTGTCCATCGGCAGTGAAGCATTGCCGCCGACCGACGGCCTGCTGTTTCTAGGCCAGGACGATACCCGCGTCATAGTGCGGCCAAGCGGCACGGAGCCGAAGCTCAAATGCTATCTGGAGGTCATCCGGCCGGTCGCCGCCGCGGACCGGCTGGCAGAGGAACGCGCGGAAGCGGCCCGGCTGCTGGAAGCCATCAAAACCGACATCCGCCGGACACTCGGGATGACCGGATAGGGCGCCTTTTCGGCACGGGCACCATGTGGGACGATGCAGCCATGGGCATCGAAGAACAGCTGCCCCGATCCGCAGGGACGAGGCATCAAAGCCCTGAGGAGGAACCGGCGCACAAGGCCTCGGAAGAGCACATTCCCGCCGACGACGCCCGGGCCATCGCGCGCCGCCGGCAGGAAGCCGAGGAGAAGCTCGAGGAGCACCGCCGTGCGGCCGAGGAAGAAGGCCACGCGACCGGCGGCACCCGGTGACGTGAAGGGGCTTTGAGCACTGATACTGTCTACTCATATGGCCCAAGATTTGACCGTGACCGCGGAGAAGAGCGCCTCCGGCGGCAGGCGGTTCCGCCGGCGCCGCAGCGTCTCCTTTCGGACAGTTCTCCAGGTGGCCGGCGAACTCCTGATGACGGCAGCGGTGATCTTGCTGCTGTTCGTCGTGTGGCAGCTGTGGTGGACGAACCTGGAGGCCCGCGGAGCCCAGACTGCTGTCGTGGAGAGCCTGTCGCAGGATTTCGGCAAGCCGGCGGAAAGGCCGGTACCGAGCTCGGACAATGACGAACCACCTGTTGGCGACCGCCCAGCCGACGGAGAATCCTTCGGGATTGTTTACATCCCCCGCTTCGGTGAAGACTACTCCGTGCCGTTGTCTGCGGGCATCAGCGACCTCGTTCTGGACTCCCTGGGTCTGGGCATGTATCCAGACAGTGCCATGCCGGGAGAGGTCGGAAACTTCTCTGTCGCGGGACACCGCCAGACCCACGGCAAGGTCCTGGACCTGGTCCACACCTTGAAACGCGGGGACAAAATCTACATCCGGACCGCGGAGGGCTACTACACCTATGTCTTCCGCGACTTCGAAATCCTCACCCCTGACCGGAGCGATGTCCTGCTGCCCGTTCCCAAAGAGCCCGGGGCAGAGCCGACCGAACGACTGTTAACCATGACCACCTGCCATCCGCGGTACGGTGACCAGGAAAGGTTTATCGTCTACTCGGTGATGGAGTCATGGCAACCGGCCGGCGCCGGGCCCCCGGCCGAAATTGCTGATCTGGTCGAACAGAGATCGAAGGGTTAACTGACGAATGTATGCCTGGATTTTCCGCAGCCTGCCCGGCCCGTTGTGGATGCGCATTGTGCTGGCGGTGCTGCTGATTGCGGCGGCTGTCATGATCCTGATGGAAGTCGTCTTCCCTTGGATCAGCGAGTCCGTCATACCCGGCGAAGATTCAACGCTGGGCAACGCCACTCCCGGCGATTAGGCACTCCTCGGGCACATTCAGTATGCGACGATGGAGGTTCCTTTGAACCCAGCAGATGAAAGGGATGGCCATGTCTGAAGACATCACATCCGGATCCGCTCCGAGCGCGACCTATCACGATCCGACGTCGATCGCTTCGGTCATCGACCACACGCTGCTGAAGCCGGAAGCTTCCCGCGAAGACATCCTCACGGTCTGCCGGGAGGCGGTCGAGTACCGCTTTGCCGCCGTTTGCGCGAATCCTGTCTGGACGGCCTTGGTGCACAGCACGCTCAAGGGGTCCGGGGTCAAGACCTGCGCGGTCGTCGGCTTCCCGTTCGGTGCCACTCCCACCGACGTGAAGGTGCACGAGGCCCGCGGCGCCACGCTGGACGGCGCCGACGAGATCGACATGGTGATCAACATCGCCGCGGCCCGGGCCAACGACCGCGCCACGATCACCGAGGACATCGCGGCGGTGGCCGAGGCCGTCCACGCCGGCGGTGCCATCCTTAAAGTCATCCTGGAGACCCATTTCCTGACAGACGAGCAAAAGCGGATGGTCTGCGAAGCCGCCGCCGAGGCCGGAGCAGACTTCGTCAAGACTTCCACCGGGTTCAGCGGGGGCGGAGCCACCGTCGAGGACATCGCGCTGATGCGGGAGGCCGTCGGGACGCGCCTGGGAGTAAAGGCCTCCGGCGGCGTGCGCTCCGTCGACGACGCGCGCGCCATGCTCCGGGCCGGCGCAACACGAATTGGCGCCAGCTCATCAGTGGCTATTGTTAAAGGTGAGCAAGCCGCCGGCGGCTACTGACGCCGCATCGCACTATTGAGGAGAAACACCCCATGGCCCACCCCAAGCAGCGCACCCATTCGGGCGAGGGACACCTGGTCGGCAATTTGATCACCTTCGCGGTCATCATGCTGATGTTCTTCGGTTCCCTGTACGCCTTCAGCCTGGAGCCGGTCATCGGCGCCATCCCGGCCTTCGCCATCGGGCTCGGCCTCTTCACGCTGGCGTTCTTCATTCCCAAGCAGTTCCTGGGCCGTTCCGACACCCACCACAACGCCTGACGTTTTCGCGGGCTTTCCCGGGCGCTCAGCCAGGGGGCAGGCAGGTCCTGTTTCCCTTTGCTGGGTGCCCGGCGTTTTTGAGGGCCGACGGCCCGCCCTAGGCCCCCTCGTCCCCGGGACGGCCCCTTTCCGGGCGGCACCGCACGGGCGTGTACACTGGCACACGGTGTGACGGGAAGCCTGGTCGTCGATTGATTCATCGAGCCCACAGGGCTTAGCAACCGTCAGGAGTCTGCATGGCCGCCCCCTCTCCCCGGGACAAAAACACCATCCTCGGCCGGGGCAGCTATCCGGAATTCGTCCGCATCAGCGAATTGATGCGCAAAGAGACCGTCGGCGGCATCTTGCTGCTGATCGCCACCGTCGCAGCACTGGCCTGGGCCAACTCGCCCGCCGCCGACACCTACTTCGCCATCCGCGACTTCACGGTCGGCTTCGAGTCACTCAATCTCAACCTCAGCATCGGCCACTGGGCATCTGACGGCCTGCTGGCCATCTTCTTCTTCCTGACCGGTCTGGAGCTCAAGCGCGAGTTCGTGGCAGGCGACCTGCGCTCCCCGGCCCGGGCCATCGTCCCGATCGCCGCCGCCTTCGGCGGCGTCGCGGTACCCGCCCTGATCTTTGTTTTCATCAACCTGGGTGCAGGACCGGAAGCGCTGCGCGGCTGGGCCATCCCGACGGCCACGGACATTGCCTTCGCGGTGGCCGTCTTGGCCGTGATCAGTTCGCACTTGCCTGGCGCACTGCGCATTTTTATCCTGACCCTGGCCGTGATGGACGACTTGATCGCCATCGCCATCATTGCGTTCTTCTACTCCTCCGACGTGCAAGTGCCATACCTTCTGTGGATGCTGCTGCCGCTGGCTGTTTTCGCATTCCTGACGCACACATTCGCCAGGTTCTTCGCCCGGCATCACCTGGCGGCCTGGGTCATTCTGCTCCCGCTGGGCATCATCGCGTGGGGGCTGATGCATTCCTCCGGCGTACACGCAACTGTGGCCGGCGTGCTGCTGGGCTTCCTGGTCCCCGTGCTGCGCAGCAAGAAGGACGGCGGCCCCGACGCCGGCCCCGGACTGGCCGAGCAGTTGGAGCACCGTTTCCGTCCGCTCTCCACGGGGTTTGCGGTCCCGGTCTTCGCGTTCTTCGCCGCCGGCGTCGCCCTCGGGGGCTGGGAGGGCATCAGCCGGACCTTTACCGACACGGTAGCGATTGGCATTGTCGCCGCCTTGGTGATCGGCAAGCCGCTGGGCATCATGCTCACCACCTGGCTGCTGACCAAGTCCACCAAGGCCAGCCTGGACCCGTCGCTGAAGTGGATCGACGTGTTTGGCGTGGCCGTACTGGCCGGCGTGGGTTTCACCGTTTCACTGCTGGTCAACGATCTGAGCTTCCCGCTCGGATCCGACCACCACGACCATGCGAAAGTAGCCGTCCTGGCCGGTTCACTGGCCTCGGCGCTGCTGGCGGCCGTCATCCTGCGCGCCCGCAACCGGCATTACCGCTCAGTCGAAGAGCTGGAAACCGCGGATGCCGACCAAGACGGCATTCCCGACGTGTACCAGCAGGACCGGCACGCAGCGGACTGACCCGCCAACCGGCCGCAGCACCCTAACACTCCCTTCCTGCGACTCGCGTCACAGACCGCATCGTTCCACGGTGCTGGGCAACACGCGTGCCATACTGAACCAGTCATGGCCAGCCCGGCTCCGGCAACGCAACCGACAACGAGGGCTGCCCGGAGTAGGGGGACCTTCGATCATGTCTGCCGCACCAAGCCCGCTGTTGTCGTGGCTGACCGGACGCCGGCAGTTCCATGAGCTGCCCCTGCGCGCACGCGTGTTCCTGAGCCATCTGCCGCTCTGCGTTTCCGTGACGCTGACCGCGGTGATAGCCGCGGTATTCTTCCCGGAACTGCTGGCCAACGCGCAATTCACCGGCGGACTCATCGGCATTGCCGTGTTGTGGATCCTCGGCGCCGCCATCCCCTGGGACCGGCTGCCTTATCCGTCGTACTGGGTTATCCCGCTGCTGGACTTCGTCGCCATCGGGGCCCTTCACCACGGCGGCGGGACAGTACTCTCCGGCGTCGGCCTGTTGGCGGTCTTCCCGGTGTTCTGGATGGCCTGGTCGGAGATTGCCCCCGCCGCCGCGCGCATCGTCAGCTTCGCCGCACCGCTGCTCATCGTCTGGATTCCGGTGTTCACCGGCCCGGAGCCGGTAACGCCGAAAACCCTGTTTGGCCCGATCCTGGTCCCCATCGTGACCCTTGCAGTCTCCATCACCGCATCCGTTTTCTCGTTGAGCATGACGGCACAGCAGCAAGCCCTGACCCGCAAAGACCGCGAGCTGCGGACCTTGCTGGAGGAAAGCAAAGTCCATGTGCGCCGGCTGGACACCGTCCTGAACGCCGTCGCGGTAGGGGTGCTTGTCACCGACGCCGAGGGCCGTGACATCCTGAGCAACGTGCAACAGGATCGGGACCGCTTGGTGGCCATGCCCCAAGGCATCGACAATCCGGACGAGGCCGATTTGCTGGTCTTCGAAGCGGACCGGGTCACCCCGGTAGTCCCCGAAGAGCGCCCCATTCGCCGGGCCGTCCAGGGTGAGTCCTTTTCAGACCGACTGGTGTGGATCGGCGACGGAGAAAGGCAACGCGCCATGTTGTGCACGGCACGCCCCATGCAGAATGACCTCGGCCAGTTCGACGGCACCGTGATGGCCTTCAGCGACGTCACCGACCTGGTCAATGCGCTGACGGTGAAGGAAGAGTTCGTCGCCAGCGTCTCGCACGAGCTCCGCACCCCCCTGACGTCCATCATGGGCTACCTGGACCTCGCGCTCGAAGACACCGACCAACTGCCGGAACACGTCGCCGCTTCCCTCGGCATCGCCATGCGCAATTCAGAACGCCTCCTGCAACTGGTGGAAGACCTGCTCTTCACCGCCTCCGGAACGCTGAGCGTCGAGCCGCGCCGCACCGTGTTGGCCGACGTCGTCGCCACCAGCGTTGCGTCGGCCATGCCGAGGGCAGAACACGCGGGCGTGGACCTGGTTATCGACGCCGCCGACGGGCTGGAAGCGGAGATCGATCCCAACCGGATGGGCCAGGTGCTGGACAACTTGCTATCCAATGCCATCAAGTATTCGCCCGACGGCGGCCGGGTCACGGTGCGGACTCTGGCGGCCGACGGCGCCGTCCTACTGGAGGTCAGCGACACCGGCATGGGCATGTCGGAAGCCGATCAGGCCGAAGTCTTCACCAAGTTCTTCCGGACCAGTTCCGTCCGGCAGGCGGCCATCCCCGGGCTGGGGTTGGGGCTGGCCATCAGCAAGTCGATCGTGGAAGCGCACGGCGGCACACTGACCTTCACGAGCGCCCTGGGAGCGGGCACGACATTCAGCGTCTCGGTTCCGCGGCGCAGCGAACAGGAAGGCCGTCCGGGGACGGCCTCCCTGGGCCAGCTGCTCCCTTAAGGACAGCGCCGGACCGACGGGGTTAGCGAACGGCCTGCGGCCCCTTGAACAGCATCTTGGTGCTGCCCGTTCCCTTGCCCTTGGCCGTGCCGTTGACCGCTGAGGTCGTTTCGGCGAAGGTCAGCGTGGCATGCGCAATCGCATCAGCCATCTGATCGAGTACCACTAGGTCCACGTTGGCAAGCGTGTCGCATGCCTCGTGGTAGCAGGGATCGTAGGCCACGCCCGCGGTGCCCCCGTAGATTGCTGCCTGCTCTGCGGTCTTGATCTCCTCGGCACCGGTGAACAGGCCGCCGGCGGGAATGCCGTTGTTGATGAAGCCGAAGTAGTCCGAGCGCCCGTCGAACGCCGTCGGTTCCGTGGCGAGTCCCTGCGAAGCGAAGTAGTCCTCGAAGACGCGCTCGATGGTATCCGACCCCTTCGGCCCGGTCAGCCCAAACGCGTCGCCGTCGCCGTCATACACGAAGCGCACGGCATTGGGCGAACCGACCATATCGAAATTCAGGTTGAGCGCATGCTGCTTGATCTCACGCTTGCTCAACTGGGACACGTAGTAGTCAGAGCCGAGCAGCCCGTCCTCTTCACCGCCCCAGAAAGCGAACCGCACCCGGTTTTCCGGTGCGTCACCGGATGCGGCCATCTGGAGCGCCGTTTCCAGGATCGCCGCGCTGCCGGACCCATTGTCGTTGATGCCCGGGCCCTCGGATACCGAATCCAGGTGGGCGCCGACCACGACGGTGCGGTCCGCGCGCCCGGCCGTGTCGGCGAGGATGTTGAACGTCTCCGTCACGACGATCTCGGCGTCCACCGCGATCCGCAGTTCCACCCCGGTGGTCCCGGCCAGCTCCTCCCCCAGGTCGAAGCTGGTGCTGACGGCCGGGATGGCCTGCGGCGTTCCCAGCGTGCCGCCGAACAGGTCAAGCCGGTCCGGCGTGCCTCCGTTGCCCTGATTGAAGATGACCACGCCGACGGCGCCTGCTGCCGCGGCATTCGAAACCTTCGTGGCGAAATCGCACGTACCGCGCTGAATCAAGGCGATGTTTCCGGCGGGGAAGCTTGCGAAGTCGCTCGCCTCGCAGCCGCTGGTGGATGCCCTGTCGCCTGCAAGGTTGATATCCACCGCGGTTACCGGTGCCATGACGTCGCCGGAGGCGGAGTAATCCATGGCCAGGAACTCCTCCCCTGCCGTGTAGACCGTCGGCTTCGGGGCGACCTGCTCGAACTCTTGGCCGTGGAGCACGAACCGTTCGTAGGAGAACACCTGCCGAACGGGCGTGTAGCCGGCGGCCGACAACTGGGCCTCGATGTATTGGGCCGATGCCTCGTAGCCGGACGTACCCGCCGCGCGGTTGCCGCCGTTGGCATTGGCAGCGTCCTGCAGGGCCTGCAAGTGGCTAACGATGTTCTCGGCCGTGACCGCTTCCCGCAGGGTGCTGGTGTCTGTCCCCTTAGCGGCTTGAGCGGGCAACCCGGTTCCGAACGCCAATGCGGTGGCGGCAGCGATGGCCGCACCCCGCCTGAAACTGTGGGTCTTCATGCTGGTTCCTCCATGAGGTGTGGATGAAAGGATCCCGCTGTCCCCGCAGCAGGATCCTGCCCGGAAGCTACCCCATGGCACCGGAAAGCGACATAGCCAGGCCGTGATACCCCTCACAAACACCTGAAAGAACCATTTCAGCCTTGCAAACCGGTCTCCGGATCGCTGCAAGCCCCACACCGCCCGGCTGGCGCCGCTGGGCGCCCGAGCTTGGTGGCGCACCGGTACCATGGCATTCGGTCGTCTTCGCATCGGCGCGCGGCCGCCACACTCGAGAGGAAGATCAATGCCGCTTCGCACGTCCCGGGAGCGGGCCCGCCTGCTGCATTTTTGTCTGTTGGCCGGCTACGCCCTCCTGGTCGCCGTCGCCGTGCTGTGGCCCACTCCTGTGGATGCCGGCGCGAACAGCACCATCCAGGCAGTTCTCGCGGCTCTGCATGAAGCCGGCGCGCCACGCTGGATCGACTACAACCTGGTCGAATCCGGGGCCAACGTTTTGATGTTCGTGCCGCTGGGCCTGCTGGCCGCGCTCCTCATGCCAGCCGGTCTGCGCTGGTTGACACCGGCCGGAGCCCTCTTGCTCTCCGGCGCCATCGAGTGGGCGCAGCAGGCGTTCCTGCCCGACCGCTATGCCTCGCTCCAGGACGTCTGGACAAACACCCTGGGCGCGGCCCTCGGCACGGTATTGGCCTATGCGTGGCTGGAAAACCGGCAAAACCGGCACCGGTAACGCGCTAAAGTCGAAGTAGTCTCTACTCAAGGCACGTGTAAAGGACCACTATGCGAATTTCCGTCATCGGCTGCGGCTATTTGGGGGCCGTCCATGCAGCGGCCATGGCCAAGCTTGGGCATGACGTGGTCGGTATCGACGTGGACGAACGCAAGGTCGCCGAGCTGCAGGCCGGCCGTGCCCCGTTCTTCGAACCCGGCCTGCCGGAACTGCTAGCCGAGGTCCAGCAGACCGGCCGGCTGACGTTCAGCACCGAGATGGCCGACGCGGCCGGAGCCGCCGTGCACTTCGTGTGCGTGGGTACCCCGCAGCGCAAGGGCGAGAACGCCGCCGACCTGCGCTATGTCGATGCTGCCTTCACGTCCCTGGCCGTGCACCTGCGCCCCGGTGACGTGGTGGTCGGCAAGTCCACCGTGCCGGTGGGAACGGCGTCACGGCTCGCAGAGGAAATCCGGGATGTCGCCCCGGCGGCCATCCTGGCGTGGAACCCGGAATTCCTGCGCGAAGGCCACGCCGTCAAGGACACGCTGACCCCGGACCGGTTTGTCTACGGCGTACCTTCGGGTGCTCCCGGTGAAGCCGCCACGGCCGCCCTGGATCAGGCCTACGCGACGCCGCTGGCCGCCGGCACACCGCGGCTAGTGGTCGACTATGCCACCGCCGAACTGGTCAAAGCCGCGGCGAACTCGTTCCTGGCCACGAAGATCTCCTTCATCAACGCCATGGCGGAAGTTTGCGAAGCCGCCGGGGCCGATGTCACCGCCCTGGCTGACGCCATCGGCATGGACGAACGGATCGGGCGCAAGTTCCTCAACGCCGGCGTCGGCTTCGGCGGCGGCTGCCTGCCAAAGGACATCCGCGCCTTCATGGCCCGGGCGGGCGAACTCGGGGCGGACCAGGCCCTGACCTTCCTGCGTGAGGTGGATGCCATCAACATGCGCCGCCGCACGCGCGTGGTGGAACTGACCCGAGAGCTCTGCGGCGGGTCACTGATCGGTAAGCGCATTACCGTGCTCGGTGCCGCGTTCAAACCGCAGTCCGACGACGTCCGTGATTCTCCCGCGTTGTCCGTTGCCGCCCAACTGCAGCTGCAGGGTGCCACGGTCACCGTCACCGATCCGGAGGCCCTGGCCAACGCCAAGCAGCGTTTCCCGGAACTCAGCTATGAACCGGATGCCAAGACGGCTATCGCCCGCGCCCATGCGCTGGTGCTGGTGACCGAGTGGAATGAATACCGCGAGTTGGATCCGGTCGTCGTCGGAAACCTGGTGGACGAAAAAAACATATTGGACGGACGCAATGTGCTGGACCCGGCAGCGTGGCGCCAGGCGGGCTGGACCTTCAAGGGCATCGGCCGCCCCTAGCTTTTCCCAAGTTTGGCCTTCCAGAATGGGCCCGTACAGCCAAGCTGTGCGGGCCCATGGTCGTATCCGTTGACAGTGGTCCCAAACAGGAGCATGTTATGTAGATGGCCAACGCTTGAAGCCGCCGATCCCGCTAATCCACGGGTCCGTGCAGCGTTGGCCGATGGGGGGACGTTGCATGATGGCTCGGAGGGGTCTTGCCTTGGCTGCGGCCGCGCTCATGAGCGTGTCCGGCCTGGCGCTGCCTGTCGCTCCGGCGGCCGCAGCCCCCGATCCCGGCCGGCACGTCTTCGAGCCCGGGTCCGCCACCCTGCATGACGAGTATTTCCCTGACGCCGGCAACGGCGGCTACCAGGTGGCCCACTATCGACTGGACTTGCTGTATGGCCCGCCCACCGACCGGCTGGACGGCACCGCTACGATCACGGCGCAGGCCAAGCAAAACCTTTCGGAATTCAGCTTGGACCTGGATGGTCTGGACGTCGATTCCGTCAGCGTCGACGGGCGGGACGCCCGCTTTGCCAGGACCGGAACCAAGCTAGCCGTCACCCCCACCCGCGGTGTACCGGCCGGCAGCCGCTTCACCGTGGTCGTGGCGTACTCCGGTATCCCCCAAACCCTCTCCCTGCCCGGCCCCGCCGGGTTCATCCATACCGACGACGGCGCTCTGGTCACCGGCCATCCGGAGAGTGCGCCAACCTGGTTTCCGGTGAACAACCATCCCGGCGACCGTGCCGGCTACACCTTCAACATCTCGGTGCCCGACGGCTGGCAGGCGGTGGCCAACGGCTTTCCGGACGGCAGGGCAGCCGAGTCCGGCCGCACCGTCTACACCTGGAAGGCCGACGAGCCGCTGTCGCCGCATTTGGCGACCATCGCCGTCGGGCACTTTGACCTGGCGGAGCACACCGAGGACGGCATCAGCTACGTGGACGCGATGGATCCGGCGCTGAAGGAGGCGGTGGTCCCGCGCAATGGTGACGGGCTTGCCTGGTCGCAGAACGACAATGCCAGCTACAAGCGGCTCACGCGCACGGTCAGTGTCCCCCCCTCCGGCGGTGAGCTCTCGTTTTGGATGCTGCGGGACACGGAGCCCGGTTGGGACTATGCCTTCGTGGAGGCGCGCACGCCGGGCGGCAACGATTGGACCACGCTGAAGGACGACACCGGACTCGCGGACGACGAAACGGGCAATTCCTGCCCGGCGTGGCATCACGTGCACCCCTTCCTGAAGCACTACCAGACGGACGACGGCGGTGGTTCCTGCAGTGCAGGAGGCACCACCGGTCAATGGTGGGCGGCCACCGGTGCCAGTGACGGCTGGGAGCACTGGGAGTTCGACCTGGCAGACTACGCCGGCGAAGACGTGGAGCTGTCCATTACCTACGCCAGCGACATCACGGGGCAGAACGACGGCGTCTTCGTCGAGGATATCCAGGTGCCGGGCGGGGAAGGGTCCACGTCCTTTGACAGCGACGGCGACCGCTGGGACGGCTGGGAAGCGCGGCGTGCACCGGACGGCAGTCCGGAGAACGCGAACGGCTGGACGGCCGGGTCCGCCGCTCCTCCTTCGCAGGCCTACAAGATCCAGCAGTCGCTGGACAAGCAGCCCCACGTCATGAAATTCCTGTCCACCGTGTTCGGCAAGTACCCGCTCAAGAGCGCCGGCGGCATCGTGGACAACGTGGAGAATATCGGTTTCGCCCTCGAGGCCCAGGGCCGCCCGATCTATCCGACGGAGAACTTTTACGACGAGGCCAGCGGTGAAGCGCTGATAGCCCGGAACATGGCCCACCAGTGGCTCGCCAGCCGGCTGCCACTGGCGCGCTGGCAGGACAGCTGGCTCAACCAGGGCCTGGCGACCTACGCCCAATGGTTGTGGAACGAAGACCAGGACCGCGGCGGCGCGCAGGACAGCTTCGAGTTCTACGCCGGCATCGACGCCGACGAAGATTTTTGGCAGGTCCGGCTGTCCGACCCGGGCCCCGAGCATCTGTTCTCCAGCAGCCTTCAAATCCGCGGTTCGATGGCGTTGCATGCCATCCGGCAAGAAGTGGGCGACAAGGCGTTCTTCACAGTTCTCAAGCAATGGGTCCGCGACGGCTCAGGCGATCCCGGCGATTTCCGGAAACTCACCGAACACGTATCCGGCAAGGACATCTCAGGCATCTTCGAGGCCTACGTCGCGACGAAAGGCAAACCGGGAACACTCTGAGAAACAGCGAGGGGGACGCATGTTTCGAAGACGGGCAGCTGCCCTGCTGCTGGCGGCGGTGCTGGTGGTCGCGGCCGGAGGAATGGCATCGGTGGCCTATCTTGCCAACCTTGGTCAGACGCTTGATTCGCGCATGATGACCATACCGAACGCCTTCCCCGAACCATCGCTGCGCCCCGAACCTGTGCCCGCCGACCCCGGCCAGCCGGCTCCGGTCAACATCCTGCTGCTGGGAACCGACAAGGGCGCAGACAGCGGCGCTCCACGTGCCGCCGGTCCGAAAAGCAGACGGACGGACACCTTGATGCTGGTACACCTTCCTGCCGATCGGCAGCGAGTGTTCCTCATGTCCGTGATGCGCGATTTGTGGACGGACATCCCGGGCTTGGGAGAAGCGAAAATCAGTGCGGCCTACGCCAGCGGCGGGACGCCGTTGACCGTCCGCGTGTTCGAAGACATGTTCGGCGTGCGGATCGACCATGTTGCAATCGTGGATTTTGAGGGGTTCGGCTCGCTGACCGAGGCCCTCGGCGGCGTCGAAATCACCGTGGCGCAGCCCTTCAACCCCCGCCATCTGCCGGGCCGGCATTTCGACGCGGGCCGGCAGCTGATGAACGGTAAAGAGGCGCTGGCTTTCGTGCGCGAACGCTACGCCTTTGCGGACGGCGACTACCAGCGGGTGCGCAACCAGCAGGAATTCATCCACTCTGTGCTGGCCAAGTTCATGACGGTGGGAACACTGGCCAACCCGGCACGGATCAGCGACGTTGTGTCCCGGACCGCGCCCTATGTAGCCGTCGACGAGGGACTGAATGCAGCGGGCATCGCCGGGCTCGCACTGGAACTGCGCAACCTTCGGCCCGGTGGCATCAGCACGTTCACCCTGCCCACCGCTGGGATCGGCACGACCGACGACGGGCAGTCGATTGTGCTGCGCGACGACACGGCAATCTCCGCCATCGCCGCGGCCCTGCAGACAGATTCCCTGGAGCAATACGTCCGGACTCTGCGGGCGGGCGGTTAGCGGTCTTCGCCGAGGACCCGCAGGCCTTCGCGGTAGGCATCTGCCGTCAGCTCGCCGCGCGCGAACCTCTGGTCAAGGATCTGTCTGGCCGTGCTCCGCCGGTGCGACTGCTGTATTTGTCCGGCTGCTGCTGCCAAAGCATCTTCGACTTCGCGCGGTCTTAACCCCATGAACGCACGTATCACCAGGACCGCCAGCAACGCCACAATCGCCAACAACAGCAGCCCGAACAGCCATGCCAAGCCCATATCTACCATGATGAAAGCACCCCTTCGATCACGACGGAACGATGGCTTTTTCCTCGATTTCGTTCCTTAGGGTCAGGATACGCGTGCCCCCGGGCAACATACAGGGCGGAAGCATCACGATCACTCCCCTCTGGCAAAACCGCATCAGCAGCCGCAAATGATGCGGCATTGAGATGTTCCCCCTGCGTGCCGCGCCCCCGGGTCCGCGGCCGAGTGGACATAGGATGAGTTGACGGCACCCCTGTGTTCCCGTGCCAGAAATGTCCATCCACTGACGGATACCGGTTGAAAGTCGAGTTAATGAGCCCCACCCCCGACGGCACGCCCTTCCCGCGCCGCCGCGACGTCCGAACCGGCGCCGCAGACCCCGCACCTGCCACCGGAATGATCCCGGTGGTCCCGCTGGTCTCCGCCCCGTCCGGAACGCCTTTGCCGGCCCGGCGTGAACTCCGAACCGGTCTTATCCAGGTGGTTCCGCCGGCCGCGGGCCAGCCGGGCGGCTCAATGTATGTGCGCACGGAAGACAGGACCGGCCCGCAGGCCACACCGCGCAAGGGCCGCGGAACCGCCTGGGCTGTGAGCACCATCGTGGTACTGGCCGCGGCCGCCTCGGCGTTTTGGTTTCTGGTCGTCCGCTAACCGCCATTCATTCTCCGGCCGAGGTGAGCTTGGCCAGGAGCGCGGCGAGCTGGGAGCGTTCCGCCGCTGACAGTACGGCGAAGTACTTTTCCGCATGCTGCACTTGGATTTTCCGGATGGAGCGGCCGATGTCCCGCCCTCCATCGGTCAGCACCACCACCGTGGCCCTGCGGTCCACCGGATCAGGCTCGCGCCGGCACCAGCCGCGCTCTTGAAGCCCATCCACAATGTCCGTGGCCGACCGTGGCGCTATGCGTAGCCGCTCGGAGAGTTCACCCAGGCGCAGTTGCCCATGGTGGCTCAGCATGCGCAGCGCCCGGGCCTGCGACGGCGCCACGCCCAACGGGGCCATCCCCTCCCGCGTGGCGTGCCGCATTTGGCGCGACACGGCCCAGAATGCATCCAGCAGGTTTTCATCGGCCACCCGAATAGGCTATCAAGTTTTCCTGCTGTAGCCTCATAGTGAGGTTACCTCAGTAATACGTGCGGCGCGGTGTAGGCTGCTTCCACCATCATGAATCGAGGTGGTTCCGACGGAAACATTCGGACTAAACCCAGGCCGCGGTCCCGTCAAGGAACCGACGGCAGCGGAAAAAGAACAAGCCAGGCAGGTGCCGCTCAAGCGGATCGCCGCCTTGTTCCGTCCGTATCGGCGGCAGCTGGCCCTCGTTACCGGCATTATCATCGCGTCCTCCGCCGCAGCCATGGCCTCGCCGTTCCTGCTGCGGGCCGTCATCGACACGGCCCTGCCCCGGCAACAGCTGCCGCTGCTGGCGTGGCTGACGGCTGGCATGCTGGCAGTGGCCGCCGTCACGGCGCTCTTCGGCGTCCTGCAGACGTGGATTGCCACCCGGGTGGGCCAGCAAGTGATGCACAGACTGCGCACCGAAGTCTTCGCCCATTTGCAGCGGCAGTCCGTTGGCTTTTTCACCCGCACCCGAAGTGGTGAAATCCAATCCCGCATCACGAACGACATCGGCGGCATGCAGTCGGTCGTCACGTCCACCGCCACCGGCATTGCCACCAACCTGACCACCGTGGTGGCTACCGCGGCAGCCATGGCGGCGTTGTCCTGGCAGCTATCGCTGATCTCGCTGCTGGTGATGCCGCCGGCAGTTGTGCTGACCCGCAAGGTGGCCAAGGTGCGGCGGGAGCTGACCGCCCGCCGCCAGCGGGAGCTGGCCGACATGAACGTCACCGTTGAGGAGTCGCTCTCGGTCAGCGGCATCCAGCTGAGCAAAACCCTGGGAACCGGAGACGACCTTGCCGGCCGGTTCTCGGCCTCTTCCGAGCGGCTGACCGACCTCGAACTGCGTTCGGAACTGGCCGGCCGCTGGCGGATGGCCACCATGAGCATCATCTTCGCCGCCGTGCCTGCCGTCATCTACTTCGCCGCCGGCCTGCCCGGTGCCGCGGGAAACATCAGCATCGGCACGGTGGTCGCCTTCACCGCCCTGCAGGGCGGGCTCTTCCGCCCGCTGCTCGGACTGATGAACGTAACCATTACCGTGACCAGTTCGCTGGCGCTCTTCGGCCGGATTTTCGAGTACCTGGACCTGCCGGTGGAAATCGCCGAACCCGCCTCACCCGTCGAGGTGGATCCTGCCAGGATCGCGGGGCATGTGCGCTTCGAGGACGTTTCCTTCCGGTATCCGGACGGCCAAAAGCCGGCCGTGGAGCGCGTGGACCTGTCGGTCCCTGCCGGCTCTACCCTGGCCTTGATAGGGCCCACCGGATCCGGAAAAAGCACGCTGGCGTCTTTGGTGGCCCGCTTGCAGGATCCCACGGCGGGGCGCGTCACGATCGACGGCGTGGACATCCGCTCCCTGCGGCTGGCCGATCTGGCCGCCATCGTGGGAGTCGTCAGCCAGGACACCTACCTGCTGCACACTACCGTGCGAGAAAACCTGCGCTACGCCAAGCCGGAGGCCAGCGATGCCGAGATCGAGCAGGCCGCCCGGGATGCCCAGATCCACGACCATATCGCGGCACTGCCCGACGGTTACGACACCGTCGTCGGCTCCCGCGGACACCGGTTCTCCGGCGGCGAGAAGCAACGCATTGCCATTGCCCGCACCCTGCTGCGCAACCCCCCGGTTTTGGTTCTAGACGAGGCCACGAGCGCCTTGGACACCCAGACCGAGCACGCGGTGCAGCAGGCGTTCGACCGGCTGGCCGCCGGACGCACCACCATCACCATCGCGCACCGGCTTTCTACCGTCCGCAACGCGGACCAGATCGCCGTCCTCGAGGCCGGGCGCATCGTGGAGCTCGGCACCCACGAAACGCTGCTCGACGCTGACGGACGCTACGCAGCCTTGGCTGCCTAAGTAACAACAAAAGCAAGGCCTAGACCCCCGGGCGGACGCCCAACACAACTTCGGTAGCATTAGCAGGTCTGCCCGCTGTTGATCTTAGACCCCGAGGACTATCTGTTGCACAGCCACTCATCAGCTTTACATGAACGCAGCATGCCCAAAAAGCGACGCCGGCGCGGCTCCCGGCGAAATCGCCGCCGAATTCTTATCGGGGCTGGACTGACCCTCGGAATGCTAGGTTTGCTCGCGGCCGGAGCAGGTTGGCTCACTTACTCGGCACTCCAGGTCAAAGGCCATTTGGAAGCCAGCCTCGAGGCGGTTACGAAGTTGAAGGGGCAACTTACAGAGGGTGAGACAGAAGCGGCAAGCAACACGCTGGAGGAGTTGAAGCAGCATAGCGGTGCAGCCCGCGCAGAAAGCACGACTCCTTTGTGGCGGGCAGGGGAAGTAATTCCGTTCGTCGGCACGAACTTTTCTGCTGTATCTGGGATAGCCGTCGCGGTGGACAGCATTGTTCAGAGCGCGGCGCCTTTACTTGGGAACTTTGATCCGGAGATGCTTGCACCCAAGGACGGCCGCGTCGACATCGATGCGCTCAAGAACATCTCCCCAAGCTTGGAACGAGCTGCAACCACTGCCCGGCTCTCCCACGAGCAAGTGGCGCAAATCGACCGGTCTCACCTGCTACCGCAAGTGTCCGGTCCGGTGGCAGCGGCCACCGATCAGTTCAAACAACTACAAGACGTATTAGACGCTGCCGCAAAAGCCACAGCCATCCTTCCCCCCATGCTGGGTGCGGAAGGAGACCGCAGCTACCTGCTGCTGGTCCAAAATAATGCCGAGGTGCGCGCCACTGGCGGAATTCCCGGGGCTTTGGCTGTCATCACAGCAACCGACGGCAAACTGAAAATGGAAGAACAGGCAAGCGCATCAGAGTTGGGCCGTTTCTCTCCTGCCATCGATGTGGACCCGGAGCAGGAGCGAATATACACGGCGCGGATGGGCACCTTTATGCAGAGCGTCAATCTCACTCCCGACTTCCCCACTGCTGCAACCACCGCCAAAAGTATGTGGGAAAAACGCAATGACAAAGCCGGCATCGACGGTGTGATTGCCTTGGATCCGGTCGTACTAGCTAACCTCCTGAAAGCAACCGGTCCGGTGGATCTCCCCCATGCCGGTTCAGCGGTTACCGGCGATGTATCGCTTCCGGTGACTTTGACTAGCGACAATGTGGTGAAGACTCTCCTCTCAGACGTCTATGCGGCAATCGAAGAACCGGACCTGCAAGACGAGTATTTCGCTGCAGTTGCCGGTCAGGTGTTTGCGGCCTTGACAGAGGGCGGCGCCGATACCGAACCGCTGATTCAGGCGCTGAAGGAGAGCGTCGACGAAAACCGCTTGCGTATTTGGTCGGGCCATGAACAGGAACAAAGCACCCTCGAGCAGACGACCTTGGCCGGTGCGGTGGAAGGGCCTGCGGGCGCAGCTGCTGGTTTCGGGCTCTATTTCAATGACGGAACGGGCGCCAAGATGGACTATCACGTCCGGCGTACAGCACGTCTTGTGCAACACTGCGATGCCGGCGGGGGCACGAGCGATGCGGTGGAAGTAACGCTAACGAACGCCGCTCCTGAGAACGCCGCTGAAGCCCTCCCGGCCTATGTAACCGGTAGCGAAGCTTTCGGTGTTACGGCAGGAAACGTAAAAACCAACGTCTTGGCATACGGTCCCAGCGGTGCGGTGCTCGGCACGGCAACAATTGACGGCGCCAGCGCTCCAGTTGGATCCCATTTACATTCCAAGCGCCCGGTCGGTACCGTCACCGTCGAACTGGCCCCGGGGGAATCCACCACTGTTGCCATTGAATTCCTCAACGTAGGACCGCGAGATAAGTTCAATCTGACTATCACTCCGACGGTCCAGCCCCTTGACGAAGTATTAAAGCCGACGACGATTGACAACAGTTGTGCAACATCCGGTTAACTATGGCACGCAGAGTGCCCGGCGGATTGTGGGATACCAGACACTGCTGTTATGTTTGAATAAGATAAAACGTTCGATCAGAAGCCTGGCCAACGGGCAAGAAGAACTCGCACCACGATCAGGGAGACATCACGTGAAAAAACCGCTCGCCGCTTTGACTCTAGCCGGATCGCTGGCCTTCTTTGGCGCCAGCGCGGCACAAGCAAACACCATGGACTACCCGGCCGAAGAAGTTCAGCTGCAAATAGCCACGGACGGGGCAGTACAGCCCGGAGATACAATCACTATTGCCGGAAGCGGCTTCACTCCGGGCGAAGAAATCCAGCTTGAGATCACCAACGATGAGCCGCAGGCGCTGCTGGGCGGTGGCGCAGGCCCGGGCGGCGTTTCGACGGGCATCGTGATGATTCCTGCCGAGACCATCGCTCAGACGATTCGGGCAAATGACAACGGCGAGTTCTCCTACGACGTCACGCTCAACGAAACCGGCACTTACACCATCACTGCCACCGGACTGGAGTCCGGTCACCAGCTTGTAAGCACGGTAACCGTCGCCGCGGCTCCGGCCGATGCGGGTGCGGGTGCCGGTGCGGTGGGCGAAGACGCAGCCGCCGATGGCGGTCTGGCTGACACCGGACTGGACAACAATGCGTTGTTGCTGGTCGGCGGTGCAGGCGTACTCGCGTTGGGAGCAGGCGCCACGGCGCTGGTCGTTTCCCGCCGCAAGCAGAATGCCTAAAATAGCCTGAAGACATAAATGTGTTGGGCCGGAACCAATTGGTTCCGGCCCAACACATTTATGTAAGAGCAAACAGTCATGCTTCGTCGCGGCTCAGGGCGGAGCAGAAATACATTGAATCTCGGCTAGACTTGCAGGGTTTTGAGGCACGTTTCGTCAGGGGAAGGACTGCACCAGTCTCGTGGATAGCAATCACATCGAAGAACAACCGCAGGGGCTGGAACTCCGCGACTATCTCCGCGTCTTGCACACCTATTGGCGGGGCATTACTGCAATTACGCTGGCGGTCACTCTCCTGTCGTTCGGCTGGGCCATGGTCCAGGTGCCTGTGTATGAAGCCCAGTCAACGGGAATGGTGGTGGTGCCGGCCGACGAGAACATCAATGCCCTGAGCGCCGACAATCTGGCCAAATCCAAAGCGACAAGCTACGCCAGCGTGGCCGTCTCCAGGCCCGTCGCAGAAAAGGTTATTGACCAACTGGGCTTGGCCTCGGACCCGGAAACCCTCATGGACAGCGTCGATGTGGAAACACCGCTGGATACAGCAGAACTGAGAATTACTGCTTCTGCAGGCACCCCCGTGGAAGCACGCGCTCTCGCCGACGCCTGGGTGGGAGCCATCGCCCAGCAAGTAGACAAACTTGAAGGCGGGGCTGAAGGCAGGGAAGCCGGCACCGGATTGCGCATTGTGCCGCTTGCCGAGGCTGGTTTGCCGGACGCTCCCGCTTCTCCCAACGTGAAGCTGATTCTGGCTATAGGCCTGGTGATGGGACTGATGGCAGGCATTGCGTACGCCCTCATACGTAACCATTTAGACCGCCGCATCCGCTCCGCCGAGAGGCTGGAGCGCGACTTCGGTGTGGCGGTCATCGGCACCCTGCCCGAAGACAAAAGGTTGGCAGACAGCAGGATGGTAGTGGAAACTGGCTCCATCGCTGCCGACCGGGCAGCGCACGGGCTGTCTGAGGCCCTTCGGGAATTACGGACGAACCTCACCTTTGTTGATGTAGACAATCCGCCCCGGGTCATGGTCGTAACGAGTTCGGTACCGGCTGAAGGAAAGTCGAGCGTGACCGCGAATCTCGCCGTCACGATCGCTGCCAATGGCCAGCGTGTTGTGGTGGTAGATGGCGATTTACGTCGTCCCGTCGTCACGGGCATGTATGGTTTGGTTCCAGGTGCGGGCGTCACAGACGTTTTGAACGGCAGCGCCGCCCTTGAGGACGTCCTTCAATTGTGGGGTCCGGCACCGAATCTTGCCGTCCTGGGCGCCGGGCGGGTTCCGCCCAACCCCACAGAGCTGCTGGGCTCTCAAGCCATGATTGACATGCTCCAAGCGCTG
This sequence comes from Arthrobacter sp. Y3221114, assembly GCF_059092625.1. Classification (NCBI taxonomy): domain Bacteria; kingdom Bacillati; phylum Actinomycetota; class Actinomycetes; order Micrococcales; family Micrococcaceae; genus Arthrobacter; species Arthrobacter sp. Y3221114. The sequence goes on from NZ_JBNHHW010000006.1 coordinate 36,892, forward strand.
GCTGACCATGCAGTTGTCCTCATCGATGCGCCGCCGCTCCTCCCGGTTACCGACGCGGCCGTCTTGTCCAAGATTGCGGACGGTACCTTGGTAGTGGTTAGGGCCGGCAAGACTACCGATGATGAGCTGGGGAAGGCGCTGGGCAACCTTCGACGAGTGAACGCCCATATCTTGGGAGTCATCCTGAACCGTGTTCCAACAGAAGGTGCGGATGCCGCGCAGTACGGTTATTACGGCCAGTACTACCAAGAGGATGAGGCCCTCCCGAGCGGCCCCCGGTGGAAGCGCCCAGGAAAATCTAGAGCGGTGCCAGCACGGCGGGTCCGCATGTCGCCCGCCGAGGACGAGTTTGCATCCGTGCTTGCCGGAGACGTTCAGCCAAGGCGACGAGCGTAAGGTTCGCTCAGCGACCTTTTCCGGCCTTGCTGCCCGCAATCCCGTGGGCAGCAAGGCCGATATTTTTTCCGTCACTAGGTCGGCACCAGTGCAGCCCACCATTGAATTCCCCTGGCACTAAGTGCGCATGGTCCCCTCAATTCGGCTGCCCAAAACGCTACCTCGGCCCGAGCGCTCTATACGGGCCCAAGTCAGTTCAGGGCGGTTAGTAAGCTCCGTCTTTGCCGACGACTGCTTTGGCCGTCTTCAGAAGGATCGCCAGGTCACCGGCTATTGACCAGTTTTCCACGTAGTACAGGTCTAGGCGGACACTCTCTTCCCAGGACAGGTCGGAACGCCCGCTGACCTGCCATAAGCCGGTCAAGCCGGGCCGTACCAACAGCCTTCGATGCGTGTGCTCTTCATAACCATCCACTTCGCTGGGCAACGGTGGGCGGGGTCCAACAAGAGACATGTCCCCCACGAGAACGTTCCACAATTGCGGCAGCTCATCCAGCGAATACCGGCGTAGGAACGCCCCGATTCGTGTGACTCGAGGATCGTTCCTTAATTTGAACAAGGTGCCGTTGCCCTCGTTGCGGGCAGCGAGTTCGGCCAGCCTCTGCTCGGCATCAGGAATCATCGACCGGAACTTGATCATGCGGAACCGCTTGCCTTGGGTGCCTACGCGCTCCTGCCGGAAGAGGACCGGTCCAGGGCTGTCCAGTTTCACCGCCAATGCAATAAGAGCGAAAAAAGGCGACAGTATCAGGAGGGCCAGCACCGCCGTGATGACGTCCATTAGCCGCTTCCACGCAAACTTGGAACCCGAGTACTGGGGCAACTCCACGCTCATGAGGGGCAGCCCTTCTACCGGCCGCCAGTGGATGCGCGGTCCGGCCACGTCCACGAGCTTGCTCGCCACTACCAAAGCCGTCTCTGTGCCCTCCAACTGCCAGCCAAGTTCCTTCACATACAGGTGCGCACCAGCCGGAGAACCGGCGACGATCACCACGTCGAAATCGTGTTCGGCAACCAGTCGCGGTACGTCCTCATAGGAACCTACGATTGGAACAGTAACACCCTCTGCTACGGCAATTTCCCGATCGACAGCCGATCGTACGCCAGCCCCGGTCAATAGGTATCCGGGGTGCGGGGAACTGGCCACTTTTCGTGCCACATATGTGACGGCGGAAATATCCCCGACTATGAGCGCACGGTCCATGAACTGCCCTTGCCTCCGCTTGCGCAGTAGCCACAATCGCCACAGGTGACGTGTCAGGAGCAGAAAAATCAAGCCAACCGGCAGAGCGAGAGCAAGATAGCCGCGGGCGACAGGGACGTTCGCCAACACCATTCCGATGGCGAATACACCGAAGGTTCCAATGGTCGCGTTAATCACCCGACGGTATTCGTCCGTTCCGGTCCCGAGGGCCGGGAGAGCGCGGCTCCGCGTCATGGCGAGAGCGGTCAGCCAGAGGACAGCCAATACCGACGAGACAACCCAGTACGCGCCGGGGATTCCGAGAAGGAGGAGACTCTCTTCGCTCACGCCAAACCGAAGCGTCTGCGCGATCAGGAGAGACACCACCACAACCACGAAATCCGTCGCGACCAGGTACAAGCGAAGTCGCTTACCCCAGGACCGTCGGCGGGCTTGCGGCTGTGCGTCAGCGGTTTCGGCTGCTGGGACAGTCAACGTCTCCTGCACGCCGCCCTGCGATGGCATACGAGCGTTGCCCCAAAGCAGATCCTCCTTTACTGTCATCCCCCGGTTTCCTCCATTCCCATTTCCGCTGCTCAGCGGAAACCCGCATAGACTTTCGCCGTTACCACACCTTATGGACTAAACGTCTCTTCGAACTCCACGATCGCGTTGATGGCCGGCAGCAGCTCCCGACCCATCTGCTGGTATACCGCATCGTCACGCCGGTAAGGGTCAACGACATCGTCATCGAGGGGATGATCCGCCCGGGTTTCGTATCGCTTTAAAGCGAGAAGGTGCGGCAAACGTTTCCATCGAAGCTCGACGTCTTCCGGGCTGGTTCCGCCCGGAATTTCTAGCGCAGGATCTTCGCGGACTGCCCGCAGCATGCGTTCCATTTCACGGACCGTGAAGGTCCGCTTCAGCAACCTGGGCGCGAGGTTCAGGATGCGGTCTCGGTGCTCGATGGACATCGCCAATACGAGGGATGGAGCACGAAGGTGCGCATCTGTTAGCTGGCTGGCCACGAACCCGACTGAATTTCCGCCGAAGACATGCAGCAAACCGGCCGCCCTGGCATCCATCGGCCGGCCGGCCATGGCCTGGATGCCCGCGCTATGAACGTAAAACACGCCGGGCCGGACGGCATCCAACCCGGTTTGGAGCAGTCGTTCCGCCATCGGCGACCGGCACACGTTTCCGGTACACACAGCGAGAATCTGAACCATATTCCGAAGTTTATCCTTTCATCACGGCAAAAGCTCCCCCTCACCCTTAAGAAAGGATCAAATCCCGGCATGATTACGGTGGAGGCGCCGCTACTCCCGAAGAACGCGTAAATAACGTTGTGCGCCCATTTCAAGGATGGCAAGGTCCTTACCACGAACCCGGGCTGTTTTGGGTTTGTGGATGAGGGTAAAGTTCAGCGCCGGTTTCATCCGACGTGCGGCGGGTGGGCGTTGACGGGCAGTTCGATTGTCATCTCTGCGACCTTCTGCTCGTTCGCCGCGGAAATCCGCCACCGCCTCGCCGACCAGCCGCATGTACAGATCTAAGCCGACGCTGGCAGGGTGCCCGGACTGTTCACCACCCAGCAGATCGCCCGCGCCGCGGAGTTCCAGGTCCTTCAGGGCCGGTCGCGTCGTCCGCCCTCCGGTGCCGGTTACTCGACTTGTGAATTGTCCTACTGGACATTCTCAAAAACTCTTGGGCTGGCAGGTGGCCGCGACTTATCTCTTCGCTACCGCGAAAGCGCAAGGGTAGGAGCAGTAGCGGTCTCAAGTCTGTCGCGGAGGAGGACTCAAATTGAGTTGGCGCAAGTTCAAAAACATGTGCATCCAATGCCGCAGGGTTATTGCCGACCGGAGAGTGCGACCATGGTGCTCAGCAGAGTTTGAAGACTACTACGTTGCTGACTGTATCTAAAAATGTATCGCGACCGTGCTCTACGACCGGGGCGCCGCTACGAGCCACAGAAACTCAAGAGTGAAACAGACGGTCGAGAACTCTTTGACACCAGTGCGGAATCATAGGATTGTCTAGTCCGCCCTTCCATATGGGCAAGAAAAACAATCACGAGCAGCCAGTAAGAAGATTACAGCGGATATGGGCAGCCGCGCTATCGAGAATACTGGCAAACACTGCCTGTAGACAACTGAGTTCACGGTCGGCAGAGGACAGGAGCGAGTGCCTGCCTCGTTGTACTGTCCTGAGAGGTTAGGTACGCGGCTGGCCGGTGGCTGACCTTTGAGCGAGGTGTGTCCGCGGTGGACTTTTCTATGTCTGTCAAGCCGCATTCATCCCGTCGGACGAGGTAAGCGTTCGGTAGATGCGGCGGGCCACGTGGCGTTTGATGTAGCGGCGGATTTCTTTGTCGGGACGGCCTTCGGCGCGTCGTTTTTCCACGTTCTAATGGGTTTTTGCATCGCGAATCATCCGCCTCACCGCCACCATGTGCAGTGCGCTGTTCAGCGCCCTGTCGCCACCCGGTTCAGCCGATGCCTGACGGTGTTCCCAGAAGAGGCTGGGAAGCGTTTACGCCTGCCAGAGAAGCGAAAGCCGCCTCGTTACCAACCCGGCCGTGTGACGCAGCAAGACAATCAATGTCAATGATTGTATGAGTCACATCTTCGGAGCCGGGCAGCCTGTAACCATCCTGCCAACCGGTCCCGGACCACAAAAAGGAGTTACCAGCCCAAACCTGGCTACCTCAAATCGTTTAGTCCCTAAACACCGCGTCGATGACGCCCTGAGCCCATTCAAGGATGGCCAGGTCGGCCAGGTCCTTGCCACCGATGCGGGCGGTCTTGGGCTTGGGGACGAGGATGAAGTCCAGCGCCGGTTTCACCTGAGATCCGGGGTACATCCGGTTCAGCCGCATCACCTTGGACTCCGGCAGCGCCGCGGGCGCGAACTTGATGAAGTTGCCTTGCACCGCCACATCGGTCAGCCCGGCGGCGCGGGCCTCGACCCGGAAGCGCGCCACCGCCACGAGATTCCGGACGGGCTCAGGCAGCTCGCCGTAGCGGTCGGTGAGCTCGGCCACTACTTCGTCGATGGCTTCGATTGTGGTTGCCTGGGCGAGCTTCCGGTAGGCCTCCAGGCGCAGGCGTTCCCCCGGAACATAGTCGTGCGGCAGGTGCGCGTTGACGGGCAGTTCGATCTTCATCTCGGCGACCTTCTGCTCGGTTTCGCCGCGGAAGTCCGCCACGGCCTCGCCGACCAGCCGGATGTACAAATCAAAACCCACGCCGGCAATGTGCCCGGACTGTTCCCCGCCGAGCAGATTGCCTGCGCCGCGAATTTCCAGGTCCTTCAGCGCCAGCTGCATGCCGGCGCCCAGTTCGTTGTGCGCCGCCACCGCCTTAAGCCGCTCCAGCGCCACTTCGCCCAGGGGTTTCTCGGCGTCGAACAAGAAGTAGGCGTACGCCCGCTCCCGGCCGCGGCCCACCCGGCCGCGCAGCTGGTGCAGCTGGGATAGCCCGTACCGGTCCGCGCGGTCAACAATCAGCGTGTTGGCGTTGGAAATGTCCAGTCCGGTTTCGATGATGGTGGTGCAGACCAGGACGTCGAACCGCTTCTCCCAAAAATCGACGATGATCTGTTCTAGCCGCGACTCGCTCATCTGCCCGTGTGCCACCTCCACCCGCGCCTCGGGAACCAGTTCCCGTATCCGCGCAGCCTGCCGCTCGATGGACGAGACGCGGTTGTGCACGAAGAAGACCTGTCCCTCGCGCATCAGCTCGCGCCGGATCGCCGCCGTCGTCTGCTGGTCCGTGTACGGGCCAACGTACGTCAGCACCGGGTGCCGCTCCTCCGGCGGCGTCGCCAGTGTGGACGTCTCGCGGATGCCGGTCAGCGACATCTCCAGGGTCCGCGGGATCGGCGTCGCAGACATGGCCAGCACGTCCACGTTGGTACGCATCTTCTTCAGCGACTCTTTGTGTTCGACGCCGAACCGCTGTTCCTCGTCCACAATGACCAGGCCCAGGTCCTTGAACTGGACCTCTTTGGAGAGCAGCCGGTGCGTCCCTATGACCACGTCGATGCTGCCGTTCTTGATGCCTTCCATGGTGTCCTTGGCTTCCTTGGACGTTTGGAAGCGGGACAACGCCTTCACCCTGACCGGGAACCCGGAGAAGCGTTCGCTGAAGGTCTCGAAGTGCTGCTGGGACAACAGCGTGGTCGGCACCAGGACCGCCGCCTGCTTGCCGTCCTGGACCGCCTTGAAGGCGGCGCGCACCGCAATCTCGGTCTTGCCGTAGCCGACGTCGCCGGAGACCAGGCGGTCCATCGGCACTTCACGCTCCATGTCCGCCTTGACCTCGTTGATGGTGGTCAGCTGGTCCGGCGTTTCGATGTAGGGGAAGGCTTCTTCCAGCTCGCGCTGCCATGGGGTGTCCGGTCCGAAGGCGTGCCCGCGGGACGCCATACGGGCCGAATACAGCCGGATCAGCTCGCCGGCAATCTCCTTGACCGCCTTGCGGGCCTGGCTCTTGGTCTTCGCCCAATCGGAGCCGCCCATCTTGGATAGGACCGGGGTTTCGCCACCCACGTACCGGGTGACCTGGTCCAGCTGGTCCGTGGGCACGAACAGCCGGTCCCCGGGTGCGCCGCGCTTGGAGGCTGCGTATTCCAGCACCAGGTACTCACGCATGGCCTTGGTGGGTCCGGTGCCGGTGGAGCGCTGCACCAGTTCAATGAACCTGCCCACGCCGTGCTGCTCGTGCACCACGTAGTCGCCCTCGGTCAGTTGCAGCGGATCCACGGTGTTGCGCCGGCGAGACGGCATCTTCCGCATGTCCCGGGTGGAGCGGGCGGAGACCCGGCCCAGCAGGTCGGCTTCGGTCAGCAAGCCGAGCTTCAGCCCGTCGAAGACGAACCCCTTGCCGGTGCTGGCCGTGGTGATTTCGATGATCCCGGGCTGCGGCTCGTTCTCCAGCGATTCCACCCGCGTGGCCGGGATCTGTGCGTCGTGGAAGAGTTCGGCCATGCGCGAGGCGGGGCCGGGACCTTCGGTGGCCACCACCACGCGCCATTGGTCGCGCACGCGGGAACCAATGAACTCCATCATCTCGGCCACGTCGCCCTGGTAGCCCCTTGGTTCCCGGGCCGCGATGGTTAAGGTGTCGATGTCCAGCACGGTTTCATCGTCCGGATTGAATGAGGTGATGGACCACCAGGACACCTGATGCTCTCCGGCCGCCGCGCGCGTGTCTGCCAGGGAGCGGAAGCCGGCTTGCTCCAGATCCCCCTGCAGCGCCAGGTCCAGCGGTGCGTCCCCGCCCTCGGACGCCGTGGCCCAAGCGGCGGCCAGGAACTCGTCGTTCGTGGTCTCCAGGTCGTGGGCGCGGGTGCGCACCTTTTCCGGCTCAATAACGACGGCGATAGATCCGGGCGGCAGCTCGCCAACGAACGGCACCATGGCGTCCACCAGCACCGGCGACAGCGATTCCATCCCTTCGACCGCGATGCCTCCGGCGATCTTCTCCAGCATGTCCGCCGCGGCGGGCATCTGGTCCTTGAGCTTTGCCGCACGGCTCATCACCGACGGGGTGATCAGCAGCTCCCGGCACGGCGGGGCGTACAGGCAGGTGGGGTGCTTGACGTGCTCGCCGGCCAAGGACCGCTGGTCCGCCACGGCAAACCAGCGCATCGATTCGACCTCGTCGCCGAAGAATTCGATGCGCACCGGATGGTCATCGGTAGGCGAAAAGATATCCAGAATCCCGCCGCGCACGGCGAACTCGCCGCGCCGGCTGACCATGTCCACCCGGGCGTAGGCGGCTTCGGACAACCGGCGAACCACATCGGTGAAGGCCACCTCGTCGCCGACCGCCAACGCAACCGGCTGCAACTCTCCCAGCCCTTGGACCAGCGGCTGAAGTACCGCCCGCACCGGCGCGACGACCACGCGCAGCGGCGCAGCGCCGTCGTCGTGCTTCAAGCGGCGCAGAACTGAAAGCCGGCGCCCTACGGTATCCGATCGCGGCGACAGCCGCTCGTGCGGCAAAGTCTCCCAACTGGGAAATTCCTCGAGGGAATCATCCGGCAGGTAGCTCCGCAGCGCCGCGGCCAGATCTTCCGTCTCCCGCCCGGTTGCGGTCACCGCTAGCACGACTGCACCGGTGGTCGACGAAGGCGCGCCAGCGCCGCGTGGAGACCCTCCATCCGGTGATCGACCAAGGCCGTCCGCGGCCGCGTGGAGATCCGTCTCCAGCCCCTGCACCATCTCTGCCAGCAACGCCGCACGCAATCCGGGCGGCGCACCGATCTGCAAGTCCTCCCTGCGCTCTTCCACGGGCCGGGCCGAATGCAGCCGCACCTTGGCGAACGATGAGTCCTCGGCGAGGGCGGCCAGCAGTCCGTTCAAGCTCATGGTGGTTAATTCTCCCGGTCAGCGTGCAACACGAATACCCGAAGTTCGGCAGAACCCCGGGGCGACCGTTCAACTTTACCGCGATGCGGGCCCTAGCGCAGTGCGGCGTAAACCAATACAGCCAGCCAGTACCGCAACCACAATGTTCGCGACCCGGCGCTGCAGGGCAGGCGTGAGCCGATTCCACTTGCGACGAAGATCCCGTAACATCAGGCAGTTCCCCAGCCTGTCGTGGTGCCGGCGCCGCGTTCCCCTGGCACTGTTTTCCCTGCAGCCAACGTACTAGCGATAGACGCTGCGCGAACAGACCGCAACGAACGTTACACGGCTGTAATCTGCAGCAGGCACACAAGTATGATGGGTGCCGGACGATTGTTCTCTATACCACCGGGAGATTACATGGCGCTCAGCGCTTCCACCACCCTGCCCTACTCCGTCGCCCTAGTTACGGAGACCTTTACCGAGGAGGCGTTCCTGCGCCACACCAGTCAACTGGTTGGCGGCAGCTTGGAGTCAGCGACGGTGAAAGGCTCCGTGGACGGCGCGTTCACGCTGACCGTGGTGCGCAAGATCCCCACCACCCGGCTGCCGGAGATCGCCAAGAAAATGCTGGGCGAGACCCTCACCGTCACGCAGACTGAGCAGTGGCAAGCTCCGGACGCGGACGGTTCCCGAACGGCCGACGTAGCTGTGAAGGTGGCGGGCGCCCCAGTGGACGTGAAAGCCGTGCAGAAGTTGGTGGCGGATGACGGCTCCACCCGCGTGGACCTGGCCGGCGACGTGACCTCCAGCATTCCGTTCCTTGGCGGCAAGATCGCCGCTGCTGCCGAGCCGATGCTTGGCAAGGCGCTGAAGCTGCAGGCTTCCGAGGCGGAGGGCTGGATTTCCGGCCGGGCCAAGTAGTCGCATCATGGTCATCCCCGCGGCCCTCGCCTGGATTCTGGTTGTGGCCGGTGTCTGGAGCCTTGTCCTTGGCGGATCGCTCCTTGTCCGCGCTTGGCGCGACCCGAAGTCCAAGGACGACGCCGGCAACCTCACCCGCTCCTTCACCCTTCAGTTCATGCAATTGACCACGTCGATGATTCTCGGTACCGCGACCGCTGTCATCGGGCTGCGTGGTTTGGCCGGATAATTCAATTCCCGCCAACTGCTTTGGTAGTCTACTGGCCTTCGACCGGACCCACATGTGTAGGCACTGCCCCCGTGGCAAGCGGAAGCATGCCGGAGGCCTCAGATTTTGACCCCCGAACGCTCTCGTTCCCCGGCAAGAAGCGAGAAGCAAAGAAGAGAGGCACATAACCCGGGTGTTTATGATGCGTATTACGTTCGGATTCCTTAGCTATGGTAGCGAAGGAAAACTACAATGTGTGGGCTGATGTCGCAACCTTTGAGTGCCATCGCAAGAACCAAACCCTAGAACGATGCATTCGAACTGAAACTTTTGTAAGTGCTTTGCATGAAAAGTGGGGCGTTTAGATCTTCAAATCCGCAATGAGACATCCAGGAGAATGCATTTGGACCCCACTAACCAGGCGGACGGCAGAAGCGTCCTAATCCGTCGACAACTGGAAGAACGAAACAGCGGTCGGCCACTGCCACTCCCTCTTACTCTTAGTTCCCTAATCGGGATTGCTTCTTTGGATTATTGGGGAGTCGTTAGTGCAGGTCATCCAACACGCTACTTAGTGGCTTCACTACTCGTACTATCATGTGTTGCACTTGATGGCTGGAAAGCTCCAAGACCTCGCATCAATAGCTATGCACCGCTGTTCGTCTTGATGGCTTTCAGCACCTACACGATGCTTATTTCTCTCGCTGCGTCTAGTACTGGAAGAATGGACGCTGGCGCAGTCGTATTGGCTGCGTCTACCGCCCCCATTCTTTTGGGGCCGATGGCTTATGCAGCCTTTGGCCCGAAAGCATCCTCTTCCAGAAACAGGGCTCAGCATGTGCCCTACATCATGTCGCTTGTTTTTGGAGTCTTGGGTCTTTTGGACGTGTCGGCTGCGCCTACGGGCGAGCCACCTCGATTCTTCAATCATGAAACGACCTTTATAGCAGTTCTTGTTCTGTGTTTTCCCCGGCACCCACTTTCCAAAGTGTCGAAGATTTTGATTTCTGGGGTTTTGGTGCTTTCCAATCTTCACTATGCTTCAGCCACCACAGTTGTTATTTTAATTGCGAGTATTGCAGTGTACGCCTGCCTCCGCCTGCGGCGTCGTGCCGCTGGACTTACGGCCACAATCGTGATTCTTATATCGTCCATATTTTTACTTCCTCGAATGGATGTACTTCTCGAGAAATTTTATCTCCGTTTTGGGCGCGTCGATAATTCTGGAACGCGAAAGACCCTATGGGAACAAGCCCTCGCGACATGGACGGATAATATCCCCTTCGGATCTTTCGGAAGCGCGCCGATAACCGGATTGGCAAACATTCGTGGCATCATACAGCCCGTACCGTTTCACAATTCGCTACTGGCATTGGCTGTTTTCGGGGGGCTAATTGCCGTCGGGCTCTTTGCTGCCGGGATCCTGTTACTGCTCTACCGGGCGCTTAGCGCCGAAGGTAACGCGAAAACGTGGGCGGCCATCTGGGCACCTCCAGTTGTAGCTGCTGTCCTCGCCATGCTCATGAACCCTCTCCTTGAGAGCCTTTCGACTGCCTTACCCTTTTACACGCTGCTCCTGTGCGGCACCGTTGCCGGCAGCCAACAAATTGATGGGTCTTCGAATCGTGCGGGGAAGTGATCAGGCAAGCAACTCGGCTGGCAGTGCTACCTGTCGGCGTCCAAGAACCATTCGAAACGCGTAAAACGCAATCTGGCTCGACGGGCAGGACGTCGATTCGTCACCTACTATTAAAAATAGTCGGACAGCGTGGCAACACGAAAAAGAACCTTCGTGCACCGCTGACCGAACACGTTACATGGCGATTCAAAAACGACACGAAGCGCACTTAATCGATTACCGAAGAATACAAATCCTCTAGTTGCCGAATCCAGCCCTTCTCTGCATACATAGATTCGTAGACTTCGCGGCATTGTTGCCGCATCGACGGAAAGATTTGCTGTGCTGCTGCCAAGCTATGCGATAACTTACCCGTTCCGCACACCATCCCTGTTCCTTCTGACCTAACCAACGAGGACACTACAGATGGTTCCCAGGCCAGAATTGGAGTGCCGGAGGCGAGCGCTTCTACATACACCATCGGAAGACCTTCGAACCACTTAGACGGAAAAACCAGCCCCAATGCCCCCCGCATTAACTTCATCAGCACCTCGCGGCTCGTCTGCCCCAAGAGCTCTACGCTCCTAGGTGCGATGCGACGTATCTCCTCCTCATCGTCGCCCGAACCGACCACCAACAATCTTTGATCTTGGGGCCAGTCAGAAACGAGACTGAGGATTCCTTTTTCTGCTGAAAGTCTCCCCACATATAACCAGTACTCCCCTCCCTTCCCCATACCCGCATCAAGACTCGACGGAAGAAAATTAGGAAGGACGGCCAGCTTTTCCTGTGGCAAACCAGCTCTCACATACATTTCTCGCATTTGGTCAGTCAGGGAGATGATCATTGAAGCTTCGCTCAGAACAGCATCTTTCTCAAACCGCTGGCCGATCGCAACTGGAACCGACTGTATTCGCCCCCTATAGCAGCCGTGTTGAATGGCCGGAACACTGGAGTGTTGGTCCAGACAATCCGTACATACGGACCCATTGCGGAAGAATATACCAGCGCTGCATAGTGGTCGATAGTTGTGCAAAGTTGCGACAACAGGCGCCGACACATTTTTTAGCCATTGCTTTCCATAGTTCGGAAAGAGGTTGTGTACGTGGACAACATCGGGTCTGAAATCACGCAGGTTGGGCGCACGTCCGATCCCCGTCGCTACCCCCAAAGCCGCCTCAAGCTTGTACAGCCTGGATGCTTCCCTCTCATCTGTATGTTGAGCGAAAAGTTCAACTGTACAACCTGCTCTTCGCAGCGCCTCCAGCTGCTGCTGAACGACTCCATTCTCACCGCTGGGATTCCTTGAAGAATAGAAGCTATGAACCAGAGCCACACGGAAATCCTTGTTGCTTAGCAGACGCCCGTTCATGCAATACGCTCCGTTTATCATGTATCCGACGACCTTCTAAGTCTACCTCAGTAGCAGTCGTCGAACGCACAGCTTGCCCTCCGGTCGCGTTGGAAAACTCTGTGCTTGTCGCACCCTTGACGCCGAATGTTGCGCCAACTCTGCGCCAGAGCTTTCACTCCAATTCAGCACCTCAAGGGCACTTCCTATAGCATGAACCTGAGCATACGCTCCATGAACCCGTTTAGCCACATCATGGGATCCAGCACTAGCCTGTGCTCGCAACGAAAGGATAACGTGAGTTCCGAAAAGGCCATAGGATGGCTCGATCCAAGCCTAAATAGCAAAAATACCGGGGATCAAATAATAGCCGATGCTGTCAGTAAAGCACTCAAAGATATGTTCCCGAACGACGTGATTCTACGCCTGCCAACCCAGACGTTCTTGACGAAAAAAGAGCGTGCCCTAGCGGACGCGTGTAAATTCTTTATTGTGGGAGGAACAAACCTCCTTAATGGCAACATTCCACAATATCTACAATGGAAGCTCGACCCACATTCATATGCAAAATATTCTGGTTCAATCGCTTTGATGGGTGTTGGTTGGTGGCAGTATCAGGGCAAGCCGAACTATATCAGTCGGTTGGTTTGGCAGAATTTGCTCAGAAATAACCTTCACAGCGTGAGAGACGAGTACACTGCAGGAAAACTTTCATCGCTGGGCATTGCGTCGATTGACACGGCTTGTCCAACAATGTGGGACCTGCCTGCCGAAATTGCCTACCGGCCCGACCGACCAGCGCGAGTGTTGATGACTGTTACCGACTATAATAGAGACCCAATCCGCGACTCGAGGATGATTCGAGGACTAAAAGATCGATATGACGATGTGATCGCATGGCCTCAAGGTATGAAAGATGGCGCATATATTTCTTCGCTGGACCGTGACGTCCAGCTGCTGGGATCCAATTTGCAGGATTTCACAGAAGCGCTAGAGTCCATGGAGTTTGACTATGTGGGCACACGCCTACACGCCGGAGTGCGGGCCTTGCAGATGGGTGTGAAGGCGACAATCTTGACGATCGATAACCGCGCTAAAGAGCTGTCCTCGACGACAGGGCTGGCTGTAATATCCGATCAACTAGATGAAAAGGACTGGTCAATTGTCGACGACCGCAGCGCCCTGTCCCTTAAGATTCCAAGTGACAATATTGCACATTGGAAACAGTCGTTGATCAGTACTGTCGATAATATCGAATGAGTTTCGTCAGCAAAGTAGTCAAATGATGTCGTCAGAGAATCCACGTCCTGGGATCCTTTTTTTAGAAGCGAACCCGTTTGCCTCACGACTAGATGTCTTGAGTCCATTGGTGGACGGGGCTGAGATGGCCGGGCTCGAAGCGCATATTATCATGCCCATGCGCGATAAAGCGTCCGATCTTGATAAGTTGCTCAGCCAGTTATCCACCAGAACTCGTATCGCAGCAGTCCCAACCCGGCAAGAGCACGTGCTGCATGGCAAAATCGGCAGCGAAAGTCTGCTGCGACTTCTCTTCCAAATGAAGCGAACGTCAAGCAGGTTTTCCGAATCTACGATCGTTCTGACATCACCTGACGATTACATCTCTAAGCTGTGGTGGTTCGTTCCGGTTGTTCGGATGCTCTTCAATTCGTCACGCTTTATGCTAGTCCGTTACCGCGTAGGAGATTTACAATCTGAATCGGATGTGTCATTCAAGGACAAGGTTAAGGGGGTGTACTTCCGCGCTATCTCCTTCATTCTGCGACCTAAGACCATCGTCCTGGACGAAAGAATCACACCGACCGAGTCTATAGCAGTGATCCCAGACCCTTGGCAAGGTCCGTTCGCGAGCGGAAATAGGAGGAGGAATAGAATGCGCCTCGGTTGGGAGGATGCGGCGATCTACATAGGAATGATCGGGCGACAAGATGAACGCAAGGGCTTTGATGTCGCGGCCGCAGCGCTTACCTCATTGGTCAAGGTTGACACGCAAAACAGCTATCATGTGGTTATTGTTGGTAAAGTTGACGAAAACATGGAAGACAGCTTTAAACAGCTAGCCGAGCAGTATTCAAACCGCCTCATTCATTTCTCTGAATATCTATCAGACGACATGTTGGCTTCGGTTTTCTCAGCGTTGGATGTAGTTCTGCTCCCCTACCACACCCCATTCACATCGTCGTCAGGGGTCCTGGTCAGGGCTGCCGCCTCAGCTACTCCGGTAGTGGCCAGCGACCATGGTCTAATAGGCTGGCGCACTCGTCAACACTCGTTGGGAAAGACTTTTTCGTATCCAAACGAAGAAGAGCTTGCCCAAAAAATTCGAGAGGCAGCATCATGCGATCATGACCACAAACCAGGGCTAGATTACGCGTTGAATTCTACGTCCATCGCGACTGCTAAAAAGTTCAGAGAAATAGTTTTAGGATAGATCGCACTTGTGCCGCCTGTGTAGTCTCATAAGAGCAGTTGCTGCCCCTTTTTCACAACTATCCCAGTCCGCAATAAGCCTGCTCGCCACTTTAGTCTTTGCGCACCTATTAGCACCAGACAGTTTTGGGGTTCTCACAGGCTTTTGGCTCATATGGATGCTTTTCATGTCGTGGCACAGATCAGTTTTTGGGGAACAATTGATTGCTCAAGGGATAGAACACGCTACTTCCCGCGGCTACATTGACTTTGTTGGCGCTTGGATCGGTCTGGGCCTACTCGTGTCGGTGCTAGCGGCTTTGGGCCTAGGGCAACACGAAATTGTCCCAGGAGTTATTTACATTTGCCTCTTCGTCGGCTCAGATGCGCTCAGGTACTACGTAATAGCGGGGGCACCGTTTCTTCCTGGAAAACGTGGCAGTGGGTTGTTCCCCGTCGACGTAATCCGGTTAACTCTCGCCTTAACTGCATTGGCCGGGGTCGCACTCGGCTGGCCACCGCTTGTGAATGCTACACTCATTTGTGTCTCTGGAGGGATTTGGGTTTTTCTTAGATTGTTAAAACCTCGACTTCCCAGATTCCGCAGAATCGCGCTCTTTCTGCGAACCAAAGGAAGCTTTGAAAAACTCCTTTCTGTACAATTCGCCGTTGGTTCAGGACTTAGTCAGGCTGCACCGTTTTTGGCTATGGGCGCCTTTGGAACGATAGCTTTAGGGGCAATTCGGCTGACGCAGAGCCTATTCTCACCTATAACCCTTGTCTCCACTGCTTTTCAGCCGTCGCTGATTATGCGTATGGCGAGAATGAATCAGGAACGAGGTTTAGGGCGCGTTTTCATATGGTCGATAATCGCCGCTACTGTTCTTGCCTTATTGATGGTGAGCGTCATGCATTTAGCAATTGAGCTATTCGCAGTCACACTCGTTCCGCAGGGTTATAGGGAGACCATCGACGAGATACGTCTTCCTATCAGCATAATGCTGGGAGCGGCTGTCCTCGGCCAACCGGGGGGAGCAATAATACGAGTTCTGCGGCTTGGGCGAATAAGTTTACTTGGGCAGGTAACTGGTACCCTCATTACTTTGGCTCTTTGCGCGGTCGCCATGCAAATGTCTCTGAATGCCTTTGTGTGGGCAATGGCTTTTGGAAGCCTGTCAACTGTGCTGACGTCGTACCTCCTGCTAGCGATCGACATTGCGCGACCGCGTCATGGCCGGGGCGCCTAGTGCGACGGAGTATTGTTCCACGTCTGACAGCACAAGACTGCGAGCACCTATTACTGCATCATCACCAATAGATATGCGACCTAGTAGCGTTGCCGATGTTCCGATCAGGACTCGATGACCTACTTGTGGATACTGTTGCTCATCAGAACCATTAGTGATGTCCCGCCTCCCCAGTACAACGCCACTCATGAGAGTACATTCACGGCCAAGCCGTACACCACCTCCGATAACGACGCCAACAGGGTGCTGCAACAGGAAGCCACTACCCACTTTCGCTCTCGGATCTATATCTGCCCCGTGAAGGCGAAGGTTCACTGCCGCAACTGTCCTCGCCAACCTCTCATTTCTACAATGGATACTCGCAGCTACGCGATGGAGGAAGACCGCGCAAAATGATGGCGATGTAACGGCCAGTCTCAAAGTATGCGCTATTCCTTGAAGCCTTACTCCGAGGCGGAGGGCATCAGCCCGTAGAATAGCTTGCGTTTGAATTACCATTTGCCTTCAATCCTCGATCAAGCTTGGTCAAGTCTTTGGCTAAACCGCGTTTTCTGCAGGAACGCGGAAGTCAGGCTGCGTACCGTTAGCGCCCCTTGATAAAGACGGACCATATGAACCGAGCGTTACCAAGCAAATAGCGCTTCCAAAGTCGTCTGGGTTCGGTCATCAGCCGATACAACCATTCCAGGCCGAGAGTCGACATCCATTCCGGCGCGCGTCGGATAGTTCCGGCGGAGAAGTCGAAGGCGGCGCCAACTGCTATAGCCGTCACTGGCATGGTCATGGCGAGTCTTCTCACCTCAATGTCCTGCTTAGGGGTCCCCAATCCGACCCATACGATATCGGGACGCGCCGCGCGTATGATGTCGTCTTGATCACAAAGTTCTTCCTCAGAAAGTGTGCGAAACGGCGGACTGATCGTTCCGACAATGTGGACTCCTGGAAACTTCCTCAGAAGTTCCCTTTCCAATCTTTCGAGAACTGATGGGGTTGCTCCTAAGAGAAAGTGTCGAAGGCCGAGATCTTTTCCTAATTCCATTACATCTTCGAATAATTGAGGCCCGGCGACTTGCCGAAGGCGCGGGATGTGACCCCGCAATTTCGAAGCCCAGCTTATTGGTCTACCATCAGGCAGCACGACGCCGCTCTCGACCAAAGAGTGATATTCAGGAGACTTTTCACCGAGGGCAATCGTGTAGGCGTTTGCTAGATGGATATGAATTCCACGGCCCTGGGGCTGTAACGCTCTCCCAACGATGGCCTTCGCAGCATTCTCCGCATCTGCGGCGATAAAGGACAGGCCGCCTACGGTGTGCGTATGCTTGAGTGGCCCGATTACACTGGTAGGTGTCATTTGTCTGGTATCTCCTACGGGACTGGCTCACGTTACTTGGCCGGGTGGACTGCTGAGCGTGCGACGAGCTGGTCCAACTTCGAAGGCCTTTTCTTACACACATGGCGTACGACTGGCCTTATTTTATCTCATACTCTACGTCTTCTCGAACGCGTCGCTCGGAGGACTCTAGAGGTTCGACACCATGACGAGGCTCAATGACGATAGTATGGTGGGCACTGGCCTCTGTTTCAGGGCAAATATTAGCAACCTCAATAACATCGGGGAAAAATGACAAAGCGTGCTTTCATCACTGGGATAACGGGGCAGGACGGGTCCTATCTCGCTGAGCTACTCTTAGCTAAGGGTTATGAAGTGCATGGACTGATGCGTCGTGCTTCGACGTTCAATACCGCCCGCATTAATCACCTCTACACAGATCCTCATGATCCAACAGCCAAACTGTTTCTCCATTACGGTGACCTTTCCGATGGTGCCCGTCTCGTGACGTTGCTTGCTGAAATCAGGCCCGATGAGGTATACAACCTAGCGGCACAATCGCATGTGCGTGTTTCCTTTGAGGAGCCCGAGAACACCGGAAATACCACGGGTATGGGGTCGATCCGCCTGCTGGAAGCTGTTCGAATGGCGGGAATCGACACACGGTTCTACCAGGCTTCGTCTTCCGAAATGTTTGGGGCGACGCCGCCTCCGCAGGATGAGGAGACGCCGTTTTATCCGCGGTCCCCATATGGTGCGGCGAAGGTCTACAGCTATTGGGTGACGAAAAATTACCGTGAGGCGTATGGGATGTACGCGGTCAACGGGATCCTGTTCAACCATGAGTCCCCTCGGCGTGGTGAGACTTTCGTGACGCGCAAGATCACCCGCGCCGTTGCCGCCATTAAGGCCGGACAGCAGGAACATCTATACATGGGCAATCTTGATGCAGTGCGTGACTGGGGCTACGCGGCCGAGTATGTGGAGGGCATGTGGCGGATGTTGCAAGCTGACGAGCCCGAAGACTTCGTGCTGGCCACCGGTGTCGGTTACACCGTCCGCGACTTCTTGCAGGTGTCCTTCGAACATGCGGGCTTGCATTGGGAAGACCATGTGAAGTTTGACGAGCGGTACTTGCGTCCTACCGAGGTCGACGCGCTGATCGGCGACGCCTCCAAGGCACACGCGAAGCTGGGTTGGAAAGCTACGGTTGAGACACCGGAGCTCGCCCGAATCATGGTCGACGCCGACATTGAAGCTCTCAAGTGCGCTGGCAGCCACTGGATCGACAAGATTGCGCTTGAGAGTTGGGGGCAGTAAGCGTGGCCGTGAGCAATCCCAGTGCGGTCAGTGCCGGCGACAATGTTGCTTTCACGCCGGGTCCGCTGGACCGGGAAGCTGGGTTCTACGTAGCAGGACACCGCGGGCTAGTCGGCTCAGCGATCTGGAGAAACCTGGAAGCAAACGGCTTCACGAACCTGATCGGCAGCACTTCTACAGAACTCGATTTAAAGGACCGGGAACGGGTGTTCGCGTTCTTCGCCGACAACCGACCCCGGTACGTGGTGCTTGCCGCGGCGAAGGTCGGCGGCATCATGGCGAACAACACCTATCCGGTCGACTTCATCAGCGACAATCTGCGCATTCAGGTGAACGTCCTAGACGCTGCCCGGGAACACGGGGCGGAACGTGTTCTGTTCCTGGGGTCATCATGCATCTACCCGAAGTTTGCTGAACAGCCGATCCGTGAGGACTCGCTGCTGACCGGGCATCTGGAACCGACCAACGACGCCTACGCCATCGCGAAAATCGCGGGGATCATGCAGATTCAGGCGGTTCGCCGGCAGTATGGGTTGCCGTGGATTTCGGCGATGCCGACGAACCTGTACGGACCCGGGGACAATTTCTCCCCGACCGGTTCGCACGTGCTACCAGCACTGGTCCGCCGCTACGACCACGCCGTCAAGACGGGCGCAGACACGGTAACGAACTGGGGTACAGGATCGCCACGGCGGGAGTTCCTGCACGTGGATGACATGGCCGCAGCCTGCCTCCACCTGCTCGAGCACTACGACGGCCCCGATCAGGTCAACGTCGGGACCGGCACTGATGTCACCATCAAGGAACTCGCTCAATTGGTGGCCGATGCTGTCGGGTTCACAGGCGCTATGGAATGGGACACTTCGAAACCGGACGGTACACCGCAAAAACTGCTCGATGTGTCAAAACTCGCCGAAGCCGGCTGGACCGCTCAGATCGGTTTGGAAGACGGTATCAATAACACCGTCGCCTGGTACCGAGACAACCTCGGCACTATCCGCGGGTAAAAAGCCCGCTGGAAATTGCCACAAAAAAGTGCCAGGGCAGGGCAGCTGACCCGGCTAGGGCCGTTTTCCGACGCGTTCACGCACGAGCCCCGATCCTTGGAGAACAAAGTGGTCACTGCACCTGATACTGCCGGAGTAGATCTCGGCCTGTCCTTCAAGGCCTACGACGTCCGCGGGATCGTGGGCGAAACCATTACGGCGGTGACCGTCGAGGCAACCGGTGCCGCGTTCGTGGACGTGTTGTCCCTGGCCGGGCAGACCGTGCTGGTGGGTGGCGACATGCGTCCGTCCTCGCCGGAGTTCGCCGCCGCGTTCGCCCACGGTGCGGCCGGCCGCGGGGCCAATATCCGCATGCTGGGGCTGATCTCCACCGACGAGCTCTACTACGCCTGCGGATCCCTGGACGCCGCAGGGGTGGTGTTCACCGCCAGCCACAATCCCGCGCAGTACAACGGCCTGAAGATGGCCAAGCCCGGGGCGGTTCCGGTCTCCTCGGATACCGGCATGTTCGACATCCGCGACCTGGCGCAGAAGTACCTCGAGACCGGCATCCCCGACGGCACCGAACCCGGGACCATCAGCGAAACCAACGTGCTGGCCGGTTACGCCTCCTACCTGCGCTCCCTGGTAAACCTGGCCGGCATCCGTCCGCTGAAGGTAGTGGTGGACGCCGGGAACGGCATGGCCGGCATGACCACCCCCGCCGTGCTGGGCGACACCCTGCTGCCGGCGCTGCCGCTGAAGATCGTGCCGCTGTATTTTGAGCTGGACGGAACCTTCCCCAACCATCCGGCCAACCCCTTGGAACCGGAAAACCTGGTGGACCTGCAGGCCGCGGTCCTCGAGCACGGGGCGGACATCGGCCTGGCCTTCGACGGCGACGCCGACCGGTGCTTCGTGATCGATGACACCGGGGCGGTGGTCTCCCCATCGGCGATCACTGCCCTGGTCGCCCGGCGGGAAATCGCCCGCGCCCGCGCCGCCGGCGAAGAAATCCCGGCGGTGATCCACAACCTGATCACCTCCCGCGCGGTGCCCGAAACCATCACCGCCGCCGGCGGACGCCCGGTGCGCACCAGGGTGGGGCACTCATTCATCAAGGCGCACATGGCCGAGGAGAAGGCCGTGTTCGGCGGCGAACACTCCGCCCACTACTACTTCCGCGACTTCTACAACGCCGACACCGGCATGCTCGCCGCCATGCACGTGCTCGCCGCCCTCGGCGAGCAGGAGTCGCCGCTGTCCGCTCTGGCCGCCGAATACGACCCGTACCATGCAACCGGCGAACTGAACTCCCAGGTCGAAGACAAGGACGCCGCCATCGCCCGCGTGCTGGCCGACTTCGCCCCCGCCCTCGCGTCCGACCCCACCGCGGCCGGAACCGACACCACCGCCGGCAGCTGCCCGGCCGCCTACGCGGGCACCGGGGTAGGCGTGGACCGGCTCGACGGCACCACCGTGATCGCCGACGACGGCTCCTGGTGGTTCAACCTGCGCCCCTCCAACACCGAACCCTTCCTGCGGCTGAACGCCGAAGCCACCAACCCGGCGCTGCTCAACACCCTCCGCGAACACGTGCTGGGCTCGGTCAGGAGCGAAGCGTGACGGCCATAGGCTTCGATCATTTAAATGCCATGGATCGTTTTTATGCGGTGATTCCGGCGGGCGGGACCGGGACGCGGTTGTGGCCGTTGTCCCGGGCGGCGGCGCCGAAGTTTTTGCACGACCTGACCGGTTCCGGGTCCACACTGATTCGCGCCACCTACGCCCGCCTGGAGCCGTTGTGCCAGGGGCGGACCCTGGTAGTGACCGGCAAGTTGCACCGGCATGCGGTGTGCGCACAGTTGCCCGAGCTGCAGGATGCGAACCTGGTGCTGGAACCGGAGCCGAAGGACTCGGCGGCGGCGATCGGGCTGGCCGCGGCGATCCTGTACCGGCGGGATCCGCGGATCATCATGGGTTCCTTCGCCGCGGACCAGGTGATCACCCCGGTGGAGGACTTCCAGCAGGTGGTTCGCGAGGCGGTGCACACCGCGGCCGAGGGCTACATCGTCACGATCGGGATCACGCCGACGCATCCGGCCACCGGCTTCGGGTACATCCGCTCTGCCGGGGCGCTGCAGGTCCCCGGGGCGCCTTCCGCGCAGGCGGTGGCGGAGTTCGTGGAGAAGCCCGACGAGCAGGTGGCCCGCGGCTACCTGGAGACGGGGGAGTATTCCTGGAACGCCGGCATGTTCGTGGCGCCGGTGGACCTGCTGCTGAAGCACCTGGAGACCAGCGAACCCGAGCTCTTTGCCGGGCTGACCGAGATCGCCGAGGCCTGGGACACCCCGGCCCGCGGCGCGGTGATGCGCAGGATCTGGCCAGACCTGCCCAAGACGGCGATCGACTACGCGGTCGCCGAACCCGCGGCGGCCGCCGGGGACGTGGCGATGATCCCCGGTTCCTTCTCTTGGGACGACGTGGGCGACTTCGCCGCCATCGGACGGCTGAACACCGCCAGCGAAACCTCCGGGCTCACGGTGCTCGGCGAAGGGGCGAGGGTCTTCGCGGAGTCGGCCACGGGCGTCGTGGTCTCCGACACCAAACGCGTGATCGCGCTGATCGGCATCGACGACGTCGTCGTGGTCGACACCCCGGACGCGCTGCTGGTGACCACCAAGGAACACGCCCAGAAGGTGAAGTCCACGGTGGAACAGCTCAGGGCCAGCGGAGACACCGACGTCCTCTAGTTCGCTGCCAGTAAGGCTTCCTCCAGCGCCACCCACGCGAGCATGGCGCACTTAACCCGCGCCGGGTACCGGGAGACGCCGGAGAACGCGGCCGCATCTCCGAGGATTTCTTCGTCGGCCTCGATGCTCCCCCGCGAGCGCATCAACTCGCGGAAGTTGTCCACCACCTTCAGCAGCTCCTCCCGCTCCATGCCCTGCGCCAAATCGCTCAGCACCGATGCGGAGGCCATCGAGATGGAGCAGCCTTGGCCGTCCCAGCTGACGCCGGAGAGCATGGTTGCAGCGCCGTCCTCGTGCACGGCGGCGCGGAGCGTGATTTCGTCGCCGCAGGTGGGATTGAGCATGTGCGACTCGCCCGACTTGTCACCGGGCGGCGGATCCGCCAGGGGCGCCCCGTGCCGTTTCTTGGCGTGCTCCAGGATGATCTGCTGGTACAGCTGCTGCAGTTCAGCACTCACGTCAGTTAACTCCAAAGAACGGGCGGACCCCGGCGACGGCCTCCAGGAAGGCGTCGACGTCGTCCGTGGTGTTGTACAGATAGGTGCTGACGCGGGTGGTGGCCACCAGGCCGAGCCGCCGGTGCAGCGGCTGCGCGCAGTGGTGGCCGACGCGCACGGCGATGCCCTTGTCGTCCAGGAACTGCCCGACGTCGTGGGCATGGACGCCTTCGACATCGAAGGCGGCCAGCCCGATCCGCTCGGTGCCGGCGGCCGGGCCGAGCACCCGGACACCGTCGATGGCCACAAGCCCGGCCACCAGCCGCTGCCCCAGTTCCGCCTCCCAGGCATGGATCCGGTCCATCCCGGTCTCCCGGAGGTAGTCGACCGCCGCGGCCAAGGCCACCGCCTGCGAGATGCGCTGGGTCCCGGCTTCGAAGCGTTGCGGGGACGGCAGGTACTCGGCCTGCTCCATGGTCACGGTCGTGATCATGGAACCGCCGGTCAGGAACGGCGGCATGGCGTTGAGCAGCTCCGCCTTCCCGTACAGCACGCCGATGCCGGTGGGGCCCAGCATCTTGTGTCCGGAGAAGGCGGCGAAGTCCACGTCCAGCGCCTTCACGTCCACGGCCATGTGCGGCACCGACTGGCAGGCATCGAGCACGACGACGGCGCCCGCCTCCCGGGCGAGCGCCACCAGGTCCGCCACCGGGTTGATGGTCCCCAGCACATTGGAGGCGTGGGTGAACGCCACCACCTTGGTGCGCGGACCGATGACCTGCGCTGCCTCGTCGAGGCGCAGCGCACCGGCGTCGTCTACCGGGATGAAGCGCAACGTGGCGCCGGTGCGGAAGGCGAGCTCCTGCCAGGGGATCAGGTTGGCGTGGTGCTCCATCTCGGTAACCACCAGCTCGTCGCCGGGCCCCAGCGCAAAACGCGACGCGGCCTCCCCGCCGCGGCCGGCACTGGCGTTGGAAAAGGCATAGGCGACCAGGTTGATGGCTTCGGTGGCGTTGGAGGTCCAGACCACTTCGTCGATGCCGGCATTAATGAAGCCTGCGACCGTTTCCCGCGCGTTCTCGAAGGCATCGGTGGCGGAGACCGCCAACATGTGCGCGCCGCGGTGGACGGCGGCGTTGCGCTGTTCGTAGTACTCCTGCTCCGCCTCCAGCACGGAGAGCGGATTCTGCGACGTGGCGCCCGAATCCAGGTAGACCAGCGGCGAGCCGTTCACCTGCTGGTCGAGGATCGGGAAGTCGTTGCGGATGCGCCGCGCCTCGGCGTTGTCGATCATGCCGGCGGCATGCTTGAGGGTTGCGGGGGTGGATACCACAGACACCTGGGGTGCTCCTTGGATCGATGGCTGGAACCAGTTTGTCCCGCTATTGGCCGACAATACGCAAGACAAGTCTGCGCTAATCATCCCACTTCAGCGGGTGCGGGGTCACCTGAGCCATGCCTTACCCGCAGGCCCCGGTCACCGCGAGCGACGGCTGGACTGTCGTCGCGCCGCCCTTGACGGCTATATACAAACCCCTGCGGATTCGTTAGAAACGAACTGGAACCCCTTCATTGACCCGACCTGCAGGAGCCTGATGCCCGAACATTCCCGGACGCCCGACCACGACGACTTGAGCAGGGTGGCCAAAGAATCCTTCGGCTGGGACGTCCTCCGCGAAGGGCAGTTGGACGCCATGGCTGCGGCCGCCCGCGGTGAGGACGTCCTGGCCGTGATGCCTTCGGGTCACGGAAAGTCCGCCATCTATCAGGTTCCTGCGGTCGCGTTGCCGGGCACCGCCGTCGTTATTTCCCCGCTGATTGCGCTGCAGTACGACCAGGTGGATGCCATCAACGGCGGTCTGGGCGCACAGCTGGCCTTCGCGGTGAATTCGCAGCTGAGGGCGTCCTCGGAACGGGCGGCGTGGGACGCGATGGCCAGCGGCGAGGCGAAGTTCCTTTTCCTGGCGCCGGAACAATTGGCCCGTGAAGAGACCCTGCTGCGGTTGGCGGAACAGGACATCTCGCTGCTCGTGGTCGACGAGGCGCACTGCATCTCGTCGTGGGGACACGATTTCCGGCCCGACTACCTGATGCTGACCTCGGTGGTGAAGCGGTTGGGGCACCCGCCGGTCATCGCGCTGACGGCCACCGCATCACCGCACACCAGGACGGAGATCATCGACCGGCTGGGCATGCGCGACCCGTTCATCAACGTGCAGGGTTTCGACCGGCCGAACCTGAACCTCCAGGTCCTGCGGCATCACGAGGACGGCGGCAAGCGGCGGGCCGTGGTGGACCAGGTGGCCGAACTTGGCGGGCCAGGCCTGTTATACACGGCCACCCGCAGGGACACCGAGAGATACGCCGCCGAGCTGGCCGAGCGCGGCCTGCGGACGGACGCCTACCACGCAGGCCGGAAGGCGGCGGACCGTGAGGCGATCCACGAGCGTTTCCAAGAGAACGGGGTGGACGTGGTGGTGGCCACCTCGGCCTTTGGCATGGGGATCGACAAGCCGGATGTGCGGTTTGTGGTTCACGCGGACATCCCGGATTCGCTGGACAGTTACTACCAGGAGATCGGCCGCGCAGGACGGGACGGTGAACCGGCGCGGGCCATTTTGCATTACCGGTCCGAGGACCTGGGCCTGCAGCGTTTCTTCGCCGGCGGCGCCCCCGACCCGGACGAGCTCGCAGGCGTTTTCAGCGCCGTCCGGGACCACGGTCCGCTCCGGCCCGCCGCACTGCGCGAACACACCGGCCTGTCGCAGCGGAAACAGTCCCGCCTGCTCAACTTCCTGGAGCACAGCGGCAGCATCACCGTGAACCGCAAGGGCTACCGGGCGGTCGGCGGCGCGGACCCGGCGTCGGCTGCGGAAAGTGCACTGGCGGAAGCCGATGCGCGGCACCGGATCGACGAGTCCCGGATCGAAATGGCCCGCGGTTACGCCGAGACGGATCATTGCCGGCGCGACTGGTTGCTGAACTACTTCGGCGAAGAGACGGACGGTTACTGCGGCAATTGCGACAACTGCGAGGCCGGGTCCCAGGCTGCGGCCGAAGCCCGGGAGGCGGCAATGCCGGCGGGATATGAGATCCAGCGTCCGGTGAAGCACCGCGAGTGGGGGCCAGGCATCGTCATGGGGACCCAGCCCGACCGCATCACGATCCTGTTCGAATCGGTCGGCTACAAGGACATCGCCCTTTCGGCCATCGAGTCGGACGAAGGCCTGTTAAAGTAGGCAGACCCCGCCGGCTCACTGAGCCGGCGGGGTCTGCTTGCTGCCAGTTGTTGCCTTTACGGCGCCGCGGGACGTATGACGATGGTGCCCATCACGGCGTTGGCGGTGGCGCTGTCAGCGGTAGCGGTCAGGCCACCCGCCCTGGTACCGGAGACCGGGCCGTTGCTGTCGGCTACCAGCCAGCTCAGGTGCCCGGCGCCCGTACCGGCGCCGGTCTGGCGAACTGTCACGCCGGCAGGTGCCGTCCAGGACGTCGTCGACGCGGTCTTATCCGCCCAGTACGAGAGCACCCAGTCACCGGCCGCCGCAGCCATCACCGGCGTGGTGTGAGTTGCCCGGCTCACGGTTTCCCGCTCAAAGCCGAAGGACGCGGCACTGACCTGCGCCCCGCGGTAGGCCGTGACTGCCAGGGAACCACGCGTCCATTCGGCCGTGCGCACCGTCGCCGTCGCCCCGGCATCCTGCGCCGTGGCAACCTTCGAGTACAGCACCGAGCGCATGGACGTCGTCCCGGCCTCAGCCGCCAAGGTCCATCCCGCCGGCGGCGTCAGTTCGACGGTTCCCGAGTTCGCCGTGAACGCCGCGACCAGCACGTCGCCGGCCTCGACCTGCGCCGGCAATTGGACGCTGTGGTTCATGACCGACCCGGTGTTGGAGCTGGCCACCGAACCCACGAACGCCACCCTGGCGGACGGTTCCGGCTCCGACGAACCCGAAACCGTCACCGTCCGGGTCACCGACGCGGTTGCACCGGCGGCATCCGTCACCGTCAGCGTCACGCCGTAACTGCCCGCCGCGGTGAAGGTGTGCGAGAACACCTCGCCCGTAGCCGTAGGTCCACCCGCGACCCGCCAGGCGTGAGAAGCGATCGCACCATCAGGATCGGATGAACCCGAACCATCGAACACGCAGGTCAGCCCGTCGCATTCCTGCGTGAACGATGCCACCGGAGCCTGGTTCTGCGGCGGAGCGGACGTGCTGGCTCGTGCGATGAGTGACCGGCCGGCCCAGTTGGCGCCGTCCAGGCCCGGGCCGCTGACCGCCGCGGTGGTTCCGGACACCCGGCCATCACGGCCGGCGGGTTCGGTCCAGTTCACCGCATTGAGGTTGCCGTTGGCGGAGGCCCAGTACAGGGTGTTTCCGGCCAGGAACATGCCGCTCACGTTGCGCCAGTCCATGCCTGCGGCCGCACCGGTGATGACGTGCTGCTGGGCGCCGATGGTGCCGGCGTCCAGCTCGAAATAGCGCATGTACAGGTTGGGCTGGCCCTGGACCGTGTAGTACATCCGTCCGTTGGAGTAGAACAGGCCGGTCATGTCCTGAAGCTCCTGGCCCAGGTTGGCCAGTTTGTAGCTGGAGGTCTGCCGGCCGAATGAAGCCAGGTCCGTTCTGTTCAAGTTCCGCAGGTTGACCTGCTCGGCCGCGCCGATCTGCGTTCCGTTGAAGGAACGCTTTTCCATGGTCCCGTTGGCCATGGCCAGGTAGAGGGAACCGCCGGCCACGAAGCCGCCCCGGACATTGGCCCAGTCCACGTTGCCGGAGGGCGCCCCGGTGACGGGAGTGGCCCTGCGGCCGTCGAAGTAGACCTGCTGGACCGTGCCGGATCCCGACTTCAGGACATCGACGGGAAGCCTCGGTGCGCTAGCCGTAGCCGCCGCGTAGCCGCCTGCCAGCGGGAAATGCGCGATCCTTGCCCGGTACTGGGAGTTCGCGATCCGATCGGTGTCGGACCCGACCCACAGGCCGGTGGCGGTGGCCAGCAGGTCGAAGACTCCACGACCGCGGTCCCGTCCGGGGTTCCACGCCAAGGCCATGCCGTTGGCAGAACTGAGCACGCCAATGCCTTCGCGGACTTCCGCACCGGGTCCCGCCGCGTCACCGACGAACGGGTTGTTCGTCCAGCGGTTGTGTCCGCCGAAGTAGATGTGCGCGCCGACGTGCTCCAGGGCATAGATGCTGTCGCCGCCGACCCAGTTGATCCAGGTCGGGTCAAGCTGCTGGCCGGAAGCGGCGGTTTCCCAGCGCGCAATGCTGTCGCAGAGGCTGGGCGGACCGGAGCCATAGCCGCCAAACGTCGAGACAGCCAGGTTCGACCCGTCCGGGGCAAAGTCCAAATCGTTCACGTAGTAGGCCCGCTGGAAGTTGCAGCGGGCATCGTAGCGGTCGGTGTGCCAGTTTTGGTCCACGGAAGCTGTCGCACCGGCGAGGTTGATTTTGGCGATCTGGTTTCGATCCGCACCGTTGACCGTGGCGAAGTGCCCGGTGATGAACATGGTGTTGCCGTCCGGGGTGGTGTCGAACTTGTGGACGAAGACGTTGATCCCGGCGTCGCCGGTGCCTGTCGCGCCACCGACGAACTCGAAGTTCACGGTGGGTCGCAGCGCACCGGACGATGCATCCAGCTCGGCGAGCTTGCTGCGTGGTTGCCCGCCAATGGTGTCGAATTCACCCCCGATGAACAGCCGGTTGCCCACCAACTTCATGTCATGCACCACCGAGTTGATTTGCCCCGGATTGAAACCGCTGATGCGGGCACCGTTGCTCACCGAGAGCCTGGTGACCTTCTGCACGCTGGCTCCGTTCAAGGTTCCGAACTGCCCGCCGACGTACACGGACTGCCCGTCCGCGGATGCCACCACGCTGCGGACCGTGCTGTTGAAGTTCGGTGCGAACGAATTGCTGATCGCGCCGGTGTTCTTGTTGAACGCGACGATGCGGTTGCGGACCAGTTCGGGGCCTCCCGTGCTCGCCTGCACCCGTGTGAACGAGCCGCCAAGGATGATCATGTCCCCCGCTTCCGCGATGGAGAACACGATGCCGTCGAGCACGTGCGGCGTGTAGTTGACTGGGTTCGCCCGCACCACCTGGTTGTGGCTAACGTCGGCGGCCACGGCCGCGCCGGGCGTTGCCAATCCCATGCCGGCGACCAGCAGTAGCCCCGTAAATATGGATAAGAGTCTTCGCATTGTTATTCCTGTTCTCCCCCGGTTCCGCTTTCGCGGCGGAATAGCTGCGGCCCCCTCATTCGGCATCCCGGATATGCAATTCGGGATCAAAGAAAAGACCCTAGGCTGCACCAATACTGCCGGGGATCAAAGAGCACGGAAACACTCGGCAATGGCTTGCGGCTACCAGTTCTTCTTTCGCTCTACTCGAATTCCTCCGGACCGCTACGGGTCATATACCCGGTCTTTCCGACCCCGGTAACGGTGTTGGGGCAGACCGGGTATCTGAAACCTTTTTCTGCACCGTCAATGGCCATACGATCGGGTCAGCTTCGTTCCCCGGCGCATTGGATCCGGGGTGCGGCAGCCTCGTTCTTGAGCTTCATCTGGGGGGAAGAATGAAACGAACGATTGCCCATGGCTGTGCCGCGCTCGGCCTGGTCCTGGCCTTGTCCGCCTGCAGCAATGGTGCCGATCCTGCGGCGGACGGTTCGCCCACAGTGGACGGGAGGGCAACCGGGACTCCGGCTAATGGAACCAAGTCCGGCATCGGCAATGAAAAGGGGGCCACGGCTACTCCGTCCCCCGCGACCACGCCTGGTGCGGCCAAGAAAAAATCGCCTGACGCAGCCGCCAAGAAGGACACGCCTGGCGCTGCCGCCCAGGAGGATCCGCTGGCGAAGCTCGACCTCAACCACCACGGCAACCTGCCGGCGGAAGTCGGCGAGGCTGGAGTGCTCGGCGAACCGACCGGGGAGAAGTTCGCCGAGATGGAGGCCAGTGAGATCCAAGCCGATTTCACGTGCACGGCGGACACCGCCCTACCGAGCATCAACGGGCAATTTGTCGCCATCCATTTCTCGGTGAAGGCGCACCCCGAGCTGCCGGAATCCGGCTGGCCCTATTTCGCCATGTCGGTGCACGATTTCCGCGCCTGGGACGGCGACGGCGAACAGGTGGTGGATCCAGTCGGCAACAGCGAGGGCTGTGTGCCCGAGGCCGAACTGCTGCCCAATCCGGTAAATCCCGGCGGCGACGCCGAGGGGCTAATCATCCTGGATGTCCCGGAGGGCAACGGTTCGGCTTCGTTCCGGATGGGCGGCTTCGAGGGCGCTTACGGCTGGGAATGGTCCTGGTAAATAACGGCACAGGGGGCATCTTGATGTTGGGGGCAAAAAATCGGGGGGCGCTGCACGCGTGGCCCTTCGTGGTGTTCTTTGCCGGTTTTCCGGTGTGGTGGCTGTTGGGGTTCGGGGTGCTGGGTTTCCTGCTCATGGCAGCGCCCCTGGGCTACTATCTGCTGCGCCGGCGCGCGGTGCTGCTCCCCCACGGTTTCGGGATCTGGTGGTTGTTCCTCGCCGTAGCTGCCATCGGTGTCGTCGTGCTCTGGATTCCGGTCCCGGGGCTGCTGCCCGAAGAAGGACCTGAGCGCCTTCTGCCGTGGGCCTACCGGATGGCGTGGTTCGTCGCGGTCACCATCGTCATGCTGTATATCGGCAACACCTCCGAGCGGGAACTCCCCCGCAGGCGCATCGTGCTGTTGATGGCGTGGATGTTTGTCATCACGGTCGTCGGCGGATATGCCGGACAGTTCCTCTCGCGGGTGGACTTCCCGTCCCTGCTGGAGGCGGCACTGCCGGCCCAGCTGGCCTCGAACGCGTTCCTGAACGGCTTGATCCACCCCGGCCTGGCCCAGGTGCAGGGCATTCTCGGATTCGACAACCCACGGCCAAAGGCGCCGTTCGAGTATGCGAATTCCTGGGGCGCAAACTTCGGCATGTTCCTGCCGTTCTTTATGCTCTCCTACGCCTATGTGCGGAATTGGTGGCAACGTGCGCTTTGGGCCGCAATATTGGTGGCTTCGGTGCCGCCGGTTATTTTCTCGCTCAACCGCGCGCTGTGGCTCGGTCTTGCCGTCCTGGCCCTGGCAGCAGGCATTCGGATGGCCTTGCGCGGCAAAGTACTGGTTCTCATTGCGATGGCCGCCGCTTTCGTGGCCGGTTTGATGGCGGTACTGCTGACTCCTTTGGGCTATCTGGTGCAGGCACGGCTGGAAAATCCGCACAGCAACCAGGGCAGGTTCAATCTGGCCAAGCGAAGCATCTCCACGATGCTGGACCAATCGCCCGTCATCGGCTTCGGCGCCCCGCGGACCCAACAGAACAACTTTTACTCCATCGCAGCCGGCGCTACCGCGGATTGCAGCCAGTGCTCGCCGCCGCAGCTGGGCACCCAGGGTGCACTCTGG
Source organism: Arthrobacter sp. Y3221114 (assembly GCF_059092625.1). Taxonomy (NCBI): domain Bacteria; kingdom Bacillati; phylum Actinomycetota; class Actinomycetes; order Micrococcales; family Micrococcaceae; genus Arthrobacter; species Arthrobacter sp. Y3221114. The sequence continues at coordinate 67,868 of NZ_JBNHHW010000006.1, forward strand.
TACCTCATCTTTTGCACCGGCATACTCGGTACGCTCCTGTTCCTCTGGTTCATCTTCCGGAGGTATCTGCCGGCGCTACGGACACGCGACCGGGAGTCGGCAGCCATGCTCTACGTCTTCCTCTTTTTCCTCTGCGTGCTGCCGTTCTACGACACCATCGCCGCCCCGCTGATGACCCTGATGATAGGCGTCGGCCTGCTGTGGCGGCGGGAACTGGAACAGCGGCATCCGCCCCACCTTTGGGCGAGCCACCGGAAGCAGCGATCGAAGGAGCCGGTTTCATGAAAACAATCCGCAACAGCCCGGCGCTGGAGGATCTGGTGGCCACCGTGGAGCAGCTGTTCCCGGATTCAATCGTCAGCGCCGGCCCCGTCGGGCCCGGACGGCATGCCTTCCGCCTGGTGCCCGGCCCGCGACGGCCGCGCCTGCTGGTCCCGGCCCACTGCAGGGCGGCGGCAGCAGATGCGGTAGACCGCCCCAGCGCCAACGACTCGTTCAGCCGTTCGGCGCAGCGGTGGCTGCTCGCCAAGCTGCTGGCGTCGCCGGGGGGCGCGGCGCTGATGCCCTACGGGCTGAACGTCACTCCCGGGTCCGGATCCATCAGCGACTACTTGACCGACATCGTGGGCGCCCCGGTGATGCTGTCCCTCTCCGTAGGCTCCGCGAGGGCGAACCGGAAGCCGGTCCTGAACGTCCACACGGCAGAGGGGCGGGAAATCGGATTCGCCAAGGTGGGACTCAACGACTTAACGAACGCCTTGGTGGACCATGAGCACGGCGCGCTGCGGGCCCTGGCCCGTCAACGGTCGGCTTCTTTTGCAGTGCCGGAGGTGATTCACCACGGCAACTGGCGCGGCAACGCGGTCTTGCTGATGACCGCGCTGCGCCCTGACAGGCGCCGCGTACAGAACGGGGTCCCGGTAGAGGCGGCCGCGGCGATCGCTGCAACCGGCACCATCGGCTCCTGCACCGTGGAGTCGGGGTCCTGGTTCACCCGGCTGCGGCGGCAGCTGACGACGCTGCACGGCACGAGCGAGAGCGTGCTGCCGGAGCTGGCCGATGCCTACGGCGAGCGCTTCGCCGGCTTGGACGTCCCTTTTGGCGCGTGGCACGGCGACTTTGGTGCCTGGAACCTGGCTGCCACCGCCGGACCACCCCTGGTCTGGGACTGGGAACGGTACGCCGAGGACGTCCCGCTGGGCAGCGACGTTGTCCACTACCTGGCCCACCCGGCATTGCGGGCCGTGGACGATCTGGCCGCCGCCCGCCGTTCTCTCGGCGTCGGCTGCCGCCCCGTGCTGGCACAGGCAGTCTGCCGCAGCGCGGGGCCGGATGCTGCCCGCGACCCCGCGGTACTGGACGCGCTGGTACTGGGCTACCTGCTGACGATCGCCACCCGGTTTACTCTCGACAGCCTGACCCGTGACGGGACCGCAGTCCGCCCGTTGGCACGCTGGCACCAGCGGGTACTGGCAGACCGGCTGGAGCATCCCGCCCTCACCACCTTCGGCAAGAAATGAGAGATCGATGACTATGACCGAACGGCTCAGCAGTTCCGCCCGCGCTGCTGCCCGCACCGCGGCCACGTCAGTGGGCCAGCTCAGCGCCGATTTCCGGATGCGTCCGTCATTCTTGATCGCCGGCGCCCAACGCTGCGCCACCACCAGCCTGTTCCGCATGTTGGCGCAGCACCCTCGGGTGCGTCCGCCGCTGTTGAACAAGGGCATTCACTTCTTCGACACCGCGGACCGTTTCCGGCGCGGGACGCGGTTCTATGCCGGGCATTTTCCCCTGCGCCGCGCGGGTGGGGAAGAGATCACCGGCGAAGCCAGCCCGTACTACCTTTTCCACCCCCTGGCACCCTGGCGGATCGCACAGGAGCTGGGACCGGTGAAAATTATCGTGCTGCTGCGCGACCCGGCCGAGCGGGCGTTCTCCGCCTACAAGCAGGAGTACGGCCGGGGATTCGAGACACTCGGTTTCGCCGAAGCGCTGCGAGCCGAACCGGGCCGCCTGGCCGGTGAAGAAGAACGGATCATCACCGACCCGGGCTATCAGTCGTTCGCGCACCAGCACCACGCCTACCGTGCCCGTGGCCGGTATGCGGCACAACTGGAACGCATGTTCGACGCCGTAGGGCGGGAGCACGTATTGGTGCTGGACGCCGACGACTTTTTCCAGCCGGGGCTGCCGCAGTGGGACCAGTTGCTGGAGCACCTGGGGCTGCCGGATGGCCGCCCGCCCACGACTGTGCATTCCAATTCCCGTCCCAGCCAGCCGATGCCGGAGCGCTTGCGCCGCCAGCTCCGCGACGATTTCGTTGATGACGACGAACGGCTCGCCCGGCTGCTGGGCGTCACTCCGAGCTGGCGCAGATAGCAGTGGCCGAGATGAAGATTCAGGACCGACCCCTGCATCGGCCGGCACCGCTCCGGCAACCGAACGGCCGACATGGATCAAAGTATCGCGGCATGATACGCGCCAACTGGCGGACCGGCTGCGCCGTGCTTGCCGCCACGCTGGCCGCCGGGTTGGGACTACACGTCGCCAAGGAACCCGAATACACCGCCCGCACCGACGTGGTGGTCGTGGCCGTCTCCGACTTGGCCCTCAGCGATGCCCTCGTGATGGATGTTTCCATCGACTCGGCCGTGCAGTTACTGCTCTCTGATCGGGTTTTGGGGCGGACGGCCCGCAGCCTGGATTACCCGGGAGGTACTGCCGCGCTATTGGACGACGTCACGGTTTCGCCCGTGGTCAACTCGCGGATCCTTCAACTCTACGTCTCAGCGCCCGAGGCGCGGACGGCTTACCGCGCGGTTGCCGCGCTGTCGGAAAACTTTCTTGAGGTGCGCAGCGAATCGCTTGCGGCGGCCACCCGGGACCGGGCGGAAGCAATTGCCGCCCAGAAGCGGGTCATCGAGCGCAGCATGCATGACCGGTCAATCCCGGCCGCCGCGAACACTGCTTTGCGAGTCGACACGCTCAGCCGCCAACACGCACAGCTCGAGGCAGAACTGACTGCCCTGAGCGTCCATGATCCGGAACCCGGCTATATCTCGCGGCCGGCAGTGCTGCCCGACCGCAGCAAGCGCACAGGGCTCCCCACTGCGATCGGGTCCAGCCTGGCGGCCGGACTGGCCTTGGCCGCGGCCATGGCCGCACGCAGCCAACGCCGGCGCGAACAGAGGTCTTCGAACGAGGGAAGGACGTCATGAACACACCTACCGGGCTGGAGGTCGATGCAGCCGTCGATGTCGTCATAGCCACGCACAACCGGCCGGAGCTGCTCCGCCAGGCGATCGGCAGCGTCATGGCGCAGGATTACCTCGGCGACATCCGTGTGACCGTGGTCCATGACCGCTGCGCTGAGGACCCGGCCCTGGCCAGAACCGATCCCCGGCGCCAAGTGCGGGTCATGTCGAACCGGCGCACTCCAGGACTGGCCGGCTCGCGCAACACCGGCCTGCTCGCCGCCGACGCACCGCTGGTGGCGTTTTGCGACGACGACGATGCCTGGCGTCCCGACAAACTGAGGCAGCAGGTGCAGGCCATGGTCGACCGGGCCGCCACGGCCTGTGTTACCGGCATCGAAGTCCATTACGGGGAAAAACGGTTGGTCCGCCTCCCCAACGTCCGGGAGATCACGGCCGGGCAACTCACCGCCAGCAGGCTGACCGGGGCACATCCGTCGACCTATCTCCTGCTGCGTGAGCACCTGCTCGAGAGAGTGGGGTTGGTGGACGAGGATCTGCCGTACGGCTACGGCGAGGACTATGACCTGCTGCTGCGCGCAGCCCAGCACGGCAAAGTGGCAGTACTCGCGCAGGTAGGAGCCGACGTGCTGTGGCACCCCGACGGTTCATATTTTTCCCGCCGCTGGGACGCGATGGCAGACGGCTTGGAGTATCTGATGGCCAAACATCATGCGATCACGGCAGACCGCCGGGGCCGAGCGTGGATGCAGGGCCAGAGGGCCTTCGCGCTGGCTGCACAGGGGAACCGCAGGGACGCCCTGCGCACGGCGGCCGGGTCGTTGGCCGGCAGCCTGCTGGAACCGCGGGCCTACCTTGCGCTGGCACTGGTGCTGAACCTGGTGAAGGCGCCAGCGGTGGTCCGGGCACTCAACGCCCGCGGCCGCGGGATTTGAGATTCGTGCTGCGCGCCACGGCATACGCGGCGCGCAGCGGGGCGCTGAGCACGCCGGCGATCCGCCGGTCCCGGGCCGGCATCTGCCGCCGCCAGGCCTCATCCAAACGGATTGGCAGCGCGCCGGTGCGGAACCGCATCGGGTTGCCGGCCACGGTGTGATGGGCAGCGAGTTGCACCTCCTGTGGCGTAATGTGTTCCATCGCCGCACCGGGGTTCACGCCGGCGAATCGGAGGACATCATGAACTGTTTCGCGTGGCCTGGCCATGAAATCCTCATAGTGGACGGTCATGACCGGCACGCGCAGCAGCGTCAGGGCGTGGAAAAGGACCCCGTAGACGGTCCAGCGGGTGACCGCGGCCGCCGTCGAGTACCGGGGCATGAGCGCATCGGCGCCCGTGCTCTCGGGACGCCTCACGACCTTGGCCCATGAGTACGCCACCCCGCGCGGGTCCCGGACCACGAGCACGCATCGAAGCCGGACCTTGGCGGCACGAAGCAGGTATGCGTAAGCGGGATGTTTGCTGGAGTCGATGATGAGACCGGCACCACTGACCTGGGCAATCGCCCCGTACAGGGAGTCGAGCCGATGCAGGAGGCGTTCCCGGGGCTTCCTGTGTCCCGGCAACGGCAACCCGGACGCCAGCTCCGGCAGGAAGCGGTTCCGCACGACCGCGAAACGGTCCCGAATTGCCTGTACGGAATCCACCCGTGCCCAGCCGCCGTATGCAGCCTCGCCAACCTGCTGCCAGAAACCGCACTCGCTGAACGGCAGGCCGCAGCCACAGAGCTCGTCGTCGCGCAGCCCCCGTTCCCACAGATGAAGCACTTCGCCCACGCCGACGGCATCAGGGCATTCTGCCAGGCAACGTTCCAGCAGGGTGGACCCGCTGCGGCCGAATCCGCCGAGCATCAGGACCGCCGGACGTTGCCGCCGTTGTAGCGCGCCGCCGTGTTTCCCCGCCGTCGTGAGCGGCCCCACGCGATGCACGCCGATGTCTTCCGGCCTTGCCGCATCCGCACGCGGCCCAACAGCAGGGCGACCGCTCGACATGTTGATCCCCATTACGACTCCCCCATGGCTGGGAGCCGTTCACCCGGCGCGGAATGCGCCGGCCGTTCGCCCCAGACTTGCCAATAATCACGGCGGCACGGAATCCTGTCAAGAATTTTGTGAAAACGCCCGTGCTATTGATGAAAGCGTTAATGTTTGCGCGGGCGGGCTATTCCGCACTCTGTGGTTCTGTGCAAGACTGGGCATCACGCATCGCTTGGGGGCATTTGGCGGGCGTTTTTTGGGGAAACTTTGGGGATGCCGGAGGCGAAAGCCAGTCGGCAAAAGTTGGGGGTTTAATCATGGACGATTCATCGGCGCGCCCAGCATTCTTTGGCCGTGCCATGCGCCGGCATTGGTTGTTGCTGCTGGCTGTGGTGCTGCTGGGAGTGCTTGGTGCCGGAGCCTATGTCGCGGGCAGCGTGCCCAAATATTCGTCGACCAGCGTTGTCTTCTTGGAACCGTTGTCGGGCAATCCGTTCTCGCCCGCAACTCCGCCGACGCGAAACGAGCAGCTCGCCGCCTTGACCACCGAGGCCGGGCTGGTCCACACGCAGGCCGTGGTCGAACTCGCCAGGGAATCGGTCTCGGATGCGCTCGGCGAAGACGCCGGGCAGCTCATCGCCACGGAGGTGCCGTCCAATTCCCAGGTAGTGCACATCACCTACAGCGCGGCCTCACCGGCTCAAGCGCAGTCCGTGGCCGGGGCGCTGGCCGAGGCCTATCTGCAGTACCGCAGCGACCGGGCCGCAGATGTACTGGAGGCCCGATCGGCGATGCACGATGAGCAGATCGCGTCTGCTACGCAACTGCTGGACGAGGCCTCCGCCGCGCTGAACACTGCGCGGACCGCAGAAAAACCAGATCAAGCGGCCGTACTGGACCTCGAGCAGCAGGTCTCCCTGTACGCCAACCAACTGGCGGAGATAAGGCTCGAGGCTTCGGACGCGCAGGCAGGATCCTTGGATCCCGGCGACATCATCGACCCGGCCAGCCTCCCCACCGTGCCTGATGGCGTGGACCCACTGCTGATTGCCGGGGGGATAGTCCTTCTGGCCATGGCAGTGGGGGTCGGGCTGGCTCTGTTGCGCGAGCATCTGCATCAGCGGATTCTTGACGGACCGGATCTGGTTTCCGCAGGAATAGGTCCGGTGCTCGGCACGGTGGAAGCGCTCCCGGCAGGGGGGAACGCGGAGGCCACCTTGGACGACTATCGCCGGCTGAGCAACGCCTTGCAGCGCGTGACGTTCCTGCCAAACAACACTGTTCTGCTTGCCGGGCTCTCGGAAGGAACGGCGGCACGGCAGGTGTCCGAAGGGCTGGTGCAGGCGTTCGAGGAGGCCGGTCTCCGCACCGTGGTGGTGATGGCGGACGGCACGGCACCGCTTGATGGCAAGGCGTCCGCTTCTGCGCAGGATGACGGAGCGGCAGGAAATGGTCTGAGCGAACTTCTGAACGGCCAGCTTCCGCCGTCCGAGGCCCGGACGCTGCTGGTTCAGGTCTCCGAGCACGTGTCAGTGCTGGAAACGGGGCGGGAGCCGCAGCGCCTGTCGGCGCTGGTTCAGCACCGTGCCCTGGACACCGTGCTGGCCACGCTGCAGAACGCCTCGGATTTGGTGCTCGTTGTTGGACCTGCAGCCGACTCGGCCACGGGCGGCTCCCTGATGCGCGCTTGCCGTGAGGCGGTGTTGGTCGCGGCACAGGGGCGGTCCACCGCCACGGAAGCTTCGGCGGCCCGCGACCTGCTCGGCAATGGTGGGGCTGCGATGCTTGGATCAGTGCTCCTCCGAAGGAGTTCCAGCCGGCGCAGGGCCACACCGCCCCAGCCCGCGATCCAACGCCAGGAAACGGCCAGCCCCGAACCGGTACCGGTAGGCGGTTCCGTCGACGGCGGCCTAGCCGACGGACCAGGCACGACGGAGACCGGCGAGCGGTCCCGGCCGCTCTCCCGCAGCTGACCGGTGGCGTCATCCGTGTTCGCCAAGGGAAACGGGCGCGTCCGGCCGGATGACGACGACGGCCAAGCTGCGGTCCGCCGGATAGCACGCTCAGGCAGTGTGAACATCCTGGGCAGCGGGATCTCTGCCGGGGCAAATTTCGTGGTCATCGTCCTGATCTCCCGGCTCTGGGATTTGGAGACCGCCGGTTCCCTGTTCGCCGTGACGTCGCTGTTCCTGATTGCCTTGGCATTGTGTCAACTCGGCGTGGACCAGGGGCTCATCCGGTTTATCGCGTGGAACAACGCTCGCTCCGAGAGCGGGCACAACCGCCGGCTGGTCGTGGAAGGCCTGCTGGCCGCCCTGGCCGCCAGCCTGGTCGTGATGGCCGCGGGCATGCTGCTGGCCGGGCCACTCGGACAGTTGCTCGGAGGTGCGCCGGCGACACGGGACGTGATCGTGGTCTTCGCCGCCGCGCTGCCCATTGGCGCAATTTACGAGCTTCTACTGGCCGTCTCACGGGGACTTGCGCACATGCGGCCGACGATCGTCGTCGAGCGTCTGCTGCGCCCCTGCCTGCAGCTTGCCTGCGTGCTGCTGGCAGGCGTATCAGGTGCCGACGCCGTAGGGTTGGCCCTGGCGTGGACGGCGCCCTACCTACTGGGGCTGGTTCTCGCGGCCGCAGGGCTGCTGCGGATCCTGCGGGCGAATCCGGGCTCGCTCACCGGCGCCTCATCGGGCACAGCCGTCATCGACTACCCCATCAAGGCCAACGCTGCGCGCGCCGCATTTTGGAAGTTTACGATCCCCCGCGGCTTGGCCCGGCTGGCGCAGGTCGGGCTGCAGCGGGCGGACATCGCGCTGGTCACGGTGCTCGCCGGCCCGTCGGCCGCCGCGCTGTACACCGCCGTCACGCGATTCCTGGTGGTGGGTCAGATGGCCACCAGCGCGATGCAACAGGTCAGTGAACCGCAACTTGCGCGGCTCCTCGCGCGCGGACAGCTGGACCAGGCCAAGATGGTGGCACGGAAGATGACGCTGTGGGCGGTCATGCTGACCTGGCCGGTGTACCTCTTGATCACTGCCTATGCCGAATGGCTCCTGAAGCTGTTGTTCGGTTCGTCCTTCGCCCTCGCGGCCGGAAGCCTGCAACTGCTGGCCTGCGCCATGCTGATCGGCGCGGCCATGGGTCCGCTGGACGTGTTGCTGTTAATGGCAGGGCGGAGCAGCCTGTCCCTGATCAACGTCACGCTGGCGCTGGCCGCCGATGTGGTGCTCTGCCTGTTGCTGGTCCCGGCGCTTGGCATCTTCGGAGCTGCGGCGGCGTGGGCCTCTGCGATCGTGCTCAAAAATGTCCTGTGTCTGGTCCAGGTGCACCGGACGCTGCACAGTGTGCCGACCTCGCGGGAGGTCGTGGCGATGGCCGCCTTCATGTTGCTGGTCTTCGGTGCGGCGCCGTGGCTGGCCGCACATGTGCTGGTGTGGCCGCCGGCGGTCCAGGTGGCGGTGCTGGCGGCAGCCGCGTTGATGTATGCGGCGGCGGTGTGGCGTCGCCGGGCGTCGCTGCTGCGCGGGACGCGGATGCGGGAAGTTCCGGAGGCCGCCGCCGGGTCGACAGGCACCCCGGAGGCCGGCCGGGGACACGCCGTCAGCCAGGCAGAGGCGGCCACTCATCAGGTGTGAATGCGCACTGCGGAGGAGACGCAGATGAGACGTCGTGTGCTGCTGCCTGCATTAGTTGCTGCCGTGGTATCCCTTGCCTCCTGCTCGCTGCCATTTTCGCAGGTCGATCGGTGGTCGCAGCCGACCTGCAACGTTCTGCTCGGCGTGGCCGCCAACCCGCTGCCAGGCCAGGACTGGGATGCCGCCCTGACCGATTTTGAGGCGGCGGCCGGACGGAACGTGGACGTGGTGCGCTATTACAAACGAGGCCAGGGAAAGATGTTTCCGGACGGGATTGAACTTGCGCGCAGCAGCGAACCAGGTCGAAACAGGATTCTTTTTTACAATTGGAAACCAGACGGGCTGACCTGGCGTCAGGTTGCCGACGGCGCCGCCGATCATTACCTTCTCCAATTGGCCCGCCACCTGGACGCGCATGCGAAGCAGCCGTTTTTCCTGTCGCTGAATGCGGAGATGGAAGACGAGGTTAACACGGACCCGGATTCCGGTCAGACTGCCGATGATTTCCGCCGGTTTTTCCGCCATGTCGTGTCGACACTGCGTACCAACGGGGTGGACAACGTGGTAACGGTGATGAACTACACCGGTGCCGAAAAGTGGACCGTGCAAGACTGGTTCGCCGATCTGTACCCCGGCGACGACGTGGTTGATTGGATTGCGCAGGATCCCTATGCCTACCCCGGGTCCGGCACCACGGACCTAGCTGGGCTCGTCAACCGCTCGAGCGGCGGGGCCTGGCCCGGTTTCTATGATTGGGCGGCGGAACAATACCCGGACAAGCCGCAGATGCTCGCCGAATGGGGTGTTGCGGCGGAACTTCCACCAGCCGGCGCCAAGGCCGATTTCTTCCGGACCGCCGCCGACGACCTCGCTGCACTGCCACGGCTGCGCGCGTTGGTTTATTGGAACCACTTTGGCCCTACCCAGGAAGACCATTTCGCCGTGGGTGACACCGCCATCGACTCGCGTCCGGAGGATTTGACCGCATTCCGCGAATTCATTGACGATGGCGCGCTGAATTCCCCTTCTGCATGCCGACTGGCGCACGAGTGAAGAGGCAGCGGCGCGGCCTTGCCGGCGAAAACAATGGGACGCACCTGAATCTCTGAAGCCTTTTCGTGCCGCGGGGACTGGCGTAACTATTCCAGTAGCGGCAAGGAAAAATACTCTATTTCCGCGGCAGCAGGGCTGCCAAAATATCGTTTCATGGACGTCACTATCGGTTTCGCCGCGTTCGGCATCGGCATCGTCGTCGGGCTGACCGGCATGGGCGGCGGCGCTTTGATGACGCCGATGCTGGTGCTCTTCTTCAACGTTCCGCCGTTGACGGCTGTCTCCAGCGATCTCCTGGCCAGCGCAGTCATGAAGCCGGTCGGATCGGCGGTCCACCTGCGGCGAAAGACCGTGAACCTGCAGCTGGTTAAATGGCTGGCTATCGGAGCCGTTCCATCGGCTTTCTGCGGCGTTCTGATACTCAAGGCGCTCGGCGACGACGCCCTGGTCCAAGACGGAATCAAATTCGCCTTGGGCTGCGCCCTGATGCTCACCGCCGTGCTTTTGGTCGTCCGCGCCTACATCCGGTTGGTCGAACGAGCCAAGTCGCGCAACGGGCAGGGCGCGAAGCTGCCGCTGGATCGACCGGAAGTAGCCGCCCGGATCCTGCCGACGGTGCTGCTCGGCGTCGTCGGCGGCATAATCGTGGGCCTGACATCCGTCGGGTCAGGGTCCATCATCATCATCGGTCTCATGATAATCTATCCGGGGCTCAAGGCTTCCCAGCTAGTGGGCACGGATTTGGTGCAAGCCGTACCGCTTGTCGTGGCCGCTGCCGTCGGTCATATGCTGTTCGGTTCGCTGGACCTGGGAATCGCCCTGCCACTCATTCTGGGCAGTATTCCGGGCGTCTGGGTCGGGGCCCAGATGTCGTCCCGGCTCAGCGGCGGTTTCGTCAGGCGGGCCCTGGCTTTTGTCCTCCTGGCCTCCTCGCTGAAGATGCTGGGCGTTGACAACACCACCACGGGGTTAATCCTGGTCGCGGTCTTGCTGGTGGCACCGCTGGTCTGGATGCATATCCGCCGGCGCCGGGGCTTCCCTGCCCTGGCCTGGACCGAGAACCACGAACGCGCCCGCGCCGCGGCTGGCCAACCGGCGTCGGAGGTGGCCCAGTGAGGGACTGGTCAGCTTCCCTGCGGGAACCGGTTTACGCGCTGTCCGGCGCCAGCCTTGACGAGCTCGAGCTGCTCACGGGCGGCTTGTATGCACCAGCGGACGGCTACTGCCGGCCGGGCCACAAACCGGACGGCTGGCCCCGTGAGTTCACGCTGCCCGTGCCGTCCGATATCGCCCGGCAAAGCGCCGCCCAGGGTGCCCTGCTCCTGTCTGATCCGGAAGGTACGCCGCTGGCCCGGCTCGCTGTTGTTGAACGCGTCAGCCACGAAGAGCCAGACCACGCGGAGGCGCCATGCATTGGCGGCAACGGTGCGGTCTATTTGAGCGGTACCCTGAAGCCGTTACAGCCGGCAGAACACCCGCCGGCGCGGAGACTCCGCTTGACCGCTCCCCTGTCGGAGGCGGACGGCCCCTGCCTTGTTGCGGCGTTTGCCGTTTCGCCGGAGCCGGGACAGATCGCCAAGGCGGTGTCCGCCGCATATGAGGCCGATTGCCGCCTGTTGCTGACCGCCGTGGTCAGCAGTTCGGTCTCCGCCACCGGGGACCTCAGGAAGCTGCTGGACGCCCTGAACGACTGCGCCCATCGCGTAGCCGGCGCCTTGGTGCGTTTGCTGGTCATTCCGGATGCCGACGACCATTCCCTGCTGCGGAGCCATGCGCTGGAGCGGCTTGGCGCCGCGGCTGTCCTTGATTTCACGGCGGATCATGCGTCGCTTACCTCGCCCGCGCGGCCCGCCGCGGATGCGGCCGGGACGCGGCGGGAGGGCCTGGTGGTGTTGTTTACAGGGCTGTCCGGCTCTGGCAAGTCGACCTTGGCCCGCCGGTTCACCGAACGCTTGCAGAGTATGGATGGCCGCGAGGCCATCCTGCTGGACGGAGACGAAATGCGCCGGATGCTGTCGGCGGGGCTGGGCTTCTCGCCGGCCGATCGTGAGCTGAACGTCCGTCGGATCGGTTGGGTGGCGGCACAGATTTCACGGGCCGGAGGCATAGCGGTTTGCGCCCCGATTGCACCCTTCGAAGCTGCACGCCGGGAGGTTGCGGCAGTGGCCCGGGAGGCGGGCGGCTACCTTCTGGTGCATGTCTCGACCCCCCTGGAGGTCTGTGAGGCCCGCGATCGCAAGGGCCTGTACGCGAAGGCGAGGGCCGGCCTGATTCCTGATTTCACCGGCATCAGTTCACCCTACGAGACTCCGCAGGACGCCGATTACGTGGTCGACACTTCCCGGGTCGACGTCGAGGAGGCCGTCGGGGAGCTCCTCAACCTGGTCAAATCAGGGCAGATGCCAGTTGGTGCGGCGGCCGACGGCTAGCGCGCCCACGGGATCCGACGGTCCCTCTCGTTCCGACCTCGGTGCCCGCAGCCCTGCCCGTGGCATAAATCCACGGGCAGGGTTGTTGGTGCCGGCGCCGGTATCAGGCCGTGGCGACGATCATTCCGGCGCCGACCGTCGCATTCGTAGCCTCGTCTATCAGAATGAAACCGCCGGTCTGCCTGTTCCTCCTGTATTCGTCGGCGAGCAACGGCGACGTGGTGCGCATCCTGATCCGGCCGATTTCGTTGAGGCTGAGCGAGTCGGGGTCGGGACGACGATGCAGGCTGTTGATGTCCAGCCCGTACTGCAGGTCCTTGACCAAGGCCCGCGCGCTGCGGGTGGTGTGTTTGACCGCAAGCTTCTGCCCCCGCTGGAGCGGCTTGTCGCTCATCCAGCACACCATCGCGTCGATGTCCTGGGCCACCAAGGGCTTGTTGTTCGGCCTGCAGATCATGTCACCGCGGGAGACGTCCAGATCGTCTTCGAGCCGCACGGTAACCGACATCGGAGCGAAGGCCTCGTCTACCGGTCCGTCCGGGGTGTCGATGGCTGAAATCCGCGAAGCCAGGCCGCTGGGCAGGACGATCACCTCGTCGCCCACCTTCATGACGCCGCCGGAGACTTGGCCGGCATAACCGCGATAGTCGTGGTTGCGGTTTTGGTGTGGCCGGATCACGTACTGTACTGGAAAGCGCACGTCCACGAGATTGCGGTCACTCGCAATGTGTACGTTCTCAAGATGGTGCAGCAGTGACGGCCCCTCGTACCACGGCATGTTCTGCGACCGGGAGACCACGTTGTCGCCCTGCAGCGCGGACACCGGGATGATTGAGAGGTCGGTGATTTCCAGCTTGCTGGCGAACCCGCTGAACTCCTCGCGGATCTGTTCAAACACTTCCTGCGACCAGTCCACCAGGTCCATCTTGTTGACGGCCAGCACCAGGTGCGGCACCTGCAGCAGCGACACGAGGAAGGCGTGGCGCCGGCTTTGTTCCACCAAGCCCTTCCGGGCGTCCACGAGGACGATCGCGACGTCCGCCGTGGAGGCGCCGGTGACCATGTTGCGGGTGTACTGCAGATGGCCCGGAGTGTCGGCGATGATGAACTTGCGCTTCGGCGTCGCGAAATACCGATAGGCAACGTCGATGGTTATCCCTTGTTCCCGTTCGGCGCGCAGCCCATCGGTCAGCAGGGCCAGGTCGGTGTACTCGTCGCCTCGTTCCCGGCTTGTGCGTTCGATCGCTTCCATTTGGTCGCTGAAGATGGATTTTGAGTCGTAGAGCAGGCGCCCGATCAGGGTGCTCTTCCCGTCATCGACCGAACCCGCAGTGGCAAAACGCAACAGATCCATCAGAAATACCCCTCTTTCTTGCGGTCTTCCATGGCCGCTTCGCTGACTTGGTCGTCCCCGCGGGTGGCGCCGCGCTCGGTGATGCGGGTCGCCGCTACCTCGGCGATCACGTCCGCGGCCGTCGTCGCCGTGGAACGGACAGCGGCGGTGAGGGTGGCATCGCCGACGGTGCGGTACCGAACCGTCTCCCTGAAGGTGCGCTCGTTGCCTCGCGGCTGGCAGAAGCGATGCACTCCGAAGAGCATGCCGTTGCGTTCGAAAACTTCCCGCTCATGGGCGTAGTAGATCGGCGGGACGGTGATCTGCTCGTGCGCGATGTAGCTCCAGATGTCCAATTCGGTCCAATTCGAAATCGGGAACACGCGAATGCTCTCGCCCAGATGGATTCGGGGGTTGTACAGGCCCCACAATTCCGGACGCTGGTTCTTGGGATCCCACTGGCCAAATTCATCACGGAAAGAAAAAACCCGTTCCTTGGCCCGGGCTTTTTCCTCGTCACGGCGCGCCCCGCCCATGAGGGCGTTGAAGCCGTATTTTTCGGCGGTCTCCAGCAGCACGGCCGTCTGGATGCGGTTGCGGGACCCGTTGGGCTCCTCCTGCACCAGCCCGCGGTCGATGGCATCCTGCACCGAGCCGACGACCAGGTTCACCCCGAGTTCTTTGACCAAGGAGTCGCGGAACTGCAAGACCTCGTCGAAATTGTGGCCGGTATCGACGTGTACTACCGGAAACGGTATCGGTGCCGGCGCGAAGGCCCTCGCCGCGAGATGCAGCATGACGATCGAGTCCTTGCCGCCGGAGAACATGAGCGCTGGTTTCTCCAGTTCGGCGGCGACTTCACGGATGATATAGATCGCCTCCGACTCGAGCAGTTTAAGGTGGCTCACGTGATAGCGCGGTCCACTGGTTGTTTCATTCATTTCTTTCTTCCCCCTTTGATGGTGCCGGCCGGTACGTAACGCCTATTTCCTGGACAACAGGCTGAGCCGCTGCAACAGGTCTCCTGCCAGTTCCTGCCTGCAGACCAGCAGATCGGGCAAGTACGCACGCGGTTGGTTGTAGACCAGTGGCGAACCGTCCAGCCTGCTGGCATGCAGGCCACGGCTACGGGCCACGGCGACCGGAGCCGCAGAATCCCATTCATACTGGCCGCCGCTGTGCAGGTAGGCGTCCACCTCGCCGCGGATGACGGCGGCGATCTTGTAGCCGGCAGAGCCCATCGGCAGCACTGCCGCGCCCGTTTCCTCCACCAGTGCGTCAATGACGGCGGGAGGCCTGGTCCGCGATACTGCGATCCGCAACCGGCGGCCGGGCGGGAAGCGGGACGGTTGCAACCGGACGGCGGGGTCGGAGGTATCCAGGGTCGTGGAAAGTCCCGGCAGCGCGACGGCCCCCGCCCGCAGGCTGCCCCTGCACCACAAAGCCACGTGGACCGCCCAGTCCCGGCGCCCTTCGGAGAATTCACGCGTGCCGTCCAGCGGATCGATAATCCAGACCCGTTCCGCCCCCGGGCGCGCCGGATCATCCTCGCCCTCTTCCGACAACACGAGGTCCTGCGGCCGAGACCGCCGCAGCGCTGCGACCAGCAGCTCATGCGAGCGCGCATCACCTTCTGTTTTCAGCCGTTCGGCCGTCCATCCCGCCACCGCGGCGTCCCACTGCAACTGCCGCAGCATGGCCCCGGCCCTACCGGCGAGCTCCGGCGCCAGCGCGGTGTCCGGGACGTAGCGTCCCAAATCCAGGCGGTTGACCGCCTGTATATCCGCCCCCATCAATTTCCCCTTTCACTGCTTGGTTCGCTTGTTCCTGCTTGTAGCGAGCGCTCATCGCATGGACGGCGGGCCCTCAATAAGCGCCGGTTGGATTCACCATCACCTTCAACGTGCGCCACATGATCATGAGGTCCCCGGTCAGCGACCAGTTCTCCACGTAGTAGAGGTCGAGCCTGACGCTTTCGTCCCAACTCAGGTCGGACCGTCCGTTGATCTGCCAAAGCCCGGTCAGCCCCGGCTTGATGTACAACCGGCGGCCCACGTGGCCCTCGTAGCCCGCCACTTCCGAGGGCAGCGGAGGCCGGGGCCCGACCAGGGACATTTCGCCCCGCAGGACATTGAAGAATTGCGGGAGTTCGTCCAGTGAGTACTTGCGCATCCAGGCGCCCACCCTGGTGACGCGAGGGTCGGACCGCAGCTTGAACAGCGGCCCGCTGCCTTCGTTCATAGCCTTGAGGCCCTCAAGTTCTGCCTCGGCGTTGGCGGTCATGGACCGGAACTTGAACATTTCAAACGTCTGTCCGTTGCGGCACACCCGGCGTTGCTTGAAAAAAACCTTGCCGGGTGAGTCCCAGCGGATCAGGCCGGCGAAGGCGGCGAAGACAGGTAGCAGGACAAGAAGAGCGGCGGCGGAGACGCTGACATCGACGAACCGCTTAAGCAAGTACCGGTAACCGGAGAACTGCGGCCTCTCGACATGCATCAGCGGCAAGCCCTCCACCGGGCGCATCTGGATCCGGGGACCGGCGACGTTGGTCAGCGACAGCGCGACCACCAGTTCGGTGGCGCTCTCCTCCAGCCGCCAGCCGAGTTCCCGCAGGTAGCCGCTGCGCTGCCCCACCTGTCCCGCAACGATGACGGCGTCTGCGCCAAGGAGTCCCACGGCCCGCTCAACGTCGTCCAGGCCGGCCACCACGGGGACCTGCCGTGCCGCGAGGGCGCCGCTGTCGGCCGGGACGCCGTCCAGCGCTGCCCCCACCACTTGGTACACGGCGCCGGATTTCTTGGCGATCTGGTCTATCACGTAAACGACGTCTTCATAGGCACCGAGGACGACGACCTTTGAAAGGTAGTGTCCGTTCTCCCGCTGCCTCGTCAGCCACCGTCGCCAGCTCCAGCGTCCCGCCAAGAGTGCGACGACGCCGACCGGCACCCCCGCCACGAATAAGGGTGCCAACTCGTCCGCCTGCAGGGCCAGGAGGACGACGGCGAGCATTCCATAGGCGCCGGAGCTTGCCCTGATCACTTTCTTGTACTCGGCGGCTCCCACACCGATCACCCGCAGGTCCCGGGTCCTCCCGACCGCGAGGGCCGAGGCCATGACAGCGCCGGTGACCAGCGCAAGGGTCACACCGGCCCGGGTTGCCTGATCACCAACGAGCAGCAGTGCCACACCCACCGAGAGCACGATGATGGCAGTGTCCGTAGCGAGCAGTTTGGCCTGGTAGCGACGGGCCCACGGCTTGGACGTGCCGTCGCGCGTTCCCAGACGTGGAATAGCCGGTTTCAGGAGCGTCGGTATGGACAGTTTCGGTGCAGCCGGCGTCTCGAACCCGAACGTTTCCGCGGCGACACCCACCAGCGGGGCGACCGTGCGTTGCAGGTAGTTGTCCGTGGACACCTGGGCATCATGCATGGCTAGCGCTTCCCTTCAAGAACCGGAAAGTCCGGCGTAGTGATCATTGACCGGCGCGAAGTTGGCCGGCGGCGGCTGGCGTTGGCTCCGCCGGCGGCCTCGCAAACAAGCGATGTCCTCGCGGCCCTCATGGCGCCCTCAGCAGAGCTGCCGCTGCAGCCAGCCGTTCGAAGGCCGAGCGGCCGACGCTTCCCCCCGCACTCCGGCTGAAAACGGCCTCCTGCGCTCCCTCGCCAAGAGACAGTTGACCGGGGGCCCTCTGGTCTACAGAGCCGGCTACCGGGCGTGCCGGCACCCCCGCCCAGCATTCTTCGGGCGGCACGTGGCCCAGGACTGCGGAGCCCATGCCCACCGTCGCGTCCCGGCCGATGGCAACACCGGAGGCGACGCTGCAGCACATCTGTAGCCAAGCGCCACGCCCCACCTGCACCTGGCCGGCAAGGGCCGCACCTGCCCCCACGGTGGCAAATGCTGACACTGCGACATCGTGCGCAAGTGACACCCGCGGCATGATGACGACGTGTTCTCCAAGGGTCACTCCCGCGGCCAAGACACTTTCCCCCAGGACAAGGCTGCCTGCACCGACCCGGACGCCCGCAGAAAGCGGTGCGCGGAGGCCGACGAAGGTGGCGTAGCGTTCGGGCCCGGCTCCACACTCCGCCAACCGGTCCACCAATTGCTGGCGGATGGCCGGTGATTCGTGGCATACCAGGAGCCGGCAATCCGGGTACCGGTGAACCGCCTCGACAGGCCCGAGGACTTGTACACCATCTACGGAACGTCCATGGACGTCCGGGTCCTCGTCGAGCACGCCGACTACGTCCCAGCCACCCGCAGAGCGCATCGATGCCAGGACTTCCCTGGCCAGTCCCCCTGCCGCAACCAGCAGCACACGGGTTACAGAATCCCCCATTGCACATCTCCCCCCAGAAATGCACTTCCCGCTTTTGTCCGGCAGCGGGTGCCGCAGCCGTCCTTTATACATGTACGGGTTACGCGCCCAAGCGATCCGTGAACTCCCTGCGTCCTTGCAGGGCCGGTGTTTTCCGTACCCTCAGAAGCCTACGGAAGCGCGCCTGAGTGCGTGCGCGTACCGGCTACCTGATTGTCCGCCGCGCTACTCAGGTTTCTGCTTCCAATATTGCGGCGCAAGCGGCAACCGCGGGTGCGAAGAGGAGGGCTTTGCCGGTAGCGGGACGCCTGATACCCGGACATGGAACGACCACTACCGGCGGCATACCTGCCTCTGGCAGTGGTCATACCCACGGGCCGCTCCTACAGGTGTTCGCGCCCCAGTTGCTCCCTGCGGTTGATACCGAGTTTCTCGAACATACGGTAGATGTGGCCTTCGACGGTCCGTACCGACAGCGAGAGCGCGTCAGCAATCTCCGCGTTGCGCTTGCCCGCGATGACCAACGCCGCGATGTCGCGTTCCCGGCGTGTCAGCGACGTAGAGGACGGGACCTCGCGGGCGACGGGTGCCGTCTCCTGCCACTGCCCGAGCAGTGCGTTAATGCGCCTTTGCGCGGTCCTGTTGCGTTCCGCCTTGGCAATCCGCAGCGCCTCGGACAGGGTGTGGAGCCCAAGGGAGACCAGCCCTGATGAGTGCACTTCCTCGGCCGTGTGCACCAATTGCTCGATTCCCCCTGTGTCCGCAGCCTCGCAGTAATGGGCTGCCAACGCGGCCTCCCTCCCCTCAAGGGAAGCGGCCAACGTCCCGACCTGGCCGATCCGGCCCATGTCGCCCAGCTGAATGGCCAGGAAGCCCATGGCGAGTTCGAGGGAGCTCCAGCCCCGGTTCCCCGCGGTGTCTGCCAGGGATTGCAGCTCGGACAGCGCCTTGGTGCCGGGGAACTGGAGAAGCCGGGCGGCAGCAGCCAGGCCTTCGCTGAAGAGGCCGGAGGGAGTAGCGTTACCGGTCTCCGTCAGCGCGTAATCGGACAGGTACTGTCCGGCAGGCTCATCCTGCCCGTTCAACATCGCCAGATACGCACCGACGGCGAGCGCCACCGGGCGCAGGCCTAACGGGTCGTGGTGCTCCAGTTCCCCGGCAGCCCCGGCCAGCATCCGGTAAGCCTCGGCATAATCGCCCCGGCGCCCGAGGATGATCCCGGCCGCTACGTCGACTGCTCCGCCGTAATGGACCAGCTCGTTGGGCCTTGCGGCCCGGAATCCAGCCACTGCTTCGGCGGCGTCATCCCAACGCCCCGCCGTCAGCAGCGCGGTGATATGGCGGACAACGACAAACATCCGGCTTGCTACCTGTGGCTCATGCGCTTCGAGCGCCTGCAGGGCCTTGGTCGTTTCCCCTACCGCGTGATCCGCTCGACCGGTGACCGTATAGACCTGGGCCAACAGCGCGCGCGCCAGCACCAGGCAATCCAGGTCCTGGGCAGAGGACGCCTCCGCAACGAGCACCGCCAGGGGCCCGCTCGCCGCCGTGTATTCGCCGTCGGACACAAGATGGCGCAATCCAAGCAGCCGGAGGCTCCGGTCCAGCATGCCGGCCTGATTCATACCAGGCGCTGAATTGGAGCGCGTCGGCAAGCCCTCTGCCTCGGCGGCCCAGGCCTCCAGGCTGCGGTGCGTCCAAATATCGGGGGAATACGGCCGTTGTACCGCCAGCAGTGCTGCATCCCGGGCCTGCTCCGCATTACCGGCGGCGGCGACCAACCCCTCGATGAGGGGGCCGGACGTGGGATCGGAAGGGCAAATCGCCCTGGCCCGCTGCAGCTGCGCCGCCCAGCGGAACTCAACTGTCATCACGGCGCCAGCTGACCGCACGGCAAGCTCTGTTTCTCCCGCATTGTTGGCCGCCGCGGCCGCCTTCACCAGCTCATCGTCGGGCAGCTGCACGCCGCTATCGAGCGCCCACTTTGCTCGCCGGAACAGCATCTCCCCCGATCCGCCGCCCGGCAGGACGTCCTCCATTTTCCGATACAGCCGCAGCCTCCGGAATACCGGCACCAGAGTCGGCAGGGCCCGGGCGTGAACCGGGTTGCGCAGCCAGACCCGCGGTTCGGGCGGCGGCGAGATCTCGATGAGTCCGTTTTCCATCAGCCGGTCGATGGCCTGCACGTTCCCGCATTCGAACATCACCGTCAGGGGGACTGACCCGAGCAGAGCCACGAAATCCAATACCTCGCGCTCGTCGGCGCTCAATTCGCTGAGCTCCCGTTCAATCAGCTCCGAGAGGCGGACGTCCGCCTCCGGCAGCACATCGCGCAAGAGCCACACGCCGCGGGTCTGAACTAATCGTCCAGCCTGCCGGGCCTGCTCCAGCAGGCTTAGCAGGAAGAGCGGGTTACCGCCGCTCGCCCGGGCGAATATGGCACTGGCACTGGCCGCGGTCTCTCCGCCAAGTACCTGGTTGCACAATTGGTGCACCTGCCCGTCGGTCAGCGGATCCAGTGACCGGCGGTGCAGCACGCCCTCGACCGCTTCTCCCAGCAGCGTGGGCGGTTCGGCCAGGCTGGGTCGGCTGAGCAGCAGCGCCTTGACCTGCATCGAGGCGACCAGCTGGCCAAGAATTTCCGCGCTTCTCGCGTCCAGGTCTTGGGCGTCGTCGACCACCAACAGGGCTGGCTTCAGGCCGGCTGTATCGGACTGCAGCCGCTCCGTCAGGGTACGCATGGTGGAGAAATGCGAGTCGAGTTGTTGCGCCGTCAAATTCGTGAGCAGCGGGGCCAAAGCGCCGTATGGGACCGAGGAGAAGGTCCGGCTCCCATGTACTCGAAACGGCCGCACGTCGCCCGCCAGTTCCTGCAGCACGGCAGCCGCGAGGGCGCTTTTGCCTAGCCCGGGTTCAGCGACGATCCATGTCCCGTTGCCACTGCGGATGTTCTCAGTGGCCGCCACGACATCGGTGTCCCGTCCCACCAACCGACGCCCGTTACCAGCGTCAGTCATGATGCCGAACCCGCCGCTCCCAGCAGTTCGCGTAAATCGGCGCGGCCCGAGACATGGAGCCTGGCGAACATCTTCCCCAAGTGCCAATCAACGGTCCGTGGCGACAGATGCAGCCTCCGGCCCAGCGCTGCACTGCTGCTGCCCTCGGCGGCCAGCTGCGCCAAGGTCAGCTCGAAGGGACTCAGGGACGCCAGCATCGCAACAATGGTGCTGCTGTCCCGGAGCATGCGGTAGCCCGCGTTTTCCAAGGCGCGCGCCTTGCGGGCCGCTGCGCGGTCGCCTCCGGTGACCGCCGCGCTTTGGGCGGCACGGGCGGCGTCGTAGCTGAACAGGATGTCGCCCAGCGCCGCTGCGCCATCGGCAGCCTTAAGCAGCATCCCGGGGTCTTGGGACATCAGGCCCTCGCTGTACTCAATGCAGAGCCGTGCGGCTTCGCCGTCGCAGGCGGCAGCCGATGTTTGCAGCTTGCGGGCATAGGACCTGCCGCCCACCCGCGCGGCGGCGGCATGAAAAATCATGGCCGCGGCAGAATTTCCGGCGGCCAGTTCTTCGACACCGGTCTGATTCAGCACCGCGGCTGCGTCGTCCCCCCGCTGCAGCCGCTGGGACGCAAGGATGCTGAAGTATTCCGTGGCGCGGCGCGCCACCTGGCGGGGACGTTCCGGTGAAGCAGCGGCAGCGGCCAGATGGCGGCGGGTATTTTTTTCATCCGACAGCAGCGAGTAGGAGTAGGCGGCCGCCGCGTTGGCAAGGACGACGCCGCCGCTGTTGCCGGAGACTTTTAGCTGGCTGATGGCCGGTAGCAGGGCAACAAGGGCTTTTTCCGCCCGACCGGCGCGGGCGTGGACGAGCCCCAAGGCCAGCTCGCTCCCGCCGCTGTACAGGGAGGTCCCCGCCTGCGCCGCGAAGGTTTCGCAATAGCTTAGGCATGAATCAAGTTGGCCTGCCATGATGAGCGACGTGAAGATCCGGGTCCCCACGAAGTTGCGCAGCCCCTTGGGCAGTCGCCGATCCGCCAGCTCCGCCAGCAACATGTTTCCCACGCCAAGGGCTTCCGTTTGCCGGCCCATGACCGCAAATGCTTCGCAGAGAAGCGCTCCGGCGCGGAGCCTGATCTGCGGCGGTTTGTCCCAGTCGTCGCGCAGCAATTTGACCAGCTCGGGGACTTGTCCGTAACTGCCGTCGAAGGCGGCCTGCTCTGCTTCGATCAGCAGGGTTTCATCGATCGTGGTTTCCAGTATTTCCTTCGTCCGGGCTGCATCACCGCGTACCTCGCCGCCTTCGTTGGTCTCCGTCACCGTATGCAGTTCTGCGGCGAGCCTTTCGCGCAGGTTCCTCAGTTCCTCCAACCAGGGGTCGATGGATCCGCCCGTGACCCGCGAAACGGCGAGACGTTCGCCGGCCAGCGCGACCAGGGCAGCCACGGGTTCCTTGCCGTCCTCCGGGATGGAGGCTGCCAGCAGGTCGGCAGCCTGGCCCGGCTTTCCCAGCAGGAGCAGTGCCCGGGCCTCTTCCCGGAGGCCGGACGCGCCGCGGTGTTGCCGGCCCAGTGCCCGGACCAACTGCAGCGCGCGTCCCGGCTCCAGTTGGTCGTTGGCGGCAGCAGCGGCTCGCAGGGTCTCTTCCGGGTTCAGCGCGGCGCCCCCCTCCAATGCCCAGATGCCGAGATCCGGCAAGTAGCGCTCCGGCACCTCCTCCGGGTGCAGGACGTGCGCCACCTCATCCCACAGTTCACGCGTCCGTCCAGGCGTGAGCATGCTCTTGACGACTCCGGCCAGGAATTGTCCTCCCACCCGCACCAGCGGGTCGGCGCCCAGCTCGACCGTGATGGTACCGCGGGCCTCCAAGTGTTCCAGAGCCAGCGGGTCGGCCAACCGCTGAAGAGCCGAGAGCGTGACGCCGCCCGCCAGCGCCAGTTGCTCGACGAGCCGCCGGTGCCCGGGAGGCAGTTGCAGCAGCCGTGGTCGCATCACCTCTGCGATGTCGCCGGTGAAAACGAGCGGCTGCGCCAGCACCCACGTCCCGTCCTGCTCAACCAAAGTCCGTGCTGCCACCTGGTCTTGGGCCAAGACCCGCAGGTAGCGCGGATTCCCACCGGTGTTCTGCCACAACGACCGTGCAGCGAGGGAAGATATGTTGCCCCCGAGAATCTCGGCCAGCAGCGCCTCACTGTCTGTCGGGTCCAGCGGAGCAACGTCGAAGCGGCGGAGGTCTCCGTCGATCCACAGTTGCATAAAGGCTCCGTCGCCGGCGGCAACGTCCTGGCTGGCCACGAAAAGAGTAACGACTCCGGCGCGTGCCAATTGGGTTAGGGCAGCGGAGGTGAAGGCGTCGAGATTCTCGGCGTTGTCCACAAACAGGACAATCCGTTTGCCCTTGGCACGGTTCAGCAGCGTAGCAGCGATTCCCTCGAGCACGAGCGCCGGGTGCTCCAGTCCGTCGTCGCCCACTCCCCCGAGCAGGATCCCCAACGGGGCGTAGCGGGTGCGGGACGAGGCGTGGCTTCCCCGGACAAATTCGACGTGCGTTTCCGGGCCGAACCATTTCAGCACCTGCTGGGCGATGGTGGATTTCCCCATGCCGGCAGCACCGATCACCAGCACCCCTTGGTGGCCTGGTTGCAGTGCCGCGAAGATGTCCTCTGCAAGGCGGCGGCGCCCCGGCGAAATAGAGTCGGTCAGCGGACCATGAAACGGCCCATTAAATACAGCAGTCATCAGCGTCTCCCCCCAAAGTCGCTCAGACATAGCCGTGCATTACCACCGGCCATGCATTAGCACCGGCCACAAGCTGCGTTCCCCCAAGGTCCGCAAGGCCCGATCCCCAACCGGTGTGGTCCACAGTCTAAAGCCGATTTCGTACCGCGTCTATGGAGGGAGCGTCTCCTGTTGTGCAACATGCAGGTAGCAATCGTGCACCCAGGCCAAGTAATGCCCGTACCAGTCACCGTAAAGATGAGTGTCTTCCGGCTCTGCTCCGGGGAAGCAACGCGTATCCCCGCGCGCATTCTCCGGCAAGCCCGGTAGCGGCAAGGGCCACGACCGGTGCAGCCCCGGGATCCCGGTACGCACCACTCGTGAATCCACCAGCACGTGTCAATAGGCTCGCCTTATCACCGGAGAGGTCGGTGGCTCGGGGTGCCGTGGGGCGCATCTCGGTAGGGGGAGGATTACGCATGAAAATCATGTTCGTGACGTCGGCAGGCGGGCACTTGGCCCAATTGCTGCCGTTGGATAAGTGGTGGAGCCAGCACGCCCGGAGTTGGGTGACGTTCCAGCGGCCCGAGGTCGAGGCTGCCTTGCAAAACGAAAAGGTCACGTGGTGCTTTTATCCAACCACCCGGAATGTCCGTAATGCCATCAGGAACCTGCTTCTGGCCTGGCCGACGCTCCGCCGGGAGCGCCCGGATGTCGTAGTTTCCGTTGGCGCCGGCGTGAGTGTTCCGTTCTTCCTGATCGCCCGCCTGCTCGGCATCCACACTGTTTACATAGAGTGCTTCGATCGGATCACCATGCCGACTCTGAGCGGCCGCCTTTGCTACCCGTTATCCGAGCTTTTCTGCATCCAGTGGGAAGAACAGCGGCGCTTCTATCCCGAAGCCGTGAATATCGGACCGGTGCTGTGAACAGCGCGCATCCCGCTCCGCGGATCGTGGTCTCCCTGGGAACCGACCATCACACGTTCGACCGCCTGGTCGACTGGCTCGACGAGTGGCTGGCAGGTATTCCCGACCCACCGTCGTGCTTGGTGCAGCACGGTGCCAGCCGTGCGCCCCGGCACGCCGACGGGGTCACCAGGATGCCTCGCGAGGACTTGCTGGCACTGTATCGAACTGCCACCGTCGTCGTCGTCCAGGGCGGGCCAGGCTCGATCCTCGATGCCCGTGAGGCCGGTCATCTGCCGATCGCGGTGCCCCGGCGGCCGGAACTGCGGGAAGTCGTCGACGGGCACCAGATTGCGTTTACCGAGACCATGGTGCAGCACGGCGACGCGATCCTCGTGCAAGACCAGCAGTCATTGGCCGCCGAACTGGAGAAGGCGCTGCTCGACCCCTCGTCTGTCCGAACGGCGCCGCGCGTTTCTTCGGCCGCCGAGGCTGCCGAAAGACTCAGCGCGGCTGTCGAGCGGCTGGGGAAGACCTCCACCGGACCCATTGCCCTGCGCCGTATCCGGCAGCTTCTGGCGCTGCGGCAGACGGAGGTCCATGCGCACGCGGGGGCCAAGGCTCCTCGCGTCGTCCGAAACTAGGCCTGCGGCGCGTCCGGCTCGAACCGGACGTCGCAGTCCCTGTAGACGGGGACGAGCCCGCCCTGCGCAGGTGGGTGAAATCCCTGACCGAAGGGTTGCGCTGCGTTAAACGCCCCCGACGCAGCGCAACCCGACGTTTGCCTGTGGCACGCCTGCATCGGAATGGTCATGAAAAAGGGGCCGACGATGGGATGGGGGTGGCCCGGTCTCTTCAGGCCGCCCATCGTCGGCCCCGCTCAGGGAGCCGCAATGGCTGAAACGATTCTATTCACGCTCAACCCTGTGTGCCAATTGACGGTTTTGTGACGCTTGCCAAGGCGTGCAGCTCCCTGGTTATCCAGCAAGGACCGACGGGGCCTGGGGGAAGGTTCCGCCTACGCGGTTCCTCTGGCTTTAGCCAACCCCGCCGGTCCGCTGGAGGCGCCTGAATCCTTGGGCTCCAGGCGCACGGTATTGCGACACCGCCTTGAGGGCGCCAGCAACACTTTCTCAGCGTAAACAGGCGCGGGCGGCCTGACACGAGTAGTCACCACTCGTTCTTCGGCCAGGATGCGGTGCCCATGACCCGCGGGTACCCGGAGTTCCGCGCCCGGGTGTGCTGTCCTCCGCCGTCCGACGATGGGTCAGGGCACGGTCTCCTGGCGCTCACCCCTGCTTTGCATTGGCGTGGTACTTTTGCTGCGCGGCCAGGAGCCCGTCGGCCAGGAGCAGTTCGACGGCGTCTGCTGCATCGTCCAGGAGGAAGGGCAGGTCCTTCTTTTCCGCCGTCGAAAAATCGCGCAGCACATAGTCCGCCGTGTCCATCCGCCCGGGAGGGCGGCCAACGCCTATGCGGACCCTGTAGTACTCTTTGGTCGCCAGCGCCTTGGACATGTCGCGGAGGCCGTTGTGCCCGCCCTCCCCCCCGCCGATCTTGAGTTTGATCGTGTTGAAGGGAATGTCGATCTCGTCGTGCAAGGCGACCACATGGTCCGGTTCGATCGAAAAGAACCTGCACAGCGCCGCCGTCGGCCCTCCTGACAGATTCATGAACGTCAGTGGCTTGGCGAGCACGACCCTGGGCCCGCCGATTCCCAATCGCCCTTCCAGGACCTGTGCGTGCGCCTTGTGCGACTTGAACGAACCACCGAACCGGCCGGCCAGTTCGTCGAGGGCCATCTGGCCGACGTTGTGTCGATTGCCGCTGTAGCCGGGGCCTGGGTTGCCCAAGCCGATTATCAGCCAGGTGTCGCTGCTCACGTGGACGGGTGCTCCTCGGACGGTAGATGCGAAGGATTCATGATCATCCTAGGGATAGACCAAAGCCCCCGGCGAATGCGGGATGCAGTCGCCGGGGGCTTTAAAGGCAGCGTTGTTACTCGGCCGGGGTTTCGGCAGCCGGCTCAGCGCCTTCGCCCTCTTCCGCGGCTTCAGGCTCGGCCACGGTCGGAGCGGAAACCGCGGCGATCACGGTGTCCTCAGGGATCAGCAGGCTGACGCCGGCAGGCATCTGAATGTCGGTGGCGTGAACGTGCTCGCCAACCTCACGGCCCTCAACGTTGATGGTCAGCGACTCCGGCAGGGCGGTCGCATCGGCTTCGACCAGAACGGTGAACTCTTCCAGGTCCAAAACAGCACCGGGGGCGACTTCGCCCTCAACATGGATGTTGACGTCGACGTGAACCTTCTCGCCCTTGCGGACGGTAAGCAGGTCAACGTGCTCGATGATCTGGGCGATGGGATCGCGCTGGATGTCCTTGGCCAGGGCCAGGTGCTCGCTCCCGTCAACGTCCAGGGTCAGCAGCGCGTTGGAGGTACGCAGCGCCAGCGTGGTGGCCTTCTGCGGGAGCAGCACGTGCAGCGGCTCTGCCCCGTGGCCGTAAATGACGGCGGGAATCTGGGCGTTGCGGCGGGCCCGGCGGGCCGCGCCCTTGCCGAATTCGCTGCGGACTTCAGCTGCAAGCTTCTGGTCGGACATGACGTTCTCCTTATGCTGGGTGGTTATGAGGCGGGTGCCTAGAGACCGACCCGCCGCACCGATACCAGCGCAGAGAAACGAAGCTGCTAGCCACCGTCGATAACGGAGGACCGGTTCCGGCCCTCCCTCGCCTAGGCAATGGTTGAAGTTTAGCAGGATCAGGCCGCTGGCCCGAATCATGCACCAGGAGGAACCCGCAACTTCGACTGGCCTGCGCGGACCAGTAGATCAGAGTCCGAAAACGGGCCATTCCCCACACTGGTGGCAGCCATGCTCCGGACCTGACAATTGATTAGCCGCCGCTTACTCGAGGGCGCTGCTGTCTTCAGCCAGGCTGGTGGCGGCGTGGGTGATCGCGTCGGTCATGATGCTTAGAGCCTCCAGATCGACGTTGCTAATGTCATCGCCTGGCTTGTGGTAGTTCGGGTCGCGCGGCTGCCCCGCAGCGCCGCCGAAGAGGATGCCCTCCCGGGCCGACTTTCTCTCGTTGCTGCCGGTGAACAGGCCGCCCACTGCAACATCTTCCTCAACGAACGCGACCTGATCGGAATAAAAGTCCCAGTCTGTGGACACCCAGGGCTGGTCCCGGGAGTCGAAGTAGTCCGTGAAGAAGTTCATGATCTCCAACGAACCGTCGGGCACGGCCCGCAGGGAGTCGTTATCGGTTCTACGTGGGTCATAGACCGCGATGACATAGTTGGGTGAGGCGACCATGTCGACGTTCAAATAGGCGGCGATGTGGTCGAGTTCGCCGCTGTCGTCCTCTGCCAAGTCCTCGACATAGTGCTGGGAGCCGAACGCCTCCGGAAACTCTTCCGCTCCCCACCACGCGAAGCGCACTTTGTTGTTGGGTTCATTACGTTGGCTGAGTTCTTGCGCGGCCTCCAGCAGAGCCGCCGCGCCGGAAGCGTTGTCATTGATCGCCGGACTGTTCGGCACTCCGTCGAGGTGTGCGCCAAGCATGATCACGTTCTCGTCATTGCCGCCAGCGGTCTCGGCGATGATGTTGAAGGACTCATAGTTCTCGCCGCGACTTTCGAAAGTGAAGTACTGGCGCCAGCTTTGATAACCGGCACCCTCGAGTTGCTGTTCTACGTACTGAGCCGCGGCCTCGTATCCGGAGGTGCCGGTCGCCCGGTCACCGTGCTCGTCCGCAATTGCTTGAAACTCTTCCAGGTGCTCGTACGCTGTGGCAGCCAGCGCCTGCGGCCCGGAATTGTCCTTCCGCACCATGGCCAGGACAAGCGCCACCAGGATAACGACCAGCCCGAGCGCTGCGATGACGACAATTGGCCTCTGATACAGGGTTCGGGGCCAGTGCCGTTTCATGTCACCCTCATGTGTCCAACATCACGACAGCATTCTAGCGTCCGGGCTGTCGGCCAGCGAACGTCGATGGCAGGCATGCAGGCGTTCCGTGGCAGGCATGCAGGCGTTCCGTGGCAGGCATGCAGGCACAAGGATGAAGGCCCCAGGGGTAGACCTCGCTTGGCCAGTTCAGTATGGATGCTGTGGTGCCCACAAGGTTGCCGAAGTACTTCCCGGCCTATGCGCCCGGGGCAGGAGGTCCCTAATCAGCGGGGAACCGTTCCGGATGCCGCAGGAGAGCCGGACGACCCGTCGTCCGCGATCTGTCCGAAGTTTCTGGCAGCCGCGGCGACCGGTCTCTCCAAGGGGCCTTGTCCCAGCCAGCGGCGCCAGATTACACCGAACGCCACGGCGACCGATAGATGCACGATGAACCACACAAAGGGTGCCTCGTAGTGCACCTCCGGGCTGAGCGCGAGCAGGTGAGCGGAGTAGAGGGTCAGTGTCATCGAGCCCATCGCGGCAAGGGGTGCCAGCAAGCGCGCGGCCGCCCGCTCGGCCAGGAGGAACAGGCCGGTCGCCAACAGACCGAGACCGAGGCTGCTGGCGATTGCCAGCGGCATGTTGGAGTGCGGTGTCGCGATAGCGAGCCACCAAGCGGAGGTGTCCGGAATGATCCCGGGCCCAAAGACAAGACCATTGTCCAACTCTTCCTCCGTCAGCCCGCTGGTGGCGAGCAGCCGCTCGAAGCCTCCCATGGCATACAGCAGGATGGCTGAGGCTGCGTTGGACAAGATCGCCAAGCCTGCACCGATAACGGCGATATATCCCTGCACCTTGGGCTTTCGCAGGTCCAGTCGTCCGATCCCCAGGCCGGTCAGGATGTAGCACATGTACGCCAGCGCCGGATATGAGCCGGTCAGCAGTAGATCCGAGGCCACGCCGGCCGGTTCGAAGAAGAAATGCCCCACGGTGGGGTTGAACGTCGACGATGTCGGGAGCATTGGATCCAGCTTCTGCAGCAGGATCGGCGAGACGATGCCGAAGACCGCTGCGCTGATGAACAATGTTTTGGGCCGCAGATGGAGGAAAGGAATGGCGAGCAGGAAGAACACCGAGTAGTAAATCAAGATGCCGTAGGCAGGAGGGTCCTCCTGCTGCAAAAAGGGCGCGATCGTCAGGGCTATCGCTGCGATCAGGACGGCCCGCACGGCCAGTCCCAGACGGTCCCCCGCCATTCGCCGCCCCGTGTGCGGTCTATACCCGCCGGAGGAGAAGGCCAGACCCACTCCGGCGAGGAGGGCGAACAGCGCAGCCGAGTCGCCGGCGAAAAGGATCCACGCCAGGGTCGGCTCGTGGGTTTCCTCATTCGCGTCCGGCAGGATGTGAATGGCGATCATCCCGACGAGGGCCAGACCGCGGGCCGCGTCGATGCCGACCAGACGCCTCCGGTTCTGCATCGACTCACCGGCCGCAGGGCTCACGTCGCGTCCCTGGCTGTCCTGACTGGGGCCCATCTTCGTCCCTGCCTTCCGGTGCCTAGACAATTTCCCGTGCCGGGTTGCCACCGTACCGCGCGCCCTCCGGCACTTGGCTACCCTTCATCAGGAAGGAGTCGGACTCCAGCACCGAACCGTCGCCCATGGCGACGTCGTAGAGCACGTAGGCGCCGACGCCCAAGGTGGCCTCCCGGCCGATGGTAATGGCGTCGAGCTTGAAGACGCCGTCCTCCATCGAGTGGCACTGCACGACGCTGGCGAGGTTGAGGGTCGTGTCGTCGCCGACGGCCACCAACGTCTTCTCCGGGATGACGCAGCCGTCGTCAAAGACCCGCTTACCCATCCGCACGCCATGCAGGCGCCAGAACAGGGGCTTGAACGGGGTGCCGTCGAAGAAATACAGCGGATACGAGATGAACTTCCAAAACCGTTCGTGCCGCCAGAATTTCACGTCATAGATGGAGCAGACGGTCGGGACCATCGCTTTAAATCCCTGGGCGGCACGCTCGAGCACGATGAAGAAGGCGATCATAAAGGCGCCGAAGCTGACCGTGCCCACATAGAGCCCGGGGCCCGGTACACCGGGGAAGAGGATGATGGCGAGTGAGAACGCCAGCATGCCGGCGAGGACGAGAACCCACCGGCTGGCCAGATACAGTCCAATCGACAGCGCATTGTGCCGGTTCTTGGCCCGTATCCCGCGGACGATTTCCTCCCGGCGGTTTACCTTGAGGAATGCTGTGTCCCGATCGACCGATCGGGGAATCTCGAATGCCGGTGAACCGAGCAGGCCTACGTTTTGCCGGACCTCGCCATCGATGGGAACCATGACTTTGCTGCCGAAAAGAACGTTGTCGCCGACACGAGCGCCGGCGGGATACGAGATGTCGTTGCCGAAGAAGTTCTTCGCCCCGATCTTTACCTCGGAAACACGGAAGGACGTACTCGAGTAGGCGGCGTTGCTGATCGACACCCCGTCGGAGATCATGGTTCCGGATCCCACGGTGGTCAGGTAAGGGTTGTCGTGGTCGAGTTCCGTCCCGAAGTTCGACCCTGTCTGCTCCAGGTTGGGCTGCTTGTAGCCGAGCAACCGGAGGTAGTGCACGGCCAGGGAGCTGTCCCCGCTGATATGCATGAACTGGAAGACGTTGGTCATCCGGAAGATGAGTCGGTGGGCCGCGTAGCGCAGACCATACAGCGGATAGGCCTCCCCCGGTTTGATCAAGAGGTTAAGCACTCGAGGAACCGTCAACATTGCTGCCAGACCGACGAGCATGCCACCGAACAGCAAGACGAAAGAAGCCAATGCCAGATCCAGGTAGAACCCCGGGTTCGCATGGTCCACATGACCGGTTTCCACGTAGGCCGGCAGGAGCAGCGCGATGGCCAGCAGAAGCAGCGGGCCGAACAGGACGGTGTTGCTGATCAGGACGAACGCACTGTAGGTGACCCGTCGCCGCCGGCTAACCGGCAGCGGCTCAACCAAACGGTAGTCCACGTCCGTTGGTACCGCAGGGGATCCGTGCCAGCTTTCGCCGGCGGGTACGGACTGCAGTCGCTGCAGCGACGACGAGTGGCCCAGTTGCGCTCCGTCACCCATCGTCGAGTCGATGTCCAGCACGCACCTCTCGCTGATCAAGACGTCCTGGCCAAGGGTGACCCGCCCGGTCTGGATCCACCCGTTATGGGCCCGGTAACCCAAGTAGAACGTATCCCTATTGATCACCGTCCCGCTGCCGATCGTCAAGAGGTCGGTGCACACCGGAGTAATGGGGGTGAGGATGGTGACGTTGGCGCCGATCTTGGCCCCCAGCAACCGCAGATAGAAGGGAAGGATCGGAGTGCCCACGAAGAAGGCCAGCGGGTTGAGTCTAACCAGCGCACGGACGAACCAGAACCTGACGTATGCCAGGGACCAGATGCGGATGTTCTGCTCTTTCCACCGTCCGAGGATCAGCCATTTGAGCAGGATCGGCACGATGCTGAGGGCCAGAAAGAAGCTGACCCCGACGACGATCGAACGTCCCCAGATCTCCAGAACGTCGGCCCCTGCAATGACCCAGGTATAGCCGGCCACGATCGCCGTGATGAAGGCGTAGGAGTAGCCGATGGAGAGCGCTGCTTGCAGGACACCGCACAGCACGATGTCGAAAGTGGAAATCCGCCCTCGTTTTGGCCGGGCGGGCGCTTCCTGTTCCGCCCACACGTCGGCGGCGGTCGGAGAAGCGATCGCCGCAGCGAGCGCTCGAATCGTCGGATGCTCATAAATGACCTGCAGACCGACCGGCGGCAGGTCGGTGTTTGAGCGCAGCGCAGCGGAGAAGCGCGCCATCAGCAGCGAGTTGGCCCCGAGATTGTCGAAGATGTGAGCCTCGACGGAGACGCGTCCCAATCCCAGCACGTCAGCTAGCTGCTCCGCCAGCGCCGCCTCTGCGTCCGTCGCCGGCTCGCAGTACTCGGCGTCGACCGAAGCGCCCACCCGGTTGCTGGGCGTCGGCAGGTTCTTACGGTCGGCCTTGTCGCTGGGCAGCATCGGTATGGTCTCAAGCTGCTCGTAGAAGGCCGGGACCATGTAGCTCGGCAGTCGGTCGCGGAGCTCCTCCCTGATGATTTCGGGCGCGAGATCGGAGACACCCTTGCGCAACGTATAGAACGCGGCGAGCTCGGTCATCCCCGGTGCTGATTCATGCGTCTCGACCACTGCCTGAGCAATCCCGGGGACTTGCAGGAGCACCGATTCGATCTCGGACAGCTCGATCCGGTATCCGCGGATCTTGACCTGGGTGTCGATCCGGCCGTGGTACTCGATCAACCCGTCGTCGGTGATGCGGCCAAGATCGCCGCTGCGATAGATTCGTCCGGAGGGGTTGTTCGGAATGCCCATGAAGTCGGGGATGAAGACTGAATCTGTCTTCTCGGGATGATTCACGTAACCGACCGCCAGCCCGATCCCGGCGATGCCGATCTCACCCATTTCGCCCCGTGGCAGGGCCCGTGGCTCCTCGGGATCCAGGATCATGATCGTGTAGGTCGGCAGTGGTTGGCCTAGTGTGATCGGCTTGTCGGGATGCATAACGTCCCACGTGGCGGTCACGGTCGCTTCGGTAGGCCCGTAGACGTTGAGGAACCTCCGGCCCGGCCGGTGCCAGCGCTCGGCCAGATCCCGCGGGCAGGCCTCACCGGAGACCAGCAGAAAACGCAGGCCAGGGAGCTCATGCTCAAGTGTGGCCAGCAGGGTGGGTACACAACACATCGCGGTAACACGGTTGTCGATGACGAACCGTTCCAGGTCTGCCCCGAGCAGGCTCTTCGAACTCGGCTTGGGCACCAGAGTCGCACCGACCATCCACGGCACCCACATCTCCTCGATGGAGAAGTCGAAGGCGATGGTCAGCCCTTGATAGACGCGGTCATCGCTCTGATATCCGTAGACCTCGGCGGCGACCCGGACAAAGTTGCAGATGCTGGTGTGTTCGATGGCCACCCCCTTGGGACGGCCGGTGGACCCCGAGGTATAGATGATGTAGGCCAAGTTCTCGACCGGGTCGGGCTTCTCGCTGTCGGTGAGCCGGGAGCCGGGCAGGCCCGCGATGTCCGCGGCGGCCATATCCAAACTCAGGGCGCGGGGGCAGTTTTCCGGCAACAGGTCGGCCAGGTGGCTCAGGGTCAACACGCAGCTGGCGCCGGAGTCCTCCATGATGTAACCCATCCGGTCTGGCGGGAATCCGGCGTCCAACGGCACATACGCCGCCTGGATCTTCAGCACCGCCAGCATCGAGACGTAGGACCACAGCGCATCGTCGAACAGCAGCGCAATACGGTCGCCGGACCGTGCTCCGTCGGCGAGCAGGTGACGGGCCAGCTGATTGGCCCGCGCGTCAAGCTGGTCGTAGGTCAACGTCGAGTCCCCGGAGTCGACCGCCAACTGGCCGGCTCGGCCTTCGCGGCGCAGCGAGTCGCATCGGCTCTCGAAGAGCGCCTCCAGACGCTCACCCGGCGACCACCGCACACTTTGGCGGTGCGAGGACTGCAACAGCAACGGGTCCAAAGTAGCTGCCGCCGCCTCACGAGCCGCGTCAGCCGCGGGTACGGAATCGTCCGAGCGCACCTCGTACGGCGCCGCACCGCGCTCCGTCTCGCTAAGTTCGAGTCTCCGTGCGGCAGGTTCGGCATGACCGTCGGCCCGGTCGATAAATACCAGACCTTCATGATCGGCGCGGACAAGGTCTCCGGTGCGATATGCCCGAGGCCAGCCCAGGGTGTCCATGGGAGCATATTTCTCGGCATCTTTGCTGGGATCGAGGCACCTGCCCAACCCGACGCCGCCGATGACCAGTTCTCCTTCTTCGCCCCAAGCGACAGGCGCGTCGCCCTTGTCCACCACGGCCAGTTGCCAGCCGGGCAACGGCCGGTCGATGCGCACCGGAGTCGACCCGTCGGCCTGAGCGCAGGCGACGACGGTGGTTTCGGTGGGCCCGTAGGTGTTCCAGACCTCCCTGCCGGGGGCGGCCAGTCGCGCCGCAAGATCCGCGGGGCACGCCTCGCGGCCGAAGATCAGCAACCGCACGTTTTGCAGCGATTCCGCCTGCCAGAGTGCAGCCAGGGCCGGCACCGTAGGGACGACGGTGATCCCCCGTGCCGCCATCCACGGACCCAGCTCCTCGCCGGAGCGGACCACCTCGCGTGGGGCAGGCACCAAACAGGCGCCGTGCCGCCAGGCCAGCCACATCTCTTCGCAAGTGTCGGCACTGATGGGAAGACCGGCCAGCACACGATCGCCGGGCCCGAGCGGCTCCTCGGTGCAGAAGACGGACGCTTCGGCGTCCACGAGAGCGGCCACCGACCGGTGGGAAAAGGCAATCCCCTTGGGCTTGCCAGTCGAGCCGGAGGTGAAGATGATCCACGCATCATCGTCGGCGGTGGGCGGGCGAACTTCCCCATGGGAGGGCGCGTCCATAACGGGACGGACCCGCAGCCCGGATTCGACTACAGCGCATACTTGAGCCTCTTCCCAGACGCTCGCAGCCCGGTCCCCTGGCTCGTCAGGATCGACAGGGACGTATGCCGCGCCGCGGACGAGCACGGCCAGCACCGCGATGTAGAGGTCGACCGTATCCGCGGCCATCAGGACGCCGACCCGGTCGCCGGCACCGATCCCGCGTTCGCGCAGGTCCAGGGCCAGGGACTCGATCCGCCCCAGCAGCGCCAGGTAACTCAACGAGGTGGTGCCATCATCCAGCGCTAGGGCGTCCGGGTACTCGTCCACGGTGTGAAAAAGGATGTCCAACAAAGTTCGAGGGGTCGGTGCAGGGCCCCCTGAGTACACTGCGGTCGTGGGAGCAACCGTGCTGCCGGCCCGTCCGTTGAGTCCTGCCGGGGCCTGGCCGGTGCGGGCGGCCAGCGTGGCGAATGTTTCCGGAGCCGACTTGTGGGCACCGGCCCGCCGCTTCCGCACCGGCAACTGACCGACGAGCATGGTGGTGTCCTCTGATCCAGAGTACGAGTCCTCGGCTGGAGCCATTGGTACCTCCCGTATCGGCGGTGCTTTTGGGTAGATGGGGTTACTGCGGTTAACCCCTGCTCACGTGGTGCAGAAAGCCAATGTCCTTGTGCCGGCTCGGCAGAGGGTCTGCGCCTGGGCCTTTCCTTCCAGCCCGACGTCAGAGGGAAGATCCTGGCCGGGTAGAGGCAGCCGCCTGAACGACGAACGGCGGAAGTGTGTCTTGCGTACGGTCCCTCACGGCTTCCTTTTCCAATGGCGCGGCTTCTTTTTCCAATGGCGTCAGGCCAAAGGCGATCTGGAGCGCGCGGACAGCATCGGCAAGCTCGTCGGTGCGTGCCACAGCCGCGATGCACAGCTCCGAAATCGAGACCATTTCAGGACTGATTCCGGCGTCCGAGAGCGCTTTGAAGAAAGTGCTCAAGGTAGCGGGCGAAGAGCGCATCCCGAGTCCAGTGAGCAAGACCTTGCCCACTTCGTCATTGTGATAGAGCGCTTCAAAACCGATGCAGCTCTGGGCCGCGTCCAAAACCGAAATGGCTGCCGGCGCCTCCGCGGATGGAAGGGTGAAGGTGATATCGGCGGTTTCGGCGCCCGCATCCCGCGGATTTTGGGCGATCATCTCGATGTGCAGCCCCGATGCGGCGAGTTCCTGAAGGAGCCGCGCTGCGGTCCTCGAGCAGGTTGGGATGCCGGTGACGGTGACTTGTGCTGCAGAGTTGACGCTTGCCACGCCCGAAACCAGGGTCTGTTCGCCTGCGTGCGCATTCGAATGGGGCTGGTCGAGACTGGGCAGAATCATGGTGCCCCGCTTTTGCACGAACGAGGATCGGACATGAATGGGGACACCGAAACGACGGGCGTATTCAATGCATCGGAGGTGGAGAACCTTTGCTCCCGCGGCCGCGAACTCAAGCATTTCCTCGCTGGCGAGCACGTCAATCTTGCGGGCATTGGGTACTATCCGCGGATCCGCCGTATAGATACCGTCCACATCCGTATAGATCTCACAGACGCTTGCACCCAGTGCTGCGGCGAGCGCGACGGCGGTCAGGTCCGAACCTCCCCTTCCCAGAGTGGTGACCGTTTTCCCTTTGCGGCTTTTACCCTGGAACCCTGCCACGACGGCGATCTGACCGTTCTTCAGGCAGGTGCGGATCCTGCGCGGATCGACATCGATAATGTGCGCTTTGCCATGGCAGTCGTCGGTGATGAGGCCCGCCTCGCTGCCGGTGAAAGTCCGGACATCGGCCCCCAAATCCGCCAAGGCGATCGCCAGCAAAGCCGCCGAAACGAGTTCGCCGGTCGTCAACAGGGTGTCGAGTTCGCGGGCAGGTGGATGCGGCGAGACACTGGCCGCGAGATCCAACAACTCGTCGGTGGTGTCGCCCATGGCGGAAACCACCGCCACTACTTGATATCCGGAGGCCTGTGTCTCAGCCACCCGCTGAGCAGCGCGTCGAATGCCTGCGGCATTCGCCACCGACGAGCCACCGTACTTCTGCACTATGACGTTCGTCGGTCGTCCCGCCGTGCCCATCGTTACCGGCAATCCGCCCGGCAGCGCCCCGCCGCTCGTCGAGGCACTGCGCGGGAGGGCGAATGAGTCCTTCGCCGTCCGGACAGCAGCCCCATCCATGCGCTTGAAGTTTTTCACCCTGGCCCCCCGATCTTCGTGGACTGCGCTGCACCTCGGTGCGGTGCCCTGCCCGCCACAACTCCGGACCGCCCTGCGGCGCGCGGCCGGAGCGTGTTCCACCTATCTGCCAATGTGCTCGGCCGGCTCACTGACTGCCTGCTGCAGAACGGAAGCGGACGCTCGTGCCCTCGGAACTTCCCCGCCGCGGTTGATTGACACTTCGTCGCGCCGCTCACCGGTAACCGACCGGACCGCCTCTGCAAGAAGGTCAAGCCCGCGGGTCATGTTTTCCGCGCTGATGGTCAGCGCCGGCATGGTTTTGACCACTTCTCCCTCCGGTCCGGAGGTTTCTACGAGCAAGCCTCGGGCGAAGGATTCGGCGGCAACTTTTCGTGCCATTGTCCGGTCCGGAAAATACAGGCCGGCCAAGAGTCCGCGGCCGCGGACACGGGCGCCTTCGGTTCCGGCCGCCATCGTTGCAAGAGCTGCGTGCAACTGTGCGGCCCGAGCAGCGATGTCTTGTTCGAATCCGCGGCCGTTCCAGAAGTGCTCCAGCGCAGCGGTCCCGGTGACGAAGGCCGGGTTATGCCCGCGGAAGGTGCCGTTGTGCTCGCCAGGCTTCCAGATGTCTAGTTCGGGCTTTGACAGCATGAGGGCAAGCGGCAGTCCGAAGCCGGACAGCGATTTGGACAGGCAGACAATGTCGGGGCGGATGCCTGCTTCCTCAAAACTGAAGAACGTGCCGGTGCGCCCGCACCCGGCCTGAACATCGTCAACAATAAGAAGCACACCGTGCTGGTGGCAGAGATCGGCGAGCCGCCGCAACCACTTTCCACCGGCCGCTCTGAGCCCTCCCTCGCCCTGGACAGTCTCCACGATGACTGCGGCGGGTTTATCCATTCCGGACCCGCTGTCCTCCAACGCATGCTGCAGCCACAGAAAATCTTCCGTCGGCTGGTCGAAATAACCATCGTAAGGAATGCTTGAGGCGTTATTGAGCGGGACTCCTGCGCCTTGGCGCTTCATTGAATTGCCCGTCACCGCCAAGGCGCCGAGCGTCATCCCGTGAAATGCATTGGTGAAGCTCAGCACCTGGTGCCGGCCGGTAACCTTGCGCGCCAGCTTCAGCGCCGCTTCGACGCTGTTCGTCCCGGTGGGGCCCGTGAACATGACCTTATAGTCCAGCCCGCGTGGCGCCAGGATAAGTTCCAGGAACGTCTCTAAGAATCGCCGCTTTGCCGTCGTCTTCATATCAAGTGAATGAATGACAGAGCCGGAGCGCAAATACGCAATCAGCGGCTCCAGCAAAAGCGGATTATTGTGCCCGTAATTAAGTGCGCCTGCGCCGGAAAAGAAATCCAGATATTCCCTGCCATCCTCGCTATACAACTTGTCCCCGGCGGCGTGGTCGAAAACGGTGTCCCACGTCCGGCAGTAACTGCGGACCTCCGACTCCAGGGATGCAAAAATGTCCATCATTTGTCTGCCTTAGCTGTCGTGGACTGGCCCGGGGGTATCGGGGGTATCTCCTCGGGGCGACTGCCGGGGGCCCGGACGACCCCGGCGTCCCATCCTGCTGCCTCGGACGATGCGGGGCCGTCGCATGAATGTCCATGCGGGTGGCGGACCCTCGAGACCTTGACGAATTCTTCGATCATGACCATTCCCCAATGCGTTCAACCGGGTCCCCAATCCGTTCCACCAGACGGATTCTGCGCTCGACCAGCGTGCGCTGCGCTACTGCCGTGACGCTGTGAAGCGCGTTGCTGCCCGTGGCTCAGGTGAGACCCGTATCCCCAATGCGGTGCCGGGATGGATGCACAGCCCGCCGACGCATGTCTGCGGACTGTCCCGAAACCGATGTCGTCGAAAGCCCCATGCCCCCTTGTGTTTTCCGGTGCTTTCGACAGTTTCAGCCTAGGAAGCGGCTACGTTGTTTGCCCCAGTAGCCGACACTCGACTTGGACCGCCAAATCGGCTGATTCCCGCACGGCTGGCCCGACTGCCTACTTGCTGCTTGCCAAGCGGTACTTGGATTCGCGCGTTCAGACACTTACTGATGGCCTCACTGATCGAGTACTTCGGCATACTGAATCAGCTGTTTGCGGTTCTCAACCCCGAGTTTTAGATATATCCGGTAAAGGTGTCCCTCGGCTGTCCGGGGAGAGAGCGTCAAGGACTCCGCGATCTGCTTGTTGGTGGCACCCTGACGCACCAGGAAGACAATCTGTTGCTCCCGCGCGGTCAAGGCCGGTCCACCCCCACGGGCACGCTCGATCGCAGGAGTCGCTACACCCTCGAGTTGACGCAGCGCCACCCGCAATTGGTGCAGTGCACCGTTGTGCTGGCGCTGAAGCCCCTGCCGCTCGTAGATGCCCGATGCCCATGCCATTGCCGTGGCCGCGAGTAGGTCTTTGCCTGCCCGCGTCGCCATCTCGGCTGCTGTCATCAGGTCCCCCGGATCCGATGATGCCCGGCCGGAAGCGACAGCCGCCAAAGCCTGGGTTTCGAGTCCATCCAACGGGGCGCAGAGTTCCGCGAGACGGTCCGCCCCGGCACCGTCCCCGAGCAGCAACTGCTGCTCCAGGATCTCTTTCTCCGCGCTCACCCATCCCGCGGCCCTGGCCGTCGCCGCGCAGGACTCAAGTTCTCCCTGCAGAAGGACCGGAATCGGGCGTGCCTTCCCCGGCGGACCCTCGCGGCACGTTGCAGCAACCGCAGTGAAGGCAGAGGCCACGAGCAGGCGCGGGCGCCTCCCGGTGCCCGCTTCGTCCTGCAAGCCCATGCGGAAGTCTGTGGCTTGCTCGCCGTTGCACAACATCGCTTCAGCAGCTGCCGCAGCTCCGACCGCGGAGGGAAGCAGCATCCCGTGATCCTCATGCCGCAGCGGCCCGAAACCCTCCGCCAACGCTTGGACCGCAGTCTTCATTCGGCCCTGTCGAAAGAGAAGCAGTCCTCGGAGAGCGGGTTCGGTACCTGAAAACCAACGGTGCCGGCACGGAGCGCTCCTGCCGTAATCATCCAGGGCACGTTCGGCTTCCTGGTAGCGGCCGGAGATCAACAAGGACTCCACGTGGCGGGAGAAGACGAAAGGATAGAGTGCCCGCAGCGAGGGAGTCGCTTGGACCAACTGCAGGGCCTCTGTCCCGGCTTCCGCCGCTTGCCGAAAGTGGCCCGTTTCCGCGAGACACAGCGCCTTGACGGTCCCGGCAAGCAGCCGGGCAACAGCGCGCTCAACTCCACCGGAAGGGGCCGCCAGCTGATCAAGGGCCGTTCCGAAGTCTCCTTCCAACATGTGGGCATAAGCCCTCAGCAACCAAGCGCCGGTTGCTGCATCCAGGCAGGCGTCCGCGGCGACCGGAGCGTCGCCCGGGCCTGTCGGGGGTTGCACTCCCGCTGCTTCCATCCAACCGCCAGAAATCTTTTCCAGCTCAACCCGGTAGCCGGCTTCCGGCTCAACCAGGGACGCCCGGAGCAGTGCGGCGGCCGCGATGGTCCGATGGTCCGCGGTGTCCTTGACCAGGTCCAATGCCGTTTTGGCATTCGTACTGTCGCCAAGCCCCCAATGGGCGCGCGCCAGTTCCACATGGGCCGCGGCAGAATCGCCGGTTGTGGCCGCGGCATTGGCAAGCCGGAAGGCCAGCGGATGGTCACACTCGTCATTGGCATGACGTGCGGCGCGCAACGATTCTTCCAGTGATGGCGGCCGGCCGGCATCGATCTTCCAACGCACCAGCTCCACACTGGTTCTTCCAGGTGATGGTTCCAGACGTTGCAGGACATCAAGGAACTGGTCCAGCAGTTCCGCGCTGCGTCCTGCGGGAACCATGGACCGGATAACATCGGCGTACGGCGGGAACCGGAGCCGCACGGTGAGGTCCCCGGCCTGCATGTCGGCCAGCAGCCCAGCCTCCTCCAACGATCGGACCACCGCGCTGTCGAAGAGGGAACCGGCCACTGCCGCCGGCACCGAGCCAGCAAGTGCGGCGATGTCCACTACACGCCGCTGTGATGCATCCAGCCCATTGACCAGTCCCTTGAACAGATCAGTGGTGACTGGATCGAGTCCAACGGGTTCCCGGATCATCCGCCACAATCCGTGGTGCTCTACCACAGCGCCTGTTTGCGCAGCGTGGGCGGCCAGCGCTTTTAGCAGGTGCGGATTTCCCACAGACTTGTGCTGCAGCAACTGCACAGTTCCGCCCGCTATCGTCCCTCCGAGCATCTGCTCGAGGGTGTTGCGGACTT
Organism: Arthrobacter sp. Y3221114; assembly: GCF_059092625.1. NCBI lineage: Bacteria > Bacillati > Actinomycetota > Actinomycetes > Micrococcales > Micrococcaceae > Arthrobacter > Arthrobacter sp. Y3221114. The sequence continues at coordinate 109,244 of NZ_JBNHHW010000006.1, forward strand.
CCGCCGTCGTCAACGGAGGTACTTCGAAGGCTTCCAGGATCCCGTCCTGGCACAATCCAAGGAGTTCACGCGGCTGCGAGTTCCAGCTTCTACAGAGCGCCAGGATCTTGAGCGACCGCGCCATGACCAGTTGCGCCAGCAGATAACTGCTCGCGTCGTCCAGGTCATGGACATCATCGACAATCAGCAACACTGGACGTGCCTCGCCGTCGGAGCCTTCGGCAAGGGAGGAGCGCACTGTCCGCAGGACTGCCAGCGGAGAGTCCAATTCCGCCGCGGTCACTCCCCTCAGATAAGGAAAGAGCGCCCCGTAGGAAACGTTTGCCAGCGTTTGTTCGGCCCGTGCCCGCTGCACCCGCACCGTGTCCCCAAGGCTCCGGACTACCTCATCCGCGAGGGTTGACTTCCCTATCCCGGTGTCCCCGTAAAGCACCGCGCCGCCGGTGGCATGGCCGGCCAGACATCCTGCTACGGCATCGATGAGGTTCCGGCGCCCGCCCCCGGAGCCGGGGACGTTCATGCCGTTGTGCCCGGAGATTCCGGAGCCAGCATCTCGGCCAACTCTTGACGGCTGCGAATGAGCAGCTTAGCAAATACCTGGTACAAGTGGCCTTCCACCGTTCTGGTCGAGACACCGAGTTCCTGGGCAACAGCGTGGTTGCTGCGGCCCTCAGCAACACACCGGGCTACGTCCTGTTCACGCGCCGTGAGGCGCCCGCGCCATGCGGCCTCGTAGCCTGGTTCCGCCCCGTCCGCCAAGAGCGTACGAATGTTGCGCCTGACCCTGCGGAGTACATCGGCCCGTCCAGCTCTGGCTGCGGCCGCCTCAGCTTGGCCGGCCACGTCGCGGGCGAAGGCCAGGTGACCGGCACGTTGCGCTTGCTCGGCCGCTTGGAGAAGCAGGCTGGCGTTTCCGGCGGCAAGCCCCTTCGCATACGTTTCACAGACGGCCGCGAAAGGTCCCTGGCACCGTGTGGCAAGTTCCAGCATCCGTTGGTCCTCGTCGACTCCGGAAAGTCGCGCCATGGCCGCCAACGTCATCAGCTCCATGGTGCCCACCGCCGCCGATCGGTCCGCAGCCGCCTGCTGCCGAAGCAGTCGCAGCGCACCATCGACGTCACCGCCGGCCGCCCGCGCCAAGGCGCGAAAATGCCGTTCCAAGCGGCTGATGAGCCAAGGGCTTGGACCGCTGCCGGGGGGCTCTCCTCCCGTCTCACCCCCGACTTCATTGAGCACGGCGCGGCAGTAAGCCCAGGCCGCTTCGGCGAGCGGTGCCAAGCCGTCCGGGTCCGCTTCCGACACTTGGGCGCGGGCGGAACGCAGCAGGCCCGCTGCACGGTGCAGTTCACCGGTCAAGGCCAGCACGATGCCGTCAACCAGTTCCTCCCAGGTACCGCCGGAATCACCGTGGCGGCCGTACCGCCGGATACTTTCACCAGAGCCCAGCCACGAGCCGGACAGCAAGTAAGCCGCGGCCCGGTGCTGTTGAATTTCAAGGCGGAATTCCTCGGACACCGTTGCAAGGTCCGGCCGGAGTCCGTCGGCGAACGCGAGGGCGTCATCGCCGCGCCCGGTGATGACCAGGGATTCGCAGAGCAGGGCCCGGCTGAGCAGCCTCTGCCAGGTCGGGACAAAGGGATCCTCCGCACAGTTCCGAAGCAGCCCTACCGACCCATCGTACTCACCGTGGAAGACCATGGACCGGGCCGCGTCCAGCGGCGGCACCAACCCGTGCTGAACCGGTTCTGGCTGGCTGCGGGCGGCGCCCGCCCTCCGGTTCACCGCTAGCGGCCGGGACCGATAATGGCCGTCGGGCGACGTGGCGCGCAGGGCTTCGGCCATGAGCCGGTCGGCGATTTCGGCCACTGGTAACGGACGGTAGCCGATGCCAACTATTCCGCGGTGCTGAAGCTGGTCCAAGGCGTCGCCGCGGCCGGTCGCTTGCAGATCGGACAATGACAGACCGCCGGCTGCGGCCAGCCGGCGGGCGAGATCCAGCACGTCATCGCTTAAGCCGCTCAGGGTCGCACACACCGTGCTTACCGTGAGCGGTCCCAGTCTGACTGGGTTCCCGGTATGAACCCATACACCGTGCCGTTCCCGGAGAGCACCTGACGAAACATAGTCCCTGACCAGCAACGGAACGAACCTCGGGTTCCCGCCGGAATGCGCCTGCAGCACCCGCGCTGCCTCGCGTGAAAGCCTTCCGTCCAGCCCGGCCGCAGCCAACTCGCCAACTTCCGCCTGATCCAGCGGAGGCAGGTCGATGCGCTGCATTCGCGGGTCGTGGCCCAGGTGCAGGAACGCCGGTGGAACCGCCGAAAAGTCCCGGGCGAGGATGATTACCCGCGCGTCTCCCCGTGTGACCAGTTGGCTGAGCAGTGTGGCGGAGTCGCCGTCGAAATGCTCCGCATTATCGATGAGCAGGACGACGTTTCTCCTGCCGGCTGCCTGGCTGAACTGTTGTGACAATCCGTCCAGAACCAGCATGGGGTGCGCCAACTGCGAGTCATCCAACTCGGCCAGCAAGTAGGTCAGCGCGCCGTAGGACCGGCTGCGCGCGTACGCGGTGCCCCGCAGCTGGACGACCAGAACACTCGCCCCAAGATGCCCGGCCACATGCCGTGCGAGCAGGGTCTTCCCGTATCCGGAAGGCGCGACCACGACTGCGCCCGCGGATTCCCTGTCCGTCAGCGCTTCAAGAACCGCTCCTGTTGCTTCCACCCGGCCGATCAGAACGGTGTCCGGGCCGGGCACAAGCGCATGACTGAATAAAGTTCCAGCCTTCATGGCGAGACCGTCTTTCTTCCCCTGCCCCCAGCGCCCAACCCCAATCGGACGTGAAATTAACCATAGCCAGCAAGCCGGGCCTTGTATACGAGTAGCAGGTGGGCCGGGAACGGCAGCGGCAGACGATCCACGGTGGCGAAGGCACAGTCCCGGTCTCGGAGGACTGCTCCACCTCGGGACCACTCTCGGCCTTCGCATCAGCGGTGAGGGGGAATTCCGCTGGCGCTCCGGCCGATTCTGCCATGGCCGCTCCCGGCCCACATCCCTAATGTAGGAGCCTGGGACCACGCCTGCACGGGGGGACGCTACGCGTCTTGACGTTGCGCTACCTAGATATCGGCTGCGGGCTACCCGGGTGGAACCAGCTCACAGCCAGCGGTCGCTTGCCACTCCAGCCGTAGGGCTGCGCATCTAAGTTCATGCTTCGGGCGACGCTCCGCGGCAATCCTCCGCCGGACATGGGAAACGGAGCCGACGATGGGGTGGCCCGTTTCTTCAGGCCCCCGCCGCCGGCCCCGTTCGGGAACCCGTTATGGCTGGTTGGAACTTAGTTCAGAACGCCGTTGTCAGGCCTTGCCGTCGAACAGGCTCGTGACCGAGCCGTCTTCGAAGACCTCGCGGACCGCGCGGGCGATCAGCGGAGCAATGGAGAGGACGGTCAGTTCCTTGAAGTTCTTCTCCGGCGGGATTGGCAGCGTGTTGGTGACCACCACTTCCCGGGCACCGCTCTCGGAAAGCCGGCGGGCGGCGGGATCGGAGAACACGGCGTGCGTTGCCGCGATGATGACGTCCTTGGCGCCGGCGTTCTTCAGCACCTGGACGGCGCCGGAGATGGTTCCGCCGGTATCGATCATGTCGTCGATCAGCACGCAGGTGCGTCCCTCGACCAAACCGACGACCTGCTTAGACACGGCCTGGTTGGGCGCGTTCACGTCGCGGGACTTGTGCACAAAGGCCAGCGGAGCCCCGCCCAGTCGCTCGGCCCACTGTTCAGCAACACGGACGCGGCCGGTATCCGGGGACACGACGGTCAAGTTGTCCAGGTCGACCCGTGTGCGGACATACTCGGCCAGGAGCGGAATAGCCATGAGGTGGTCGACTGGACCGTCGAAGAAACCCTGGATCTGCGCCGTGTGCAGGTCGACGGAGATCAGCCGGTCCGCGCCGGCCGTCTTGTACATGTCGGCCACCAGCCGGGCCGAAATCGGTTCCCGGCCGCGGTGCTTCTTGTCCTGCCGGGCATACGGGTAGAACGGAGCGACCACGGTGATGCGCTTAGCGGAAGCCCGCTTCAGCGTGTCGACCATGATCAGGTGCTCCATCAGCCATTCGTTGATGGGAGCCGGGTGCGCCTGAATCACGAACGCGTCGGTACCGCGCACGCTTTCCTCGAACCGCACGTAGATCTCGCCGTTTGCGAAGTCGTAGGCGGACGTCGGCAGGAGGTCGATCTCCAACTCTTTGGCGATCTCCCGCGCCAGTTCCGGATGGGCGCGTCCGGAGGCCAGCACCAGCCTCTTTTCGCCCTGTGCCTTGATTCCGCTCATGAAGGATCACTTTCTGCAGTTGGGGATTGCGTGGAGGAAGTTCGGGAGGCAGCTTCTGCAGATGAGCTGCCGGGGCGGTTCTTCTGTACCCAGCCGTCAAGGTTCCGCTGCGGCGCGACGCTGACCGCGAGCGCTCCGGGCGGCACATCCTTGCGGATCACCGCGCCTGCGCCGGAGTAGGCACCGTCGCCGACGCGCACGGGAGCGACAAAGACGGTGTTCGAGCCGGTGCGCACGTTCGAGCCGATGACGGTCCGGTGCTTCTTCTCGCCGTCGTAATTGGCGGTGATGTTGCCGCAGCCAATGTTGGCGTTCTCACCGATCTCGGCATCGCCGGCATAGCCCAGATGGGACAGCTTGGCGCCCTTGCCGATGCTCACGTTCTTGGTTTCGTAGAACGCGCCAATCTTGCCCTTTTCGCCCAGCACCGTGCCGGGGCGCAGGTAGGTGAACGGGCCAACCGTGGCGCCGGGCCCGATCTCGGAATCGGTGCCGTGCGTCCTGACCACCGAGGCGCCTTCGCCCACGGTCACGTTCGTCAGGGTCGTCTCCGGCCCCACCACCGCATCGGAGGAGACATGCGTGGCGCCGTGCAGTTGCGTGCCGGGCAGCAGCGTTACGTCGGTGCCGAATGTCACCGTCGAGTCGATCCAGGTGGATGACGGATCCACGATGCTGACGCCTGACCGCATGGCAGCGTCCAAAACCCGCCGGTTGTGCTCCGCGCCAAGGGCCGCCAACTGGACCCGGTCGTTGGCCCCCTCCACCTGCCAGCGGTCGGCGGTGACGACGGCGGCCACCCGGCCGCCGTCGGTCCGGGCCAGCGACAGCACGTCGGTCAGGTACTTTTCACCCTGAGCGTTGTCCGTGGTGATCTTGGACAAGGCAGCGCGAAGGACACCGGCGTCGAAGGCGTAGATGCCGGAGTTGACCTCGCGGATCGCACGCTGTTCTTCCGTGGCGTCCTTGTGCTCGACGATGCCCTGGACACTGCCGTCGTCGGAGCGGATGATCCGCCCGTACCCGCCGGCGTCATCGAGGACCGCGGTCAGCACGGTAACGGCATTTCCGCTGGACGCGTGCTCGGCCACGAGTTCCTTGAGCAGCGCCGTGGTCAGCAGCGGAACATCGCCGTAGGTGACCACCACAGGACCGTCCAGGTCGGCAGGAAGCGCATCCAGCGCCACTTCCACTGCACGTCCGGTACCGGGGATCTCGTCTTGGTCGACGATCAGTACGTCCGGGTCCAGCGAGGAAATGTGCTCCGCCACACGGTCGCGCTCGTGGCGTACGACGGCGGCGAGCACCGTGGGTTCCAGGCCGCGGGCCGCGGCGAGCGCGTGGCCCACCATGGAGACTCCGCCGATCTCATGCAAAATCTTGGGCTTTTTGGACTTCATCCGGGTGCCCGCCCCCGCGGCCAGGACGATGACCGCTGCCGGTGTTGAAGCGTTTTTGACGTTTTTTTCAGGGACGTCCTGGGGGCTCACTAAGTGGCACTCCTCGCTGCGCTGATTCCGGTGTGGCCGGTGCATTTCGGTTAACGGCATACTACCTGCCGCAACACCGCCCGTTTACCGGCCGGTGGTCGTTCCGCCCATAGGATTCGAACCTATACTCCACGGCTCCAAAGGCCGGGGTGCTGCCATTACACCAGGGCGGACTGTGCCGCCACGAACGCTGACCCGGTGGCACAAGTGTCCATTTTGCCACGTTTGCCGACCTCGATGCGACTCGGCGGCACGGGCCGCCGGCAGAGGGCGGCATCCGTGCCGGTCACTCGGCCGGGGTCGCCAGGCTCAGTTCGTCCTCGCAAGACGGTTCGGCGGCCGCCGGCAGGCAGGCACCGCTGCGCAACAGCTGGGCGATGCGAGATGCCGACACCGGCTTGCTGAAGTAGAACCCTTGGCCACCGGTACAGCCAAGATCACGCAATTGTTCGGCTTGCTCCCGCGTCTCGATGCCCTCGAAGATCGCGTCCAGCCCCGCAGCACGAATGAGCTGGAGTACGGCGCCGATGAAATCCTGCTGTGAACCGTCGGCCGAATGGGTAGCAATGATGGACCGGTCCACCTTGACCAAATCGACCGGCAACCGGCGCAGGTAACTGATCGATGAGTAGCCGGTACCGAAGTCGTCGATTTCAATGCCAATCCCGAGCTTGCGCAGGGCCAGCAAGGAGTAGGTTTCGACTTCGCCCCCGGTGACCAGGCCGGTCTCTGTGATTTCCAAGACCAGCGACTCGGCCGGCATTCCGGAGTCCCTCAGGACCCCGCGAACATGCTCCACCAAGTCGATGCGCTGAAGCTCGGCCACCGAGAGGTTTACACGGATCTGAAACCCCGGATCCAGCGTCAGTTCGGCGGACCACTGGGCAAACTGGTGTGCGGCCGCGGACAGGGTCCACCGGCCGAGATCAACTATCAGGCCGGTTTGTTCCGCCATGGGAATGAAATCGCTCGGCAACACACGTCCGCGCACCGGGTGATTCCAGCGGACCAACGCTTCCACCCCGATTGGCAGGCCTGTGCACAGATCCACTACCGGTTGGTACTCGAGTTCGAAGCCGCCGGTCGCGATGGCTCCGCGGAGTTCGGACGCCATCTGGTTGTGCAGTTGGCGTGTTTGGAGCATATGGGACTGGAAAATTTTGGTGCGGTTTTGAGGGTCTTTTTTCGCCTCGTACATGGCCGTGTCCGCGTCCAGCAACAGGCTCTGCGCGCTCTGTCCTGCATCTGCCACGCGCACGCCGATACTGGCCTGCGGCCATACAGTGACTTCGTCCAGTTGGATCTCGTCATTAAGCACGTTTAGTACGCGCTGGGCCACCTGAAGCGCGAGATCCGTCGTTGCGCGCGGAAGAAGGACCGCAAATTCGTCGCCGCCCAGCCGTGCCACCGTGTCGCCGTCGCGCACGACGGACCTCAACCTGTTCGCCACGACCGTGAGTACGCGGTCGCCGGCGTCGTGGCCAAAACTGTCGTTGACCTGCTTGAAGGAATCCATGTCCAGCAGGAGCAATGCCGGGGCCCGCTGGCCGGACCGCGCATCATCGAGCGCGGCGTCCATTTCCTGGGCCAAGGCCGTGCGGTTCGCCAGCCCGGTCAAGGCATCCATATGGGCCATTCGGCTCATGTCCCGATGGGCTTGGCGCAGTTCAGCCGTCCGTTGCTCGACGCGCTGTTCCAATTCCATGTAGCTGAGCTGCAGTTCCTCGGCTAAGAGGTTGACGCCCGTGATGACGGCGTCAATATCGTCGCGTGCCGGGGAGGGCTGGATCCTGGTTGCCAGATCGCCCCCGGCCAGGCGGACCATTCCGTCGACCAGCTGCTGGAGCCGAGGGTCGGGATTATGCGGCATTGTCCCGTTCCAGCCACGCAAGGGCCTGTGGTTCGGAGTCAAAGTAGCGGACCGGGCATTGACACGGTTCGGCTCCCAGCACGAAGTTGGCGATCACCCGGTCCACCGGCGACTCGCCCACGAGGGCGATGGCGGAAGCGTTTGTGTGCCGCCCGAGCATCGACCGTGCCATGCGGGAAATCGAGGTTACTCCTTTCATACGCATCAGCACGCGGCAAGGGTGTCCGCCGGAAAGCACACGAAGCTGTGTTGAGGTATGGGCCGCCACTTCGTCGGTGAAGGCTGCTCCCCGCGGCAGATCGACGCTGATGATGCGGTCGCCGGCACTGATCACATCGGCAGCAACGGCATAGGCCGCGTCAACCGCGGGCCTCATGCGGCAGCGTCGTCGTTGGGTACCGCTCCTACGACCCTCTCGGGCCAACCATGACCAAGCACGTGCATCCGCTCCCCAACGATTCGATGGAAGCTTTCGCTCCCGTCCAATAAATCCAGAACTTACTGCTTCGGAACTGCCAATTGTTCACAGCGTAAACGAACGGAGTTCACGACACGCCCAATGACACGAAGAATTCGTTTTACGAAGCGCGCGGAAACTCGGCTATTGTGGCGGCAACCTGCGCCGCCCGATCCTTGGCACCGGCTTGGCTGAAGTACGCTTGGCTGTCCTTTAGATGGCGTAGGGCCGATGCACAATCGCCTTGTTCCCGCAGGGCTTTGGCAAGCAACATATGTGCTTCACCCGCGGTGTGGTGTGCCATCGCTGAGGACTCCGCGCAGATCGACGTGAGCAGCTCGATCGCACTGCTCGCTTCACCGTTCAGAAAGTGCCAATGCGCACGATTGAGCATGTTTTTAAAGAGGTCTCCATCATCCGTACCGATAATGGTCGCTGCGAGTTCGGCACGCTCCATGCAATCGGCCGTTTCGGTGTCGGCGATACCGGCTGTTAACCTCATTGCCGCCGAGGCTCGGTTGAACCATGCCCAAAGAGCGAGATCATTCGACGGCGACAAATGCTCAGCCGCCAACTTGTGGTACTTGACCCCGTCGCTGGCCTGTTGTCTTAGGAAAGCGACGTTCCCCGCGACCCAGTAGCACTTTCCTGCCGTTTGAGTATCAATGTTGATGTCAATCAGCTGGATGAGTTGTTGACTTTCCTGCCAGGCGCGCTCCAGTTGGTCGCTCTCTGCCAGCGCTGCAATGAGCGCAAGCAAGGAACCAATACGCAGATCCTGCGGCACCTCACCGCCGCGAGCAACGCTGACGGCTCTAACACCGTATCCAACCGCTTGTTCAAGTTCACCTGCCGCCTGGCTAACGTCGGACAACAGGTTCAATGCCCGGCACTGAAGCTCGGCGGACCCGACCGTTAGTGGATGTTCCAGCAAAAGCGTAGCTGTATCAATGCAGTCCCGGTTGAGACCCATTGCGCGCTGACAATCAGCTTGAAACATTGTCATCTGCCACCACGTTGAATCATCGCCGGCACCCAATGCCCTTGAAGATACTTGCTTCGCAAGGTTCAGCGCCTGCGGATATTCTCTGCGGCCGAAAGCCTCACGAGCCCGCAGTTCAGCAAAAACTCCGTTTCCCTCAGGATCGACCGACACCATGTGCGAATCCTCCAAACGCTAACGGCGGGCGAAGCTCGTACTCCCACCCGCATCCGATCATATTCTGTTGCCGTGCGACGAGCGTGAAGGGGCATTGTGTGTGTCGTTTAACCTCTAGCTGAACAGGTACGCTGAATGTACACTTGTCCGTGTCACCACCGCTGCATAGATTTGCAAAACTGTGCATAAACCAAGAGGGAGCCCCGATGAGAAAGATCACGGCATCAGTACTTTTAGCAGCAGTTTTGGCTGTTACCGGCGCCACGGCTGCCTCAGCCGCCGATAGCAAGCCTTCGCTGGTCGCTGGCAGCTACTCGATTCAGAGTGGCAACTGGCCTCACTAAGTAAGTAAATAGAGCGGGATTCCGCTCTTCGGCTGAGGCCGTGGCATGCATCTTCGGAGGCGCGCCACGGCCTTTGTGGTTTAAGAGACCGCAACCGTGTCCGAGGACTCGGCGGGCTCCTGCGTCGGGTTGGATTGCAGCGGCAGAGTGATGGTGAAGGTAGTGCCCACGCCGACGCTGGACTCCACGGAAATACTGCCGCGGTGCTGGTCGACCATCCCCTTGACGATGGCCAGGCCCAGGCCGGTGCCTTGGATGGCGTGGGCGTTGGATGCCCGATAGAAACGGGCGAAGAGCTGCGGCAGGTCCTCTTCCGGGATGCCGATCCCGCTGTCGGCGACCTTGACGACGGCGCACGGGACGCCGTCGTCGTCGTTTCCGCCACCAACGGTGACCCGCACCTCTCCGTCCTGCGGCGTGAACTTGACGGCGTTGGACATGATGTTGGTGAAGACTTGCTCCAACATCTTGATATCGCCGTCAGCGGCGAGCCGGGTGTCCAGCCCCTCGCCGACCAGCTTCACGTTCTTGGCCTGCGCAGCTGGTTCCAGCGCGGTGGAAACCGTGCGCAGGAGGCGCGGCAGGTCCACCGGTTCCGTCTTCAGGCCGCTGCCCTGGAAGTCCATTCTGGACAGGGTGAGCATGTCTTCGATCAACTCGCGGAGCCGCGCGGCGTTGCGGCCCACGATTTTCAGCATCCTGGCCACCGACTCCGAGACCTCACCGGCGTCTCCGTCGAGCACCAGCTCCAGGTATCCGGCGATGGAGGTCAGCGGAGTACGGAGCTCGTGGTTGACCGTTGCCACGAAGTTCGACTTGGCCTGGTCCAGCTCGCGGAGCTTTTCCACGACTTGTTGTTGCGCCGTGATCAGGTGCCCCTGGATCAGACCGTGCGCCAGGTTGCCGGCCACGTGCTGGAGCAGGGAAATCTCGGCCGGTGACCATGGACGCGGCCGTCCCGTGCGGGTCAGGCAAAGCAAGCCGAAAGCCTTGGGGCCCTGCCCCAGGGGCGCCAGCAGGGATGCCTTGCCCTGCGCGGTGGCGAGCCATTCGGCAACATGCGAATGTGTGGCGAGGTCGACACCGCCGTCGTCGGCCGACGTAAGCACACTGTGCCCGGCCCAGAGCGCCGAGGACAGCTCCAGCACCTGTTCCTCGGTGCGGTGGGGCATAACCATGGCTTCGCGGGGGGAATCGCCGGTCCATTGAGCGGCGGTGTGCGGCACGCGTTCGTCAGCCAGGGTACGCACCCAGACGTGGTCGGCTTTGAACGCCTCGCCGATGCCGCTCAGGGCGAGGTTGATCATTTCGTTCGGGTCATTCGTGCTGCGAATGCCATCGGACACGTTCCGGATCTGCTCCCGCAGGACGGCCACGCCGTTGCGCTCCCGGCGCCGGTGTTCCGACCTCGCGAGGGTCACGCGGACACGGTTTACCACACTGGATGCCGTCAGCGGCTTGATCAGGTAGTCGGAGACGCCCAGCTCATAACCGCGCTCCACCAAGGGCAGTTCGTCCTGGGTGGCCATGAGCATCACGCGCCACTGCGCGCCCGGCTGGCTGTCCGACAACCGTCGCACGGCTTCCATCCCCGCCAGGGACATATCGGCGGCGTCCACCAAGAGGATGTCGGGCGGGTTGCGCTGCATCTCGGCCAACACCTCGGCGGCGGAAGTCAACGCAGCGACCGATATGCCGGCATCGTTCAGGACGCTGCGGAGGAACTCGCGGGTCGCAGGGTCCAGCGCGCCGACCAGTACGGTTGGGCGAACTGCCGCCCCGGGCTCACCTGCAACGGTCCGCACTGCATTCCTCCTGCATTGAACGCGGCCCGGCGTCGTCCCGGCCCCCCGACGTTATGAATGAAGAGTAGCAGTGCTCCCACCGGTACGACGGGAGGTTTCAGTCCTGTCTGCCGGCACGAAACCCCTCCCCACCAGCGGGCCGACATGCCGTTGCCGCGCTTCCAGGACCGTTGCTGTCCGCGATGACTTCGTGTCCGTAGACGCCAGGCTCCCGGCGGGCGTAGCGTTTTGCCATCGCAGAGACTGGGAGCCCCGGTGATCCATACGGACAAACTCACCAAGCAGTTCAAGAACAAAAAGGAAACGGTGGAGGCGGTCAAGGGCGTCGACATCGACGTTTCACCCGGCGAGCTGGTGGCCTTCCTGGGCCCCAACGGAGCCGGCAAGTCCACCACGCTGCGGATGTTGACCACCTTGCTCTGGCCCACCTCGGGCAGCGCCACCGTCGCCGGCGTGGACGTGATGGCCGACCCCGCAGGGGTACGTTCGCGCATCGGCTACATCGGGCAGGGCAACGGCGGCGGCCACAGCTTTCGGGTCATCGACGAACTGGTCATGCAGGGCCGTTTCTACGGGATGAACGCCGCCGATGCCCAGTCGCGTGCCCGCGAACTGTTGAGGACGCTCGACCTGCAGGACTTGGAAAAGCGGACGGTCATCAAGCTCTCCGGCGGCCAGCGCCGCCGCATGGATGTGGCCCTGGGGCTCATGCATTCGCCCCGGCTGCTGTTCCTCGACGAACCTTCGACGGGCATGGATCCGCAGAACCGGGCGAACCTGTGGGAGCACATTATGAGGATGCGGGCCGAGCACGAAACCACCATCGTGTTGACCACCCATTACCTGGACGAGGCGGACTCCATGTCCGAGCGGGTGATCGTGACTGACCACGGCCGGATCATTGCCGACGATACGGCGGCACGGCTGAAGTCCAATCTGGCCGGGGACCTGCTGGCCGTGGAGGTTTCCCTGGACTCGGTCCCGGCCGCCCGTGCCGTCCTCGGCCGCGCTGCCTCGGATGGGGACCTGGAAGAAAGCAGGAACGACGGCGCCGCCCGCTTCCGCGTGCGCCTCACGGATGGCGCACGGCTGGCTCCCGGGCTGCTCAAGGCACTCGACGATGCCGGCGCCCCGGTCATGTCGCTCCAGCTCAACCCTCCGACCCTGGACGATGTGTTCCTGGAACTGACCGGGCGCAGCCTGCGGGAAGGATCCGAGGTCTGATGCAACAACAGCGGACAGACCCGGCACACCTCCGCGGGAGCGCCCCGGTCACCACACCCGGCCTGGGCAAGATCGTCCAGGACACCAAGTTTGTTTTTTGGCGCGAGCTGCTCCTGGTGCTCCGGGATCCGTTCTCCCTGATCTTCTCGCTGTTGCAGCCGCTGATTTTCCTGGCCCTGTTCGGCCCCCTGCTCGGCGCGGCCGTCGGGGCCGAAGCGTTTGGCGGGGAGAGCTCGCTGCAGTGGTTCCTGCCGGGCGTCGTCGTCATGATCTCCCTGTTCGGCACGACCATGACCGGCTCCAATCTGCAGTACGAACTGATGACCGGCTCCTATGAGCGGGTCTTGGCGACACCGCTGTCCCGCTCCTCGCTCATGATCGGGCGGGCGCTGAAGGAGTGGGCGCCCCTGGTGGCACAGGGTTTGCTCATCGCCGTGGTCTGCATCCCGTTCGGGTTTGTTTTCCATCCGCTGCAGGTCCTGCTGGGCCTGCTGATTCTGGGGATCTTCGGCATCGGCATCGGCGCGCTCTCCTACACGCTGGCCTTGGTCACCCAGGGGACGGAATGGGTGTTCTGGGGCGTGCAGCAGACCCTGCTGTTCCCGCTGATGATCCTCTCCGGCATCATGCTGCCCGTGGAGGCCGGACCCGGCTGGATGCAGGTGCTCAGCCGCTTCAATCCGATCACCTATCTGGTCAATGCCGAGCGGGAACTGTTCGCCGGCGCCATCGGCTCGGACACGCTGTGGGGGCTGGTGGCGGCGGTGCTCACCGCGGCCGTTGGGCTGGTCGTCGGCGTGCGGACCACCAAACGGCAGACGCTGTGAGACGCACCCGTCTGGCCGCAACACCCATCCGGTGCGGACCCCGGACACCCGAGGCAGGAAGCAGCCGTTCAGCCCCGGCGCCGTCCGGTGCACTACCGCTTGGGCTAGCGTAGCGACCATGAGCAGTTCCACCCCCGTCCGGCGGATCGCCGCCGTTCCGCCTACGGTCCTTGCGGCCGTAGCGGTAACGGTCCTGGCATGGGCCAGCGCCTTCGTCGTGATTCGCGGTGTGCTGCCGCATTTCGGGCCCGGACCGCTCAGTCTGTTGCGGCTTGCCATCGGCTCCGCTGCACTGGCGCTGCTGCTGGTCGGGCGGCCGTGGGTCAAGCCGGGCCGCCGGGCCTGGTTGCTGATCACCGGCTGCGGCCTGCTGTGGTTCGGCGTCTACAACTTTGCCCTCAACACCGCGGAGCAAACGCTCGATGGCGGCACCACCGCCATGATCGTCAATTTCGCGCCCGTGCTCACGGCCTTGGGCGCCGGACTGTTCCTGGGCGAAGGGATCCCCCGGTGGCTGGCGATCGGCGCCGGCGTCGCCTTCCTGGGAGTCGTCATGATCGGCTTCGGCACCGGTGGCGGTGCCGCCGGCGGCCTCGGGCTGCTGTGGGCGCTGGCCGCGGCGCTGACATACTCCGCCGGGGTGCTGCTCCAGAAGCCGGCCCTGGGCAGCGTGCCCGGCGGGCAGGTCACCTGGTTGGCCTGCAGCATCGGTGCCGTCTCGTCGCTGCCGTTTGCCGGCGAGCTCATGTCGGACCTGCGCAGCGCCCCGACCGAAGCGACCCTGGCGGCGGTGTATCTGGGTTTGGTGCCCACGGCGCTGGCCTTCAGCACGTGGGCCTATGCCCTGGCCCGGATGCCGGCCGGGCAACTGAGCGTTTCGTCCTACTTGGTTCCTCCGGTCACCATCGTGTTGGGATGGCTGTTCCTGAGCGAGACGCCCACCCTGCTGGCCATCGTCGGCGGCGCCGTGTGCCTGCTGGGCGTGGCGCTGTCCCGCCGGCGCGACCGGCGGGAACGGCAGTCAGCGCCCGGCGCCCACCCGGCCGAGGGTGCCCAACCGGCTGGCAATGCGGGAGATGTCGACGGCGGACGGGCTGGCTGACGGGCCCAGGTCAAGCGGCTCCGCGCTGATGACCGTCAGCGGCACGTCGGCGTCATAGAGGATGTCCACTAAGTTGCTGAAGCGCTGCCAACCGTTCATGCTGATCCCTTCACGGGCCGGCACACCGGAAACAATCCAGTGCGCGGCATGCGCCAGCAGGCCCAGATAGTCGGAGGTGGCGGTGGGGCCTTCGCACAGGTCGCGGAAATCGAACCACAATTCCGCCGGAGTGCTCCGGAGGACCGGCAGCGGCCTGCTCCCCGGCCGCAGGTCGCGCGCCTCTGCCGGGGACGGCCACTCAAGGCCTGCCTCGGCGACCTTCGGGTCCTCGGGACCATCCGGGGCAATGATCATCGCACCGTCGCCGAACCGCGCGAGGCGGGCGGCGCCGTCGTCGTCCCGTCCGCCGGAACGCCCGGCAGGCTGCGTGCGGTAGTCCACCGGCCCGGCGATGGGCGCAACGTGCATGGTGCGGCGGATCAGGGCGATGGTGGGCTCGAACAGGCCATGGAACGCCTCGCCGGGCATCAACTGGTCGGGCGGATAGTTCGAGGTGGTGACCAGCACTATGCCTCGGCGGTGGATTTCGCGCAGCAGCCGGGCCAGCAACTGGCCGTCCCCCGGATCGTGGACGTGGAATTCATCCAACACCAGCAGGGCGCAGTCGCGCAGCAAGCCGTCGATGGCCACCTCGATGGCGCTCGTGCCCGGCGGCCTCGCCGCAGGGTCCTGCGCATCGCGGCGGCGGGCGTGCAGTTCGCGGAACAGGTCGTGGAAGTGCCAGCGCTGCTTGTCCGGCACGTCCACGGCCTCGAAGAAGGTACGGGCCAGCCAGCTCTTGCCCCGCCCGACCGGACCCCACAGGTACAGCCCGCGGTGCCCGCCCTGCGGAGCGGGCATTCCTGCGCGGAGTCTCGCGGCAGCATCGGCCAGCAGACGGGCGGCCTTGTGCTGGTCGTCATCGAGGCGGAAGCCTGCTGCCGACGCGGCCTGCTCGAGACGATCGAGCATCTGCTGGCGGCGTGCGGTAGTCCACCGGCCGGCCGCAATGTTTCCTGCGTCCACGACGCGTCCCTCCCTCTTCCGATTCCCCCGAAACCCTACCCTCCGTCGACGCTGTTTCGGCCGTCCCGCCTTAACGGGGCAGGGCGCCCCGGCTTCCCTGAGGGGAAGCACGGAGCGCCCTGCCGTGCGGAGCGTCAAGCGGCGCAGTACCGCTGGGACCGCAGGCTAGTTGGCGGCGACCGCGGCGGCGCGGACAGACTCCATGGCCTTGGTCCACGGGATGAGCTGGTCGATCATCGGCGCCAGGGTGCCGGCGTTCTGCTCGGTCGGCTTGAAGTCGGCGAAGTTCTCGAAATCGGTGAACAGCGAGAACATGACCTGGTTGCGCACGTGGGCGATCTGCAGTTCGGACAGGATGTTGCGCAGGTGCTCGGCGGCACGGGCGCCACCCATGGAACCGTAGGAAACGATGCCGGCGGCCTTGTTGTTGAACTCGACGTTCAGGTAGGACAGGGCGTTGGTCAGGGCCGGCGTGACGGTGTGGTTGTACTCGCCGGTGACGAAGATGAAGCCGTCGAACTCGCTGATCTTGGCCGACCACGCCTTGGTGTGGTCGTTCTGGTAGTTCTGGTAGGCAGCCGGGTAAGCTTCGTCCAGCAGGGGCAGGTTGAAGTCGGCGATGTCGACGACCTCGAACTCGGCCTCGGTGCGGCCGGCTGTCTGGGCGAGAACCCAATCGGCAACCTGCTTGTTGACACGACCCGGACGGGTGCTGCCGGTAACGATAGCGATCTTGGTCATAAATAACCCCTTCGAGGTCTGGTCCCGACGCGCCAACAATGTTGACACGTCATGGTTTTGTTGACACGTCAATTATGCAGGGCCGAAACTTGAATTGTCAACCAAAGACGAGGAAGGGACAGTCGTGAACTCCGACACCCGCTGGCTGAACGACCACGAGCAAGAGATCTGGCGTGCCTTCCGGGAATTGCTGTGGGGCTTCGAGTCCGCCATGGACCGCCAGTTGCTGCGCGACTCCGATCTGTCCGGCGTGGAGTATTCGGTCCTGGCCTCCCTGTCGGAGGCGGACGAGGGCGTCATGCGGGCACGGGACATCGCGCAGCAGCTGGACTGGGAGCGCAGCCGGCTGTCCCACCTGCTCAAGCGGATGGAAGCGCGCGGACTGGTGGAGCGGGTGGCTTGTGCCACCGATGCCCGGGGTTTCAACATCTCGATGACCGACGCGGGTTGGGATGCCATCCGGCAGGCCGCCCCCGGCCACGTCCGCTTCGTGCGGGAAAACGTGTTCGATCCGCTCTCGGCTGCCGAACGCGAGGCGCTGCTTTCGGCAACCACCAAGATCCAGCAGTCCATCCGCGACGCGGGCCTCTGGGGTAACACCGGCAAGTCGTCCTGAGCCAAGGGGTTACTCCAGGATTTCGGAGACCTCCAGCCACTCCATCTCCAGGCCCTCCTTCTCCTCGGCGATTTCCTGAAGCTTGCGGTTCATCTCCGCCAGCCCGGCGAAGTCGACGTCGGCCTTGGCGCCTGCCGCGTGCATCTGCTCCTTGAGTTTGTCCTCCTGCTGGCCCAGTTTGCCCAGTTGGCGCTCGATCCGGTTGAGGTCCTTCTTGGCCTGGCGCTTGTCGGCTTCGCTGTGTACGGCGCCGGAGGACGTTTCGGCGGCGGCGCCTCCGGTGCCCGGTGACGTCGAGGACCTGCCGGCGAGCGCCGCTTCGCGCAGCTCAAGGTACTGGTCCACTCCCCCGGGCAGCCCGCGGAGCTTGCCGTCGCCCAGCAGTGCCACCTGGTGGTCGGTCACCCGTTCCAGCAGGTAGCGGTCGTGCGAGACGACCACGAGCGTGCCCGGCCAGCCGTCGAGCACGTCCTCCACGGCCGCCAGCGTGTCCGTATCCAGGTCGTTGGTTGGCTCGTCCAGCATCAGCACGTTTGGCTCGCCGACCAGCAGCCGCAGCAGCTGCAGCCGCCGCCGTTCCCCGCCGGACAGGTCCCGCACCGGCGTCCACTGCTTCTCCTTGGAAAAGCCGAGCTGTTCCACCAGCTGGCTGGCGGAGACCTCGCGTCCGCCGATGTTGAAGACCTGGCGTTCGCGCTGGATCACCTCCACCACGCGCAGGTCCGAGACGTCATCGAGTTCACGGACTTCCTGGGTGAGCATGGCCGACTGCACCGTCTTGCCGCGCTTGACCTTGCCGGCGGTGGGGTGGATCTCGCCGTTCAGCAGCCGCAGCAGGGTGGTCTTGCCCGCCCCGTTGACGCCCACCAGGCCGAGCCGTTCTCCCGGTGCCAGCCGCAGCGTGATGTTGTCGAAGAGCGCGGCGGGTCCGTCGTCGCCGTCCGTGGGCCGGGGCGGCGGCGTGTACGAAACCTGCTCGAGGTCCAGCACGTCCTTGCCGAGCCGGGCGGTGGCCATCTTGTTCAGGGCCACCGCGTCGCGGGGCTCGGGCACATCGGCGATCAGCTCGTTGGCCGCTTCGATCCGAAACTTCGGTTTCGCGGTCCTGGCGGGAGCACCGCGGCGCAGCCAGGCGAGCTCCTTTTTCACCAGCTGCTGCCGCTTGCCTTCGACGACGGCGGCCGTCCGGTCCCGTTCCGCACGGGCCAGCACGTATGCCGCGTATCCGCCGTCGAACGGGTCCACGGTACCGTCGTGGACCTCCCAGGTCCGCGTACACACTTCATCCAGGAACCAGCGGTCGTGGGTGACCACCAGGAAAGCTCCCTCGGTGGGGCGCCACCGCGTCTGCAGATGCCTGGCCAGCCAGGCGACCCCCTCGACGTCGAGGTGGTTGGTCGGCTCGTCGAGCATGATCACGTCGTGGGGCTCGATCAGCAGCTTGGCGAGGGCGACCCGGCGGCGCTGCCCGCCGGACAAGGACGACACCGTGGCGTGCCAGTCGACATCGCCAACCAGGCCGTTCATGATTTCGCGGATCGGCGGGTTGGAGGCCCACTCGTGCTCGGCTGCTTCGCCGACGATGGCCACACCGACCGGCAGGTCTCCGTCCAGCACGTCCTGCTGGTCCAGGTAGCCCACGTTGACATCGCCGCGCTTGGTGACCCGGCCGTCGTCGGGCGTGGCGCGATGCGCCAACAGCCGCATCAGGGTGGACTTGCCGTCGCCATTGCGCCCGACCATGCCGA
This sequence comes from Arthrobacter sp. Y3221114, assembly GCF_059092625.1. Classification (NCBI taxonomy): domain Bacteria; kingdom Bacillati; phylum Actinomycetota; class Actinomycetes; order Micrococcales; family Micrococcaceae; genus Arthrobacter; species Arthrobacter sp. Y3221114. Next base: position 128,029 of record NZ_JBNHHW010000006.1, read on the forward strand.
TCCGGTCTCCTTCATTCAGGCCGAGGGACACCGAGTCAAGGATGGTGCGGGTGGCAAAGGCGACGCTGACGTTTTCTGCGCCGAGCAGGTGGACCAAGGATGCTGCTTTCTGTTGCGTTTGGTGGATGCGGAGGGTGCCCGCCGCTGGCATGCAGGGGCAGGGCCGGGCGGTCAGGCCATGATGCGGGCGCCGTGCACCGGTCCGCGGACCGGCAGGGCAACCACACCGGCGACATCCGAGAGCCGCTGCCCCAGCTCTGCCGCCTCGCGCCGTCCGGCGGTCAGGAAGGCTACCGTCGGGCCGGAACCGGAGACCAGGCCCGCAAGCGCGCCTTCGGCCTTGCCCAGTTCAAGAATATCGGCCAGTTCGGGGGCCAGTTCGATGGCGGCCTCCTGCAGGTCGTTGTGCAGGCACCCCGCCAGCTGATGGACGTCGCCGGACTGCATTGCCTGCAGGATCGCAGGGTCCACCTGCTCGGGCTCGTCCGGGACGTGGCCGCGGCGGGCGCGCAGGTCGTCGGCCACGGCGTAGACCTTGGGCGTCGACAAACCGAACGAGGCAGGTACCAGTACCCAGTGCATTTCGCTGCGCGCCAGCGCCGGCGTCAGCCGGTCCCCGACCCCCAGCCCGACGGCCACTCCGCCGTGCAGCGCGAACGGCACGTCCGCGCCGAGCCCGGCGGCCAGGCCGATCAACTCATCCCGGGAGTAGCCGGTGTTCCAGAGTGCGCTGCAGGCCACCAGGGCCGCGGCCGCGTCGGCGGAGCCGCCGCCCATGCCGCCGGCAATTGGCACCCGCTTGGTGATCTCCAGGTGCACGCCCTGCCGGTGTCCGGAGGTTTCGCGGATCAGGTCGGCGGCCTGCACCGCCAGGTTGGAAGCGTCCAGCGGAATGCCGGCCAGGTCAAACTCCGCTCCGGGCCCGTTGCGCACGCTGACCGTGATGGCATCATCCTCACGCGCGGTAGCGGTGACCTCCTCGTACAACGAGAGCGCCAGATAAACGCTGGCCACCGAGTGGTAGCCGTCCGCACGGGGGCCGCCGACCCGGAAGGAGACGTTGATCTTTCCGGGTGCCATGACGCGGACGGGACGTGTTCTGGTCATATCGGTGCCGCCACCTTCCTAGCCGACAAGCGGATGGTTGAACTCGGCGATGCGGGCGAAGGCGGCAATGTCCAGCACCTCTCCGCGGGCGCTTGGGTCCACGTTGGCCAGCCGCAGCGCTTCCTCCGCCCGGGCGGCGCTGCCGGCCCAGCCGGCCAGTGCGGCGCGCAGGGTCTTGCGGCGTTGCGCGAACGCCGCATCGATGACGGCAAACACTTCGCGGCGCGGGGCGCGGGTCACCGGCGGTTGCCCGCGGGTGAACTCCACCAGCCCGGAAGCGATCTTGGGGGCGGGCCAGAACACGTTCATGCCGATCACGCCTGCCTTGCGCATGGTGCCGTACCACGCGGCCTTGACGCTGGGCACGCCGTAGATCTTGGAGCCGGGCTTGGCCGCGAGCCGGTCGGCCACCTCGTCCTGCACCATGACCAGCCCGTGCCGCAGCGACGGGAAATGCTCCAGCAGGTGCAGCACCACCGGTACGGCCACGTTGTAGGGCAGGTTGGCGACCAGCGCATCCGGGGCCTTGGGCAGTTCGGTGACCCGCAGCGCGTCCGCCAGCACCACGTCCAGGCGCCCGGCGGCGTCGGGACGCCATTCGGCCGTTGTGCGTTCCAGCCGGGCGGCGAGTTTGGGATCGATTTCGACGGCGACCACATGCCCGGCCGCATCCAGCAGCCCGAGCGTGAGCGACCCCAAACCGGGACCGACCTCCAGGACGGTTTCGCCGGGGACAACATTGGCGGCACCCACGATCCGGCGGATGGTGTTGCCATCGATCACGAAGTTTTGCCCGAGGGTCTTGGTGGGACGCACGTCCAGTTCGGCCGCGAGCCGCCGGACGTCGGCGGCTCCGAGCAAGGGCCGGGTGGGGGCGGGCGCGGCTTCCCCGGCGTCGTGCCGGGAGTCGGTGCCGGATGCGGAGTGGGGTTCTGTCACTGTGCCATCGTATCGGGCCGCGGCCCGCTGCCGCGGCGGCCCCGACCGGTTAACGGACCCCGGGCCCGGGAGGCAAGGCCCGGGCCCGAGGCCGTGGATCTCTGGCGGATGCCTACAACAGTCCCAGCTTGGCGGCACAGGCGGGCCAGTGGCCCCAGCCGCCGTTGCTGCGCAGCACTTCGGCGGTGGCGATCTGCTCCGAGGGCGTGGCCATGTAGGCGTAGGGCGCGTACTTGCCGCCGCCGGCGCCGAGCCAGGAGCTTGCGCTGAACTGCAGTCCCCCGGAGTAGCCGTTGCCGGTGTTGATGGACCAGTTGCCGCCGGACTCGCACTCGGCGAGCGCCTGCCAGGTCCCGCCGACGTTGGCGTTGTTGACCTTGGCCGGGCGTTTCTTGGTGCCGACCGTGACCTTCTGGCTGACCGGTTCGCGGGTGACCTTTTCGCTGACCAGCTTCCGGTCGGTTTCCTTGCCGTCGGTCAGGACGACTTCGTAGACCTTGACGCGTTCGCCGGCCTCCCCGGCGCGGGTGACCTTCTCTTCGTCCTCGTACATGGCGGAGTTCGTCGTGGTGGCCGTCTCGAACGGGACGGGCTCGGCCTCCTCCACACGCTCCCGGTCGATCCGGGTCACTTTGACCTTGGTGCCTTCGGCAATCGGCTCGGCGGCGGCAACGGAGAGCTTGTCTTCCTTGCCCAGCTTGATCTTCTGTTCCTTCAGCAGGTCGCCGATGGTGGTCGCGGTGGTGACTTCCTTGCGGGTCTCGCCGTCGACCGCAATGGTAACGTTCTTCGGCGTCGAGATGGTCACCGCGCCCACCGAGGCCAGTTCGGCCGTCAGCGGGGCGGACAGGGCCGACTTTTCGTTGACTTCCAATTCGTCCAGCAGTTCCTCGACGGTGGCGGCGGTGGTGTGCACGGTGGAGGCCTCGCCGTCCACGTTCACGTCCACGGGTTTGGCGGTAACCACTTCGATGCTGGCACCGTCGGTGATTTCTTCGCCCACCGCCGGGGTGACGTCGTCGAGCTCGCCGACGTGCACCTCGGATTCGGCCAGCACGTCTGCAACGGTGGAACCGAACGTGGAGACGGTGCTGGCCTGCCCGTCCACGGTCAGGGTGACCGACTTGTTATTGCCCACAAAGGCCACCAGTCCCAGGACCAGGGCGGTCATGACGACGACCTGGCCGGCGATCTTCACCCAGCGGTTCTTCAGCGCGTTTGTCACGGTTCCCGAATCTGTTGCAGTTTCCGGGCACGGGGACATAAAGACACGCGCGTGGGACGTGCCGCTCTTGACGGCACGGTGCGAGTGCAGGCTGCACCCGCAGCGGACGTTTGGGCGTACGAACGGAACGTCCAACGGCTACCGCCACGGGTGTCACAATGTCCGGTTGCCTTCCCCGACCCCGGCCATTAGGTACCTACCGTAATCGAAACGTGACATGGCGACAAGCGCGGCCATCGGCCGGCAGCACCGGCCGATGGGATTGCCTCCCCTCGTTCGGGCGCGCGGACGTGCCCATTTCCGGTCCGGCCGGGAAAAATACCCGCGTGTTATTCCTGCTGCCAGGAGCCGTAGACACGCTGCGTGTTGTCGGCCACCTCTGTGCATAACTGCGCCAGGTCCTTCCCGAGGACCTCGGCCATCGAGCGCATGGTGTAGGGCACCAGGTAGCTGGCGTTCGGCCGTCCCCGGTAGGGATGCGGGGTCAGGAACGGCGCGTCGGTCTCGGCGAGCACCAGGGCCGGTTCCGCGGTCGACAGGGCCTCACGCAGGCCGTCGGCATTCCTGAAGGTGACGGTTCCCGCGAAGGACATGTGCCAGCCGTTGTCGTTGCAGGTCTTGGCCAGCGTTGCGTCACCGGAAAAGCAGTGGAAGACAACTTTCTCGGGAGCGCCCTCCTCGAGCAGCACGCGCACCACGTCGTCATGCGCGTCCCGGTCATGGATCTGCAGGGCCAGGCCCAGCCGCTTGGCCATGTCGATGTGGCGGCGGAACGATTCCTGCTGGGCGCCCCTGCCTCCGCTTCCGGTCCGGTGGTAGTCCAGTCCGGTCTCCCCAATGGCCCGGATCCTCGGGTGCGACGCTATCGACTCGATCTCCGCCAAGGCCTCCTCCAGCGTCCCCGCATCGGCCAGCGGGGGTGCGTCATTGGGGTGGATGGCCACCGCGCCCAGCAGCCTCGGCTCGGCCTCGACAGCCTGGAGCGTGAAGCGGGCGGATTCCAGGTCGCAGCCCACCTGGACGGCGCCGGCAACGCCGACCGCCTCGGCAGCGTCCATCGCCTGCCGGACCGTGACCGCCACCAGTCCGTCGCGGAAATCCAGGTGCGTGTGGTTGTCCATCACCGGCACGGGCAGCGCTTCGGGGGCCGGCGGATAGCTGAGATCACGACGCCGGCCGTCCCCCTCGGTGGGGCTCCGCACCGCCGTCGTGCGGGCTGCGGTGCTGTCAACTGTGTAGGCGGGAGGAGTTTCGCCGGCAACGGCGGCTGGAGCATGGGACATTATTCCAGCCTACTGAAGCGCCGGGTGCGGTACCGGCGTGATGGGAAGCGGGCGTGCCAAAGCGGCGTGCGAGTGTCTACCGCATCACACAGCCAACAAGTAGGGTTGGAACAACCGGCCCTCGGGGAAGGCACACCGGAAGGTACTTCATGGATACGCAGCAGCACATGGCAGAGGCCGGGACCGTCCACTCCGATCAAGCAGGCCTGGGGCCTGGCGAGGGCCTCGCGCTGACGGAGTTCCACGACGCCTGCGGCCGGATCAGGGCGGCGATCGAGACCGTCATCGACGGCAAGTCCGAGGCGGCACGGCTGGCGCTGACGGTGCTGTTGGCCCAAGGGCACCTGCTGTTGGAGGACGTGCCCGGCGTCGGCAAGACCATGCTGGCGAAGACGCTGGCCAGAACTATCGACTGCAGCGTGCACCGGATCCAGTTCACGCCGGACCTGCTGCCCTCCGACGTCACCGGTGTTTCCATCTACAACCAGGACATGCACCGGTTCGAATTCCGCCCCGGGCCGGTGTTCGCGAACATCGTCATCGGCGACGAAATCAACCGCGCCTCGGCCAAGACGCAGTCGGCGCTGCTCGAATGCATGGAGGAACACCAGGTCACGGTGGACGGCAACACCTACCCGCTGGACACGCCCTTCATGGTGATCGCCACCCAGAATCCGATCGAGATGGAGGGCACCTACCCGCTGCCGGAGGCCCAGCGCGACCGTTTCATGGCCCGGATCTCGATGGGCTATCCGGATCCCCGCGCGGAAATGGAAATGCTGGAGACCCACCAGTCCGTTTCGCCGCTGGAGGGAGTCCGCCCGGTGGTCACGGTGGGCGAGGTGCGCAGCATGGTGGCCACGGTCCGCGATGTCTATGTCTCGCCCGCGGTGAAGGAATACACGGTCAACATCGGCCGGGCCACCCGCGAACATCCGCACCTGCGGCTGGGAGCGAGCCCGCGGGCCATGCTCCAGCTGCTGCGTGCGGCCAAGGCGACGGCGGCGCTGAGCGGCCGCGACTTCGTCCTCCCCGACGATGTAGCCGCCGTTGCCGAGGCCGTGCTGGCCCATCGGTTGATCCTTGACCGCAAGGCCATGACGGCCGGCGAAGACGCCTCCAGCGTGGTGGCCTCCGTGTTGGCCAAGGTTCCGGTGGGCGGCGAATCCCGCCGCGCTTCCTCCTGACGGCCATGGACGCGTTCGGCTGGCTGCCCACCCGGTATGTCACGCTGCGCGGGTGGGGCCTGCTGGCGGCAGGCGTTCTGGCACTGCTGCTGGCGCAGATCCTGGGCCGCCGGGACCTGCTCACCCTGGGGGTGTTCCTGATCGGCCTGCCGCTGCTGGCCGCCGCGGCGATGGTGCTCCTCAAGCCGCAATTTACCGTGGAGCGGAAGTTCCGGCCCGCCGCCGTCGAAACCGGCCTCGTGGTCCAGGTCCGGTTGTCGGTGCGCCGCAGCGGGGGCCTGGCGGGACTGGTGTACATGGAAGAGCAGCTGCCGCTGCGCTTCGGCAAGGCGCCGTCCTTCCGGTTCCCGGCGCGGCACCCGTCCCGTTCCGGGGCCAGCGTGTACGAATACAAGCTCCGTTCCAGCAAGCGCGGGCTGTTCGCCATCGGGCCGGTGACGGCGGATTTCTCCGACCCCTTTGGGCTGGCCAACCACCGGCACCAGCTGGGGGAAACCAGCCCGCTGGTGGTGACGCCGTCCCCGGTGGAACTGCCCGCCACGTCGCTGACCGGCGCACGGGGTTCGGACGGCACGGCCAGCACCCGGCGACAAGCCAACCCCAGCGACGATGACGTGATGACCCGCGAATACCGGTACGGCGATCCGATGCGCCGGGTCCACTGGGCGGCGACTGCCCGTCACGGCGAGCTCATGGTCCGCCAGGAAGAATCGGTGACCACGCCGCAGGCGACCATCGTGCTGGACCGCCGGGCCTCGGCCTACGGCACCGGCCTGCTGCCCTCCTTCGGTGATGGGTCCGGCCAGCACGGGGACCTGCTGCACACTTCGCCCTCCTTCGAGTGGGCCGTCACTGCTGTGGCCTCCGCTGCCAATGACTTCCTGCAGCGCAACTACACCGTCCGGTTCCTCGACGTCCATGCCCGGGCAGCAGTACTGGGGTCCCCGTCGGCCCCGTCGCCCGGCCAGGAGGATTTCGACGGGCCGGCGGGCTACCAGGACCTCGCCGAGGGGCTGGCCGCGCTGGGGCTGGCCGAAGACCACAAGAAGTCCGACCGGCACCCGGGAGAGCCCGCCTTCGGGGACCGGCTGATGGACAAACTTGCGGCACACAAGTACAAGGGGCCGCTGGTCGCGGTACTGGGCCAGATCAGCAGCGGCGAAGCGCGCCTGCTGGCCCCTGCCGCCGCGTTCGGCTCCCATGCCTTCGCCCTGATCGTCACCGACCGACCGCAACAGGCCCGGCCCGTCATGGACGTGCTGCGCGCCGGCGGCTGGCGGACCGTGGCGGTCAGCCCCAAGGCCTCGCTGCCGGCCGCCTGGGCGCACTTCGACTTGGTCGACCGGATCGAACCGGTGGGAACAGGAGCGGCCCCGTGACCCTCATGGTGGACAAACAGGCAGAACTCCGCGGCCCCGAAACACCCGGTCCGAGCGGCGGGCGGCCGCCCTCCCCCGGCGTCGCACCGTGGTTGATGAGCGCCGCCGTCGCACTTGCCGTCCTGCTCACGGCCGCCAGCCTGCACGGGGTCCTCGAGGGCTGGAGTTGGCTGTTCCAAGCCGCCGTGACGGTCTGTTGCACCGAGGCGGGCACCGGGCTGGCCCGCCGGCTGGATTGGTCGGCGCTGGCCGGGGCCCTGCTGGGACTGGCCGGCCTGGTGATGTCGGTCACGGCGATGTTCCTGGCGCCGACCGGCTTCCTGGGCGTGATCCCGGGACCCGACACGTTCGCTGCCCTGGATCCCCTGATGGAGGAAGCCCGGGACACCGTTGTCTCGCAGGTCGCTCCGGTGCTGGTCAACGACGGCATCGCGCTGGCGGCGTGCGTGGGAGTGGGGCTGATCGCCCTGCTGGTGGATACGCTGGCGGTTCCGCTGCAGATGCCTGCCATCAGCGGCCTGGGCCTGCTGGGCCTGGCCATCGTTCCGGCCATCATCAAACCGAACAGTATCGGGGCGGCGGGTTTCCTGGCCGCCGAGGCGGGCTACCTGCTGCTGCTGGGCTGCGCCCAATGGCTGGCCGCCGACGGCAGCGGCAGGGGCCGGCTGGCCTCCGTCGAGCAGTTCCGCCGCGCCTCCGGCATAGCGGCGGCCGGCCTCGCGGTCTCGCTGGTGCTCCCGCTGGCCATCCCGGGCTTCACGTCCGGATTGTTCCCGGAGGGTTCACGGCTGAATTGGGGTGCGCCGACGGGCCTCAATCCCGTGGTGAGCCTGGGCGACAACCTCCGGCGGCCCGGCGCCTTCGGGAGGATGACCTATGCCACTGATGCAGAGGAACCGCTCTACCTGCGCTCGGTCACGCTGGAGAACCTCACCGGCGCGCGCTGGAGCCCGAGCGACTTCGACGGCCACCGCCGCACCGGCATCGACGAACTCGAGGTGCCGAGCGTGCGGAACCTGCTGTCCGACGGAGAGGTGACCACCACGCGGATCAGTACGGCATCCTTCACCAGCCCCTGGCTGTTGGCCCCTTACGCTCCGGCGCGGATCTCGGGCGTCCGCGGCAAGTGGAGCTGGGATCCCCGCACCCTCAACATCCGCGGCGAGTCCGGTACCACCACCGCCAACCAGGAGTACGAAGTCCGCAGCGTCAGGCCGGCGCTGACGAGGGAAGCGCTGCGGGGTTCGGAGCCGTCGAACAATCCCATCGTCGATCCCGTCTTCTCCGAGCTCCCGGACAGCATGCCCGGCATCATTGCAGACACCACAGCGACCGTGCTGGAGGGTCTGGAGAACCCGTACGAGCAGGCCATGGCCATCCAGACGTACCTTCGGACATCCGGATTCGTGTACTCGGAACAGGCGCCGGTCGACGGCGGCTACGACCAGAGCGGTTTCGAGGTCGTGGCAGCGTTCTTGGAGGAAAAGTCCGGCTACTGCATCCACTACGCCGCGACGATGGCAATCATGGCCCGGATCGCAGGAATCCCCAGCCGGATGGCGGTCGGCTATGCTCCGGGCCGCCCCACCGGCGCGGTCATCGACGACGGTGCCGGCGGGGAACTGGAGGAATTCGAGATTGATTCCCGGGACGCCCATTCGTGGCCGGAACTCTACTTCAGCGGAATTGGCTGGGTCACCTTCGAGCCCACGCCGTCACGGGGGGTGCTGCCGGCCTACGCCCGGCCCGAAGGCGCCGGCGGCCCGGTGCTTCCCAACGACGACCCGCTCAGGCCGGCGGGGCCGCCTCCGGCCGCCACCGACGACCCCGGAAATCCGGCCGCCTCGGGTTCCGCCGGTCCGGCGGGCGAAGACATGCTCTCGCAACGGCTGTGGTCGGCGGCAGCCGCGGCCTTGGTGCTGGCCGTCCTGTTGACGCCGCTGGTGCTGCGCCGCCGGCGTACCGGCTGGCGCAGGGCAGCGCTGGCCGGAGGAGGCGGCAGGGCCGCCGTGGCCACGTGGGCGGAAGCCGTGGATACCGCCGAAGACCTCGGCTGGGCGGCCGCGGCAACGGAAACACCCAGGGCCTTCCAGCAGCGCCTCGACGACGCCGGCGTGGTCACCGGGAAATCTTCTGCCGCCTTGGCGCGGCTGCGGGCCGGCTACGAGCGGGCCGCCTATGCGGCTCCGGAGGCATCGGCACCGGGCGGCGCCGAAACCGCCCGGTGGTCCGATGTGGAAACCGTCAAGGACCGGCTCGTGGAGCGGGCCGGATGGCGGCGACGCCTTGCCGGGCTGTTTTGGCCGGCGTCGCTGTTCCGCCGCCGGCCGCCCGCTGGGGACGGCCGGTCGACGGATCGGAACTACCGGGCGTAGGGGTCCGCGATGCCGATGTACTGGACGCTGGTGTACTCGTCCAGGCCTTCCGCGCCGCCCTCGCGGCCCATTCCGGACTGCTTCACTCCGCCGAACGGGGCGGCGGCGTTCGAGATCACGCCGGCGTTGTAGCCCACCAGGCCGAACTCGATCTGCTCGGAGACGCGGAACATGCGGTTCACGTCGCGCGAGTAGATGTAGGAGGCGAGGCCGTACTCGGTGGCGTTGGCCAACGCGATGGCCTGCTCTTCGGTTTCGAACGTGGTCACCGGAGCCACCGGGCCGAAGATTTCGCTCTGCAGGATATCGGCGTCGTTCGGAACGTTGGACAGCACGGTTGGCTGGTAGAAGTAGCCGTCGCCTTCCACGGGCCCGCCGCCGGTGCTGACCGTTGCACCCGCTTCCACGGCGGCGGTCACCAGGGCATGCACGTCCTCGCGGGCGCCACCATCGATCAGCGGGCCCACCGTGGTGTCCGCTTCGGTGCCGCGGCCGGGCTTGAGGGCCTTCATGGCGTTGGCGAACTTGGTGGTAAATTCCTCGGCCACGGAGGCCTGGACCAGGAAGCGGTTGGCGGCCGTGCAGGCCTCGCCCATGTTGCGCATCTTGGCGGCCATGGCTCCCTCGACGGCCTTGTCCAGGTCGGCGTCTTCGAACACGATGAACGGGGCGTTGCCGCCGAGCTCCATCGAGGTCCGCAGGACATTGTCCGCGGCGTCCTTGAGCAGCTGCTTGCCCACCGGCGTGGAGCCGGTGAAGGAAACCTTGCGCAGGCGGGAGTCCTGCATCAGCGGCCCGGAGATGCCGGAAGCGCTCTTGGAGGAGACCACGTTCAGCACTCCGGCGGGGAGGCCGGCCTCCATCATGGTCTGGGCGAAGAGCTGGCTGGTCAGCGGGGTGAGCTTGGCGGGCTTGAGCACCATGGTGCAGCCGGCGGCTACGGCCGGGCCTACCTTGCGGGTAGCCATGGCGAGCGGGAAGTTCCACGGGGTGATCAGCAGGCAGGGGCCGACCGGCTTGCGCTGGACCAGGATCTTGTTCTTGCCCTCCGGCGTGGTCAGGTAGCGGCCATAGTCGCGGACCGCCTCCTCCGAGAACCAGCGCAGGAATTCGGCGCCATAGGCCACCTCACCGCGGGATTCGGCCAGCGGCTTGCCCATTTCCATGGTCATCAGCAGGGCGAAATCCTCGGAGCGCTCGGTCACCAGATCGAAGGCGCGGCGGAGAATCTCGGCGCGCTGGCGCGGAGCCGTGCGGGCCCAGGCTGCCTGCGCACTGTCTGCGGCGTCGAGGGCCGCGAGCGCGTCCTCGCTGGTGGCCGAGGCCAGGGTGGCCAGCACCTTGCCGGTGGCGGGGTCGTGGACGTCGAAGGTCCCGCCGTCGGAGGCGTCGCGCCATTCGCCGTTGATCAGCAGGCCGGTGGGTACTTTGGCGAGCAGTTCTGCTTCGCGGGCTGCGGTTTCAGCCATGGCGGTGCCTCCAAGTGTTCGGGGTTGAGTCCGTGGGCACAGTTGCCCGGTTTCCTTCACGGTAGGTGTTCCGCTTCACGGGTGTAAATGCGAGGGTGCACTACGTTCCACGGTCCCTACTGTGCAGATCGACAATACCAATCCGATGGCCGGGGTCAGGTCACAGAGCGCGCAGATGACGACATCCCCCGGCTGCGGCGCCTGCATCGCTCAGGGATCAGCGCCCGCCGCCGGTCCGGGTGGCCAGGACCGCGGCGTAGAGCTCGCGCTTGCTCACCCGGGCATCCGCCGCGACGGCGGCCACCGCGTCCTTGAGCCGGGCACCCTGCGAAACCAGCGCGTTGACCCCTTCCACGTGGTCTTCGGGCTGTTCAGGTGCCGCTTCCGGCGCCCCAGCAACCACCACGGCGATCTCGCCGCGCACCTCATGGGTCTCTGCCCACTCCAGCAGTTCGCGGACCGGACCGCGCAACACTTCTTCATGCAGCTTGGTCAGCTCCCGGCATACGGAGGCGCGGCGGTCCGGGCCGAACCCGGCATCGAGAGCCCGCAGCATGGCCGCCAACCGGTGCGGCGCCTCGAAGAAGACCATGGTCCGCCGCTCGGCGGCGAGCTCCGCAAGCCGCGCGGCGCGCTCCCCCTGCTTGCGGGGCAGGAAGCCCTCGAAGGTGAAGCGGTCGGTGGGCAGGCCGGACAGCGCCAGCGCCGTAAGCACGGCCGACGGCCCGGGCACGGCGGTTACCACCAGACCTTCCGCCACGGCCGCCTCCACCAACCGGAAACCGGGATCCGAGACCGCCGGCATGCCGGCGTCGGTCACCATCACCAGGGTGCTGCCGGCACGGACCAGGTCCAGCAGGTCGGAGGTACGGGCCGCCTCGTTGTGTTCGTGGTAGCTAATGATCCGGCCGACGGCCGTGATGCCCAGCAGTTGCAGCAGCTTGTGCAGCCGGCGGGTGTCTTCGGCCGCGACTACATCGGCGGTTTGGAGCAACTCGACCAGCCGTGGCGACGCGTCCCCAACGTTTCCGATCGGCGTCCCGGCCAACACAATCTGCCCTGCCTGCCGCGCTGCCGGGGCGCCCCGTTCCTGCTCATTCACATGGACAACCCTACCTGCGGCGTTCGCCTCTTTCACCGGCGCCTTATATAGAGTCGGTATGTGCCCCACTGCAGCGAGGACCGCCCTTCGGCAGCCGACGTCCCGGCTCGTGGCCCCGCACACCCCCGCACCTACCGGTCGGTAACATGATGGCCGTGACCCGAACCGCATCCAGGCCGGCTGCGGCCCGGCGCGGCGGCTGGCTGGAATCCCCGGGATGGGCGTTCAGCGAGGCGGCGCTGCGCCGGCGACTGCTCGGAGTTCCGGGCCGCTTCGGCCTCTGGGCCTGGCTGCTCCCCGTGCTCACGGCCGTCCTCGGCGGAGTCTTGCGCTTCTACCGCTTGGGCGAACCGGGTTCGCTGGTATTCGACGAAACCTACTACGTCAAGGATGCCTACTCCTACCTGCAGTCCGGCTACGAACGCGAATGGCCCAAAGACGCCAACGACTCCTTCAACGCGGGCAACCCGGATGTCCTCCTCGATACCCCCGAATATGTGGTGCACCCGCCCGTCGGCAAGTGGATGATCGCCGCCGGCATGTGGCTTTTCGGATCCGACAACGGCTTCGGCTGGCGTTTCGGCGCCGCGTTCACCGGCACGCTGTCCATCCTGATGATCGCCTTGATCGCGCAGGCATTGTTCAAGTCGCCGGCACTGGGCGGGGTCGCCGGTTTACTGACGGCCATCGACGGGCACCATCTGGTCCACTCCCGGACGGCTTTGCTGGACGTGTTCCTCATGTTCTGGGTGGTCGCCGCGTTCGGCGCGCTGCTGCTGGACCGCGCGGACGGACGGCGCCGGCTGGCCGCGACGATCGCCCGGCAGGCCGGCCCCTCCGGGATACCGCACCCTGCGCGGCTGCTGTACGGCCCGTGGGTACTCTGGCGGCCGTGGCGGCTGGCCGCAGGCGTCTGCCTCGGGCTGGCCGTGGGCACCAAGTGGTCGGCGCTGGCGTTCGTCGCGGTGTTTGGCCTGATGTGTGTGTTCTGGGACCTTGGCGCCCGGCGTACCGCGGGGATCAGGGAGTGGTTCTCCGCCGGCGTGATCCGTGACGGGGTGCCGGCCTTCTTCACCATGATTCCGGCTGCGGCGCTGACCTATCTGGCGACCTGGACCGGCTGGCTGCGCTCGGACGGTGCCTACGACCGACACTGGGCGGCGTCGAACCCGTCCGCGACCTGGGGCTGGCTGCCGGACTGGCTGCGCTCGCTGGCCGAGTACCACCGCAGCGCCTACACCTTCCACAGTGGGCTGGATTCCGAACACCCGTACGAATCCAACGCCTGGACCTGGTTGTTCATGGGCCGCCCGACGTCGTTCTACTACCATGCCGAAGAGGCCGGCCAGGGCGCCTGCCGGGCGGCCACACGCTGCTCCGAGGCGGTCACGGTGGTCGGCAACCCGCTTGTCTGGTGGGCTGCCGCTGCCTCGCTGCTGGTGCTGCTCTTCTACTGGGCCGGGCGGCGGGACTGGCGTGCGGGTGCGGTGCTGGCGGGGGTCGCGGCCGGCTACCTGCCGTGGTTCCTTTACCCCGACCGGACCACTTTCTTCTTCTACGCGATCTCCTTCCAGCCGTTCCTAATACTGGCCCTGACCTACGTGCTCGGGCTGGCGTTGGGCCGGCCGACGGATCCGCCGTGGCGCCGGCGCCAAGGCGTGCTGGTGGTCGGGCTCTTCGTGGCGGCGGCGCTGCTGGTGTCGGCGTTCTTCCTGCCGGTCTGGACCGCAGAGATGATCGGCTACGACCAGTGGCGCTGGCGGATGTGGATGCCAAGTTGGATTTGATGCAGGCAGGACAACACGACTTTTACCGGATTCAGAAAGTGGGCACGAAGTGCGCGAAGCAGTAACCGAAGTCCTGGCAGCGATGCCGGCCGGGTCGAACATCACCGACATCCTGGTGGCCCAGCATCAGCGCGACCCGCAGCGGGCCCTCTACGCGGTCAAGCGCAACGGGGCCTGGTCGGATGTTCCGGCCGCCGAGCTCCTGGCGCAGGTCAGCGCCGTGGCCAAGGGCCTGATGGCCTCGGGCATCGAAGCCGGAGACACCATTGCCGTGATGTCCAAGACCCGGTTCGAGTGGACGGTGGTGGACTTGGCCGGCTGGTTCGCGGGCGCGGTGGTGGTTCCGATCTACGAGACGTCATCCCCGCACCAGGTGCAGTGGATCCTGCAGGACTCGGCGGCGAAACTGGTGTTCGCCGAGGACGCCGCCAAGGCCGCGGTGGTGCGCCAGGCCATGTCCGGGCTGCCGGCCGGGCTCCCGGTGTGGCGGTTGGACGGGGAGGCCGAGGGGCTGGCTGAGCTCGAGGCCCGCGGAACCGCCGTCACCGACGAGGAACTGGAACTGCGCCGGACCTCCCGGGGCATGCACGACGCGGCCTCGCTGGTCTATACCTCGGGCACCACCGGGCGGCCGCGCGGCTGCATCATCACCCACGGCAACTTCGCGGAACTGGCGGTCAACACCGTGGAGTTCCTGGCGGACATCCTCAGGCGTCCGGACGCAAAATCGCTGATGTTCCTGCCGCTGGCCCACGTGTTGGCCCGGGCCGTGCAGGTGATCTGCCTGACCGCCGGAGTGAAGATGGGCCACACCTCGAGCATGGCCGAGTTGATCGAGGACCTGGGCACCTACCAGCCCACGTTCCTGCTGGTGGTTCCGCGCGTGTTCGAAAAGGTTTACGCCACCGCCCGGCAGAAAGCGCACGACGGCGGCAAAGGCAGGATCTTCGACACGGCGGCGCAGACGGCGGTCGCCTATTCACGGGCACGGGATGCGCAGGCACGCGGCACCGGCGCCGGGCCCGGCCTGGCGCTCAAGGCCCGGCACGCCGTGTTCGACAGGCTCGTCTACGGAAAGCTGCGCGCGGCGTTCGGCGGGCACGTGGAGTACACCGTCTCCGGCGCTTCCGCCCTGAATCCGAAGCTCGCGCATTTCTTCACCGGCATCGGAGTGCCGGTGCTGGAAGGGTACGGGCTGACCGAATCCACCGCCCCTGCGGCGGTGAACCTGCCCCGGGCCAACCGGATCGGCACCGTGGGACTGCCGTTGCCCGGCACCACCGTCAGAATCGCCGACGACGGCGAGGTCCTGATCAAGGGAATCGGGATCACCCCCGGCTACCACAATAACAACGAGGCCAATGCCGAGTACTTCCGGGACGGCTTCTTGTGCACGGGGGACGTCGGCACGTTGGACGACGACGGCTACCTCACCATCACCGGCAGGAAAAAGGAGCTGCTGGTAACGGCAGGCGGCAAGAATGTGGCTCCGGGCCCGCTGGAGGACGCGCTGCGCGAACACCGGCTCGTCTCCCAGGCGGTAGTGGTCGGCGAGGGACGCCCGTTCGTCGGGGCCCTGGTCTGGCTGGATGAAGAGGGCTTGGCGGGCTGGCTTGCCTCGGCCGGACGCGGCCCGGTCAGCGTGGCCGATGCCGCGGAAGACCCGGCGGTACTGGCCGAGCTGCAGCAAGCCGTGGACCAGGCCAACCAATTGGTCTCGCGGGCCGAGCAGATCCGGAAGTTCACGGTCCTGGGACAGGATCTCACCGAGGCCTCCGGGCACCTGACGCCGTCACTGAAGCTCAAGCGCGTCACGGTGCTGGAAGACTTCGCCGACGAGATCGAATCACTGTACCGCTAGGCCCTGCAGCTCAGTCCTGCTCGCGGGCGAGAAGCAGTTCGTGTCGGCGGCGCCGTTCTTCGGCAGCCGCGGCGCTCCGGTTACGGCGCCCGCGGGTCGGCCAGGTCAGGGCGAGCACCAGCGAGGAGACCATCAGAACCAGCAGGGCAATGACGATTCCGGCGTCCATCCAGAACTGTGCGGGGAAGAGGCGGATCAAGGTGTCGTCCACGAAGAAGGTCCAGGTGCCGTCGGCGAAGAAGATCCGGTGGAACTCGGTGAAGAACTGCTGCCAGTTGAGCGCCCCCAGGACGCCCAGCAGCAGGACCAGGATCAGCGTCGCGGCGGAACCGGCGAACAGGCCGCGCCGGATGCCTCCGTGGTAGCGACGGGCCAGGTAGACCGCCGCGACGACGGCCAGGAGCAGCAGGACCGCCCCGGCAATCATGGCCGCGAGGAACACGCCCTTCACGTCGGCCATGTGGCTGACCTCGGAGTCCAAAAACAGGCTTCCGCCGTTGGGGCCGGAGAGGTCTCCCAGGTACCGCGGGCCGGCGAAATTCAGCAAGTAGTCCACCGCATAGGAGCCGTAGGTCATCCGCTCCTCGGTGCTGAAGCCAAAGCTGTCTGCCGGGAACCCGGGACGGTGGTACTCGATCCAGAGGAACAGCGGCGTGGCCACCAGCCGGATGGCCCCGATGATCAGGAGCGGCGGGAACAGCACCGCCAGCACCACCTGCAGTATGCGTCCGGCCAGCGGTTTGGCGTTCATCCCCTCGTCGCGTTCGGTGGTGCGCCGGACAACCTCCGAGCGCGGCGGGCGTACCGAGAGCGCGCCGGTCGCCGGGTTCGCGTCACTGCCGCCGGCGGTTGCGGCGGTGCCGGCGGGCGGCGCTGGTGGCCGCGCCGGCAGCGGTCTCGGGGCGGCCGGGCCCTGGTCGACGGCGGCGGCTGTGCCGGTCCGCCGGGGCCCTCCGCCCGGAGCGGCAGCCGCTGCTCCGGCGGGATCCGGCCGTCCGGCCGCGGAACTGCCGGCGGCACCCCCGGCCGCCGCCGGGGCTCCGGACCGGGGTGCCTCTGCGGCGGCAGCATCTTCCCCTGCGGCCGGCGCGTCGGCGTCTAGCTGTGTGGACGCGTTGCTCCGGGGTTTCGTTCCGGCGCCGTCCAAAGCACCGCCGTTGCGCGCGGTGCCCTGGCCGTTCGACACGGCACTCAGATCCGGCAGCCTGCTGGGCCGCCGCATGGGAAGCGGGTTGGCGCCGTCCCGAAACCGGCCGTTGACCGCGGGGACCGGAGGCGCCGGAGCGCGCTCGGGTTCGATGCCAGGGCCTTCTCCCGGCCCTGTCCGTGCCCTGCGGTCGTCTCCGCCGGGGTTCACCTCTTCGACTGCCACGTCCGTCGCCTCTTTCTGTACCGCTGGCCTCTCTGCCTATGAGACTACCGCCGGCCGGCGACGCTTCACGGTTGCCACCCCGGGGCGGCCCACCCGGCCATCGCCGGTTCAGCCCCTGCCGACTCGACCGCGGCTACCCGGTGGCTGCGGCCTCGCCGGCGTCGAATCGGCCCAGGTCGCCGCGCTCCCCCGCCAGGTAGGCCCGCCGGCCCACGACAAGGGTGTAGATCCAGTAGGCGGCCAGCACCAGTACACCGATGCCCAGCCGCAGCCAGTCCGGCAGCGCGCTGGGGGTCACGAAGCCCTCGACGAGGCCGGAGATCAGGAGGACCAGGACCAGCCCCAGGGCTACGGTGATCAGCGACCGGCCTTCCCTGGCCAGTGATGCAGCGCGGGTGAGCCGGCCGGGCGAGACCCAGGACCAGAAGATCCGCAGTCCGGCGGCTCCGGCAATGAAGATTGCGGTCATTTCCATCAGCCCGTGCGGCAAAATGTAGATGAAGAAGACGTCCAGCCGGTCGTAGGCGGCCATCATCCCGCCGGCCATGCCCACGCCTTGGGCGTTCATGAACAGGATGTACGGCACCCATAGTCCGGTCACTCCGAAGGCCACCGCCTGCGCGGCGATCCAGGCGTTGTTGGTCCACACCATGCCGGCGAACGAGGCGTTGGGATTCTCCGAGTAGTAATTGACGAAGTCCTCTTCCACGTACTGCCGGATCTCCTCGTTGGAGCCCATCGCCTTGATCACGTCGGGGTTTCCCGCCACCCAGGCGCCGAACAGCCAGGCGACCAGGATGAACAGGGCGCCGATGATCACGGTCAGCCAGCGCAGGCGGTAGAACGCGGCCGGCAGGGACAACACGAAGAACTCCGCCACGTCCCGGGCGAAGTTGGAGCGCGCCCCCGTGAACCGCGTCCGGGCCCGCGACAGTCGGGTGGAGAGGGCCGCCGACAGTTGGCCCTCGGCGGCGACCGAGCGGATCATCGACAAATGGGTCGACGTGCGCCGGTAGAGCACGAGCAGTTCATCCGCCTCGGCGCCGGTGAGCTTTCGTTTGGCGCTCAGTTCGTCCAGCCGCTGCCAATCGTGCTCATGCACCGCGGCGAAGGCATCGATATCCACGCCCCTAGCCTATCCGTCGCCCGTCCAGGCTCCCGGCGGCGCCCGGCCGGACACCTCGGTCGATAGAGTGGAACCGGGCGCGGCACAGACCGCCCGGGAAAGGGATCCGATGAGCAACGTCATCACCGGCGAGGCGGTAGTGCTGGAACTGCGGCCGGCGTCGTTCGGCGTCCGGGCGCTGAGCTCGATCATCGACGTGGTGGCCAACGTGATCCTGCTGATCGCCGCCTTCGTGCTGCTGGCGGAAACCCTGGAGGTCGGGTTCGACGCCGCGGCCGCCCGGGCGCTGGTCATCGCGGTGGTGCTGTTCTTCCTGGTCGGCGTGCCCATCGCCGTGGAAACGCTCACGCGCGGCAAGTCGCTGGGACGCTGGATCATGGGGCTGCGGATCGTGCGTGACGACGGCGGTGCCATCCGCTTCCGGCATGCGCTCATCCGCGGCCTCGTGGCTGTCTTCGAACTGTATATCCTGCTCGGTTCGGTGGCCTTCATGGTGGCCCTGTTCAACGACAGGTCCAAGCGCCTTGGCGACCTGTTGGCGGGCACCTACAGCATGCGGGAACGCGTCGCGGTCATGCCGAAGGTCCTGCCGGAAATTCCCCCGCAGCTGGCCCCGTGGGTGAAGCTCGCGGACATGGGGCGGCTGCCGGAACCACTGGCCCGGCGGATTGTCCAGTTTCTCTCCCAGGCGCCCAAGATGATTCCGGCGTCCCGCGCGCGGTTGGCCACGGCCCTGGCCAACGAGGCCGCCGGCTATGTCTCTCCCCCGCCGCCGGCTGGGACGCCGCCGGAAATGTACCTGCTGGCAGTGATGGCCGAACGGCGCGAACGCGACTTTGCCCGGCTGGCCCGGCAGCAGCAACGCGCCGCCGAGCGCGGCGCCCGGCTGCATTCCCTGCCCTTCCGGGACTAGGAGCGGCCGCCGGGACTAGGGGCGGCCGCCGGGACTAGGGGCGGCCGCGCGGTCCGCCCGGCCGGGCGGACCGCGAAACGGCTAGCTCTTGTCCTGCGACGTCCAGGTCTTCCAATCCACGTTCCAGTCCCCGAAACCGTCCGTCGGATCCAGGAACCCGCCGTCGGTGTTGCGGATATCCACGATGTCCCCGGTCCGCATGGTCTCGTAGAAGTACCGGGCGCCGGCTTCGGACATGCCCACGCAGCCGTGCGAAATGTTGCGCACGCCCAAGGCCGAGGGGTCAAGGGTCGTGTGGACGAATTCGCCGCTGTTGCTCAACCGGCTGGCGTACTTGGCGTCAAACGGCTCGTACCAGTCCGGGTCTCCCGGTTTGAGCCCGATGCTGCGCGGGTTGAACGGAAGCGACGCATGCATGTCCATGATCGGGTGGATGCCCTTGCTGGACGGCCAGTTCGGGTCGCCCAGGGTAACCGGGAAGGTCTTGGCCAGCTCACCGCCCACGTAGATCTTCATGGTCTTGGTCTTGTTGTCCACGATCGCCCTGCGGTCATCGAGGATGTTGACGGTAATCTTCTCGTCGTTCATCCCGACCATGTTGTTGCCGAACTCCACGCCGAACAGTTTCATGTCCACGGTCACGGTGCTGTTCGGTTCCCAGTATCTTTCCGCACGGAAGCGGGCCTTCGTGTCCGAGTACCAGTAGAACTCGCCCTTCTGCCCGGCGGAGCTGGTGATGGAAATGGCCTTCTCCACCGCTTCCTTGTTCAGCACGGGTTCACTGAAATTGAACTCCAGCGGCTGGGCGATGCCCACGCTCTGTCCGTCCAGCGGATACATCCAGCCGTCGGCCTGGTTCGGTGCCAGCACGGTGGTGAAGCTCTGCTGCTTGGCGGTCTCGGTGCCGGCGCGGTCCACGAGCGTGTAGCCGAAGTCGTATTCGGTCAGGAACTCCAGGCGTTCCGTTGCCTTCCATTGGCTGCCGTCCGCGGACAGTTCGCCGGCGATCGGTTCGCCGCCCCCCGCCGGCGTTAACACCACATTCTTGATCGTGGCGTTCTTGGCGGTGATGGTGGCCACGGTGGCCGGATTGACTTCCACGGCTTTGTCTTCCGGGGTGACTCCGACCGACATCGCCTTGACGACCGGCTCCGAGAAGCCCGGCCGCTCGGCCGGCGCGGCGGCGAACACCCGTCCCAGCTGGGAGGCGAAAGTCGGCGACGCCATGGCCGCCGCAGTGACGGCCGCGGCCGCGGCCACCAGCACTCCGATGATGCACAGCAGGGCAATCTTGAGGCCCTTGCGCTTCTTTTTATCCTCAGTCATCCCAACCCAACTCACGAGACCTCGGCGGCATGTGCTCGCCGCTGAAGGGCACAGCAGCACCCTGTTTCCATCGTAGGGCGCGCGAAGCCGAAGGACGCGTCATTGCGGGCGGGTCCGCCCAACAATCCGGTAACCATTAGCCGGACGGCCAACGGCGGGGCGCTCCGCCGTTAGCCGTCCGGTCCCGATCAGTAGCGGTAATGGTCCGGCTTGTACGGGCCGGCGACGTCCACGCCCAGGTACTCGGCCTGTTCCTTGTTCAGTTCGGTGAGTTCGACGCCGAGTGCGCCCAGGTGCAGCCGGGCGACCTTCTCGTCGAGCACCTTCGGCAGCACGTAGACCTGGTTGGCGTATTCGGGCTCGCCGGTGGCCGAGCCCTCGGCCGGCTTGCCGTGCTTGGTGAACAGCTCGATCTGCGCAATGGTCTGGTTGGCGAAGGAGTTGCTCATGACAAACGAAGGATGCCCGGTGGCGTTGCCCAGGTTCAGCAGGCGGCCCTCGGAGAGCACGATGATGGAGCGTTCGGTCGCCAGGCCGGCATCGAAGACCCATTCGTGGACCTGCGGCTTGATCTCCACCTTCCGGACACCCTCGACGTTGGCCAGGCCTGCCATGTCGATCTCGTTGTCGAAGTGGCCGATGTTGCCCACGATGGCCTTGTCGCGCATCTTCACCATGTCGGACGCCATGATGACGTCCTTGTTGCCGGTCGTGGTGATGAAGATGTGGCCCTCGCCGACGACCTTGTCCAGGGCGGTGACCTGGTAACCGTCCATGGCGGCCTGCAGGGCACAAATCGGGTCGATCTCGGTGACGACGACGCGGGCGCCCTGGCCGCGCAGCGCCTCCGCCGCGCCCTTGCCGACATCGCCGTAGCCGCAAACCACGGCGGTCTTGCCGCCCATCAAAACGTCGGTGGCCCGGTTGATGCCGTCCGGCAGCGAATGGCGGATGCCGTACTTGTTGTCGAACTTGGACTTGGTCACCGCATCGTTGACGTTGATCGCCGGGAACAGCAGCTGGCCCTGCTCCGCCAGCTGGTAGAGCCGATGCACGCCGGTGGTGGTTTCCTCGGTGACGCCGCGGATGCCGGCGGCGACCCGGGTGAACTTCTGCGGGTCCTTGGCCAACGAGGCGCGCAGCACGTCCAGGATGATCGTGTACTCGTGCGGGTCGTCGGCGGTGGCCGAGGGGACGGCACCGGCGGCTTCGAATTCGGCGCCCTTGTGCAGCAGCAGGGTGGCATCGCCGCCGTCGTCCAGAATCATGTTCGGTCCCAGCTCGGGGTTCTCGGCGGCACCCGGCCAGGTCAGGATCTGCTCCGCCGTCCACCAGTATTCTTCGAGCGTTTCACCCTTCCAGGCGAAAACCGGCACGCCCTGCGGCTCTTCCGGCGTGCCCTTGCCCACCACGACGGCGGCGGCGGCCTCGTCCTGGGTGGAGAAGATGTTGCAGGAGGCCCAGCGGACCTCCGCTCCGAGTGCAGTCAGGGTTTCGATCAGGACCGCGGTCTGCACCGTCATGTGCAGGGAACCGGCGATCCGGGCGCCGGCCAGCGGCTGGGCCTCGCCGAACTCCGCGCGCAGTGCCATCAATCCCGGCATCTCGTGCTCCGCCAGGCGGATCTGGTGGCGGCCGGCGGCTGCCAGCGAGAGGTCCTTGACCTTGTAATCGAACGTCACAGTCATGCTCCTAAGCGTCGTCAGCGGGGCCGTCGTTGGGGGAAGCAGCGGCGCCGTCGTTGGTTGAATCAATGGCGCCGGCGGCCGGGGCGGCTTGCGGCAGCAGCACCGGGATGCCGTCTTCGATCCGGTAGCGCAGCCGGGCTCCGGCGGCGGTGCGGCCGGTCGAGACCAGCTCGTCGCCCTCCTGGGCGAGTGATGAACCGGTGCCCGGGCAGCGCAAAACCGCCAGCAGTTCGGGGGTCAGATGTGCCATGCAATGGTGTCCTTTGATCTCCAGCAGCTTCGGCTGCGTCCGCTTCCGGGGCGGCGGTGCGGGGGTTCGCAACGGACGGCAGTTGCCGGCACGGCGGGCTGTCCGCGTCCCAGCGTATCGCCCTACGGTTGTCCGCGCAGAATGCGCAGGTGTCCGCGTCGGGTGCCGGCAGCACCTGCCGGAGGCTCCAACGGCTCACGCTGGCCGCGCGGCTGGGGCGCCTCGTCGGGCGCGTCCGGCGTGCGGGCGGCCTCGCGCACGGCGTCGGCCAAGGCCAACAGGTCGTCGGGGTTGGGGACCGGCGCCTGCTCCGGCAGGGCCAACCGCATGACTTCCCAGCCGCGGGGCACGGTCAGCCGTTCGGCGTGCTCGGCGCACAGGTCGTAGCAGTGCGGCTCCGCGTAGGTCGCCAGCGGGCCCAGGACGGCAGTGGAATCGGCATACACGTATGTCAAAGTAGCGATGGCCGACCGTTGACAGGCCGAGCGTGAACATTGACGAAAGGATCCCACGAGAGAGCATCCTACTCCCGGCCTCCCTCCTTCCGGACCACCGGCGCGGGCCGGTGAAGAAAAGATTAGGTCACAATCGGGTCGCGCCGGACGCCGCTCCCCCGGACGCTCCGGCGCACCGGCTGCGGGGGCCGGGTGCCTTATTCCGGTTCCCGGGCTTAAAGTCGGTATATGGACAACGGACCATCACTGACCCTCTCGCTGGATAGCGACGGCGGTGGCTGGCGCCGTCCGTTTGCCGCACGACGCCGGAACCGCCGCGGGCGCGGGCTGCGCGGCGACCTGCTGCCCGCCAACCTGCCCGGCCATCTGACCAGGTCGGAACAGTTCGAGCAGTGGGTCTCGGAGTCCGCCGAGCGGCTGGCGTACTTCTGGGGGGAGCGGGTCGAAGCAGCCCAATTCGTGGTCGAAGACATTCCGCCCCGCCTCGAGGAGCTGCTGGCCAGCGGCCAGGCCGCGCCGCTGGGCAGCTTCACTCCGGCCTCGCCGGGCCGCCCGGCGGTGGTGACAGTGTTCCGGCAGCCGGTCCAGACGGCCGCCCGGCTGCGGGCCGAGCTTCCGGAGCTCATCCACGATGTGGTGGTGGAGCAGACCGCGCAGCTGCTGAACATGGCACCGGAAGCGGTTGACCCCGGTTACGGCCGGACCCGCCCCTGATCGGGCGTTGCGGTCCCGGCGCCCCGTCTTCCTAATACCCGATGTCGACCGGCACGGCGTTCTGCGCCTGCGTCCCGGCGGGCACCGGCAGGACCGCAACATCGGGTGCACCGCCGTCGGTCAGGACCTGGGCACCGTAGACGGCTTCGCCGGAGGCGCTGATCAACAGGGCCGCGGCGTCGGCCTTGGGATCCAGGGTCACGGTGGTTCCGGCGGGGACGCTGACCACCTGCTTCTCGCCCACCTTGCCTTTCAGATCCACCGGGGTGATTTCCACCGTGGCGTCCCCGGACGGCGCGCTGAAGGCCATCCTGGAGCTGACACCGCCCGGCACGACTGCCAGATGGTTGCTGCCAAGGCGACCGGCGGCAGGTGACCACCCGAAGTCCACCGGTTCGCCCGTCTCGGTTGCCCTGCTGACCCGTGCGGCGGCAGCGATGGACACGTCGGCGCTGATTTCGACGGAATACGTGCCGGCGGGCAGGGACTCCAGCGGCACCCTGGTGACGCTGCCGGCCGCCGCGGTGATGACGCCGCCGCCCGGGAGGCCGACCGGCCCGTCCGAACCGAACACGCGCACTTCCAGGACCGCGTCGGTCACGCCGGGCACCGCCACCTCCAGCGCCGGCGCGGCGTTCCCGTAGCCGTCCTGGCCCCGGATCGCCCGTGCCAGTTTCTCGTCCTGGACGGTGATTCCCGTGACCACCTGGCGCGTTCCGGCCGGGGCAGACGCCTGCAGCAGCTCGACGCCGCCGGGGGTCAGCTGACGCAGGATGCTCTGCTGGATGAAGCCGGTCACCGGGCCGCCGGAGGACTGCACGCGCACGGCCAGCGATTCCTGGTTCGCGGCCACGCCCGCCAGCACGATGGAACGGGACTCCCCCGGGGCGACCAGCAGCCCGCGGGTGCCCGGAGCCTGGATCTGCCCCTCGGAGGAGATCAGTTCGAGGTCAACCGAGGACGGGGTCTGGGAACCGTTGTGCAGTTTCAACACGGAGGTGGTCCCCACGGTGGTGGAGGCGCCGAGCAGCCAGAAATCATTGGCAGGTGCCATGCAGTTGGCCGCGGCCAGTCCGCGCAGGTCGCCGTCGGAGGCACGGTAGGTCATTGCCGCACCGGCCAGCGCCGTGGACTCCCCCATCGGGGCCGCCCGCAGCACGGTGGGGGCGGACAGATCCTGTCCGGACACCACGGACGCCACCATCTTGGTCTCGCCGGATGACTTTTCCGTCGGTTCGGCGATGCGCGCAAGCGGGGTGCCCGCCCCCAGTTCCGTCAACTCGCTGCCGGGGACGTTGCCGCCGAGGTCGCTGAGCACCAGGGCCCTGGCCCGGGTCTGCGCCGTGGTAGAGACCGGGCTGAACTGGGGATCGGTGTCTTCGGCGGCAGTGTCGAGCAGCCGGAGAGGCTCCGGGCAGACGGCGGTGTAGTCCCCGGCCGGGACGGCGGCGGACACGGGCGGGCGCTCGGCGGCCGCGCCCGGCACGTCCACCAGGCTGCCGGCGGCTACCGCCGCTCCGGTCAGCAGCAGAAGGCCCGCTCCGGAGACGGCGCCCAGCGTCCGCCGCCCGCCGCCGCCCTTGGGCGTGCCGCTTGCGGTGGAACTGCCGGAGCGTGCGGCCGCCTTGCCGGCAGCGGCATCGCGTGTGCGGTCCCGCCGCGCAGCCCGCTTGGCGGCCTTGCGGTCGGCCGGCTGATCCGGCTCGGCCTTGCGGTCGACCGGCTGCGCAGGCTCGGCCACGCTTTCGCGCTGCGGCTGGCCGCCGTCCTGTGCGGATTGGGCGGCGGCGGTTGCACCGGTCCCTGCGTCTGTCGCCCGCGGCTCCTCGCCGCGGCCACCCGTCTCGGTCATCCTTGCTGTCCTTTTCCGGCCAAGGCAACTGCCGCGCCGTCGCCCGGGTCCTCGAATGCTGCCCTGCGCAGTTCAGCGGTGCCGGCATCCGCCCCCGTGGTCTTGATGTGGTCGACCCGGCGCGGCACGAACCGACGGCGCGCCGGGATCGGTATGGCGAGCAGGACGGTCAGTCCGATGGCGAGCACCTGGAGGATTCCGATCCACGGCGACCAGGGGCTCGAATAGCCGATCTTCACGGTACCCGCTGCTGCCGGCACTTCAAACGCCTGGGCCCAGCCGTCCTGCGACGGTTCCAGCCGCTGGCCGTTCAAGGTAGCCGTCCAGCCCGGGTCGGTCCGCTCGGCCAGGATCAGTCGTCGTCCGGGCTCGCCGGCGGGAATCTCGCCGCCCGCCGCTGTCCAGCCGGACGGCACAGTTTGCAGCAGGTCGCCGTTGGCGTCGACCAGGCGCACCCTGGCGGTCAGTTGGCCCGCCGCGGTGCCGTCCTTGCCCGTCGTTCCGACGACCCGCCACAGCCAACCGGAGTCGGTGCGTCCCACCGAGGTCAGTCCCGGCACGGCGTCGATGCGGCCGGCCAGCAGTTCGGCTGCCGTGTCGGATTCCTGCAGCACCACGAAGTCCACGCCGAGCCGCACCAGGGAGGGCCGCGGATCCACGCCGGTGCCCGCCACGATGACAGCTACCGTGTTCCGCAGTTCGGAGTCGGCGTCGTCGTCGGTGCGCACCTGGGCTTCGGTCAGCGGACCGGCCAGGGCCCGCGCCGAATAGATCGCCGACAGCTGGTCCAGGGTGGTGCCGCTGCCGTGCATCACGGCCGCCGTCACCGCACCGCCGGTTCCCGCCGTCAACACGAGCGCACGCGCCTGCTCCGGCCCGGTCCCGCTGTCAGCGGAGGTGGCCGGCAGCGTCCGGTCGGCCCCGGGCGCCACCGTCAGGTGCGTGCCGAAATCCGTCAGCGTCCGCGTCTCGCTGGACGATGTGTAGCCGGTGAACTGGGGCACCAGCCAGTGCGCCAGGCTCACCACCGGCCCCAAGGCCATGAGGACGGCGGCGGCCACCGCCACGCTGCGCCGCAGGCCGGACGCCGGGCGCCCCGAGGCGGCCAGGTCGTGCCGCATTCGGTCTCCGGCGATGAGGGCCGCGCCCAGGAGCAGGAACAGGGCCAGCGACACAAAGGGACCGGTGAACGGGGTGACCACGGCTCCCGGTGCGACGGCGGTGGCCACCATCGACGAACCGAGGGAGGCCGCGAGGGTCAGGAACGCGCCGAGCCAGAGCAGCCGAGCGCGGCCGGCCCCCTTGCCCATGACCGCCCCGGCCACGGCCACCGCGAGCATCGGCACGGCGACGACGAGCGCGTAGAGGAGCGCCCACGGCCCCTCGGCCAGTTCCTCCAGCATCCCGGCTCCGGCCAGCCCGTCGGCGGGGCCGAAGGCGAGCGGGAAGCCCATCAGCTGCTGCCACAGCGGGGCGGCGTGGAAGGCCAGCGGCAGGCCGGGATCACCCAAGAGCGCGCGCGGCTCGTCCAGCCCGGCCGCGAACATCGGCAGGGCGAGTGCCAGCGGCGGGATGAGCGCCCACCAGACGGTTTTGGCCCGGCGGCGCAAGGCCAGCATCAGGACGGCAATAAAGACGACAACCACCGGCAGCAGCGCCGGCGCCGACGCCGTGATGCCGGCCAGGCAGAGTCCGGCCGCCGCCGCGGCGGTCCATGAGGGATTGCCGTTGATGCCGGGCTTGTGCACGGCTTCGTGCGGCAGCAGCGGCCGGTTGGCGTCGGCGCGCTGCACGGCGGAGCCGGTGGCGCGCAGCAGGCCGAGAACGGCCCACGGGATCAGCAGGTGGGCAATCAGCGCGCCCAGCCGGCCGGTGCCCAACGCGACCTGGAACGCCGGAACGCTCGCCCAGAACATGGCGGCCCAGAAGCGCAGGCCGCGCCGCTGCGTGAGCGCCCCGGCGGCGAACCAGGCGCCGGCGGCGGCCAACGGCATGGCCAGCAGCACCAGCGTCAGGACGGCGGCAGAGCCGTTCCCCAGACCCAGCACGGCCAGGACAGCCAGGACGTAGCCGAAGGGGTCCCCGTGCCCGGGGACGCCGGAACCAAGCGAGATCCACCAGCTTGACGCGTTGTGCCAGATTTCCGCCACGGTGGCCGAGACCGGCAGCAGTCCGCCGCCCACCAGCGCCGGTGCCCCGAAGAAGTCAAACATGCCCACCGTGGACACGAGGGCCAGCACGACGGCGGCGGCCACCAGTCCCGTACCGACCCAGGTCCGGGCGGGCGCGGCGAGGGCGGCGAAGTCGTCGGATCCGCCGGTGGGCTGGTCGCTGCTGCCGGCGTCCGAGCCGGAGCCGTCGCCCACTACGCCGACGGCGAGCTCGGGCCGCAGCGACTCGGCGAGTGAGCGCCGGTAGGCCCAGACCTCGCGCCGCGGGACCATCAGCGGGCGCACTATCCCCCGCGAGGCCTTGCGGGTCTTGGCCGCCTGCCGCCGGGAAGCGAAGAAGCCTGCGGGACGGAACAAGGCGGCCAGGGTGGCACCGAGTTGCCGCAGGCCGTGCATCGGGTCTTTGGCCACCACCGAGGCCAGGAAGGTGTACACCCCGCCGAGCAGGGCTCCGATCCACAGGAACGGTACCTGCCACCACGCCGCATGCTTTAGCCGCAGGTGGATCTGCGCCTTGCGGGCTTCCCTTGCGGTGCCTTGGCCGCCGGTGCGGGTGGCATGGCGGACCCTCGCGGTAGGAACAACCACCACGCGGTGGCCGGCCAGGCGGTTCCGCCAGCACAGGTCCACGTCATCACCGGTACCGGGCAGGGCAGGATCAAACCCACCCAGCTCGTCGAAGACGTCGCGGCGCACCAGCATGCCGGCGGAATTGACCGCGAAGAAGTCGCTCCGGCCGTTGTACTGGCCCTGGTCCATCTCATCTACGTCGATCATGGTCAGCCGCTCGGCCCAGCGGCTCACGGTCAGGCCCACGTCGACCAGTCGGCGCGGGTTGTCCCAGTCCACCTGTTTGCAGCCGGCGATGGTCACCGACGGCGCCGTTTCCACGGCGAGCAGCAGTTCCTCGAGCGCGTCGGGGTCCGGCGCGGCATCGTCGTGCAGCAGCCACAGCCATTCCTGTGCCGGACCGTCGTCAACGGCCTGCTTGGGCAGCTCGGCCAGTCCCACCCGCACCGCGGCGCCGAAGCCGGCGCGGGTGGAGGCCGCGGCCACCGGGCTTCCGGCGGGCAGCTGCGCGCGCAGCAGGTCAGCGGACTCATCGGACGACCCGGTATCCACCCCGATGTGGACATCGGCGGGTCTCGTCTGCCGGGCCAGGGCGGCCAGGGTTTGGGGCAGGTAGGAAGCGCCGTTATGGGCTACCACAACGGCGGTGACGCGAACTTGCTGCTGAATTAGAGTGCTCTTTTCCGTAGCCGGCGGCGCTCGCGCTCCGACAGCCCTCCCCAAATGCCGAAACGCTCGTCATTGGCCAGCGCATACTCCAGGCACTGCGAGCGCACCGTGCACGCACCGCAGACCTTTTTCGCGTCGCGGGTGGAGCCGCCCTTCTCCGGGAAGAACGCTTCCGGGTCCGTTTGGGCGCACAGGGCATCGGCCTGCCAGCCGAGTTCACCCTCGTCCTCATAGCCGGCGCCGAAGCCCGGCAGCCCGATCCACAGCGGTTTCGGTGCAGGATCGGCCTCGGCCGGTTCCCGGAGCAGGCGGGGAGCAGTCAGCTCCAGCACCTCGGCACCGGGTCCCTCCGCCAACGCTTCGTGCGCCGCGAGGAAGGCGGTGGCCGCGTCCTCGAGCGTCTCTTGGCTGGATTCGCGGAAGCGCTCTGCCGCCGTCGGATCGGCCGGATCCACATACCAGTCTGCCGGTACGCCGCGCGATCCGTGCGGTGCCGAAGCCTGCGCTTCAAGCTCCCGCCGGTGCGCACTACGTTCTGCCTGCCCCATCAGCCCTCCCGGAGTTCCTGTACCAGCGTGATGCTAGATTCATGTCCAGCGCTGGATCTCAGCGCCGGACACAAGCATGCTGTTACACGTTTAATAACTAATTACATGGGTGTAATACGTTCAAGTCAAGCGCCGGCGGGAATCTTAGAGACCCGGCAGCCAAATCCGCGTACGCCACGCGAGGACTTGCCTCCGTGATGTGCGTCACAATCGAACCCGTGCCGGCGTCAGCCCGCGTCCGGCCGCGCCAGGAACCCGACCCTAAGGAGCACCGTGAGCACTACCGCCACGATCACCGATCTGCTTGCCCGGCTGCGCCCGGACTCCTCCCCCTGCCTGGTCTGGTACGGGCCGCAGGGAGAACGCGTCGAGCTGTCCGGCCGGGTGCTGGACAACTGGGTGGCCAAGACGGCGAACCTGCTGGCCGAGGAGCTGGACGCCGGAGAGGGAACGAGCGTGGGTCTTCGGATGGAGCCGCACTGGCGGTCGTTGGTCTGGGCGCTGGCCGCGTGGCAGGCGGGCGCCACGGTCCGGCTGGACGAGGGCGCCCGGACCGCCGATGTGGTGGTGGCGGCGGATCCCACCCTCCTGGGGCAGGACAGCGGCCCGCATCAGGTCGTGGTCGCCCTCGGGGCGCTCCAGCTGCGCTGGCCCGGGGAATTGCCCGACGACGTCTTGGATTACGCTGCGGAGGTTCGGACCTACGCGGACGACTATCTGGGGATGGATTCCTTGGCGGCAAACGGCTTGGCCCTGGAGTACGACGGCGGGTCCCTCACCTTCGCCGAGCTTCTGGGCCGGCCGACAGCCGGCAGGACCCTGCTGGTGCCGGCGCAAACCCCCTGGCCGGATGTGCTCCGCGAAGCCTTGGCAACGTGGCAGGGCGGCGGCACGGTCGTGCTGGTGCACCCGGAGGTAGGGGTAACCCAACGGTTGTTGGACAGCGAGCGGGTCACCGTTCAACTGTGACCCGACGATCCGGCCCGGACCCTGCCTAGCCGCGCGCAGTGCCCGACGACTGGGGGCCGTCGACCTCCGGTGCAGCGTCCGCGGGAGGCTGGGGGGCGGCCTGCTCCTCGTGGTGGCGTTCGAAGATCTTGCGGTCGGCAGCGAACTCCGGCTCGGCGTCCAGCTCAACGTTGAACACCAGGAACCGGTAGGCGAAGAAGCGCATGACAGTGGCCAGGACCGTCCCGACGATCCCCGCGAACAGCAGCATGGTCCGGTCCGTCACCTCCAGCGGGTAGCGGGCTATCCACACGCAGCCGGCGGAGACCACCATCCCGATCACATTGATGACGATGAACAGCACCAGTTCGCGCAGCACGTTCGCCTGGCGGCGATGACGGAACGTCCAATAGCGGTTGGCTACCCAGGAAAACAGTGTCGCCACGGAGGCGGAAACGAACCGCGCCTTCACCACGCTGTCGTCCATGGGCCCGTTGATCAGCCACCAGTACACGCCGTTGTCCACGATGAAGGCGATCCCGCCGACCGTGCCGAACTTCGCCACTTCCCGCCAAAAAAGGGAAACGATGGCGCGCAGGCGCTCGGAAATAGTTCGATTCATGATCGAAGGTGGATCCCTTTCGCTCGGATGCCGGAGCAGTGCCGGCCGACGCACTATTGTATTGCTCCAGTCTGGGCGTTACCTAGGACGTCCCCGCCGCGGGAAGCGCAATGCCGCTCGTCCGGGGCCTGTTCGGTACCCTGACTAGGTGAGTTTTCCAGTGATCGGCGTAGTGGGCGGCGGCCAGCTTGCCCGAATGATGGCACCGTGTGCGGTAGAGCTCGGCTTTGAACTGCGTGTTCTGGCCGAGGCCGCCGATGTTTCGGCGGTCCCGGCGGTGGCCACGGCACCGGTGGGCGACTACCGCGACCTGCAGGCGCTGCGCGAATTCGCGCAGGGCCTGGACGTGATGACCTTCGACCATGAGCACGTCCCCACCGAACATCTGCAGGCCTTGATTGCGGAAGGCGTCAACGTGCAGCCGCAGCCGGATGCGCTGATCCATGCGCAGGACAAGCTGGTCATGCGGGCGGTGGTGGACAAGCTGGGGCTGCCAAACCCGGCATGGGCGTCTGTCTCCGGAGTCGACGAGCTGGTTGCCTTCGGCGGCAAGATCGGCTGGCCGGTGGTGCTGAAAACGCCGCGGGGAGGCTACGACGGCAAGGGAGTGCGGATCATCCGCGACGCGGCCGCAGCCGTCGAAGCGGCCGACTGGTTCACCGGCGGCGCGCTGCTGGTGGAAGAAAAAGTCGAGTTCAGCCGGGAGCTCTCGGCGCTGGTAGCCAGGACTCCCTCCGGCGAAGCGCGGGCCTGGCCGGTGGTGCACACCATCCAGGTCAACGGCGTCTGTGACGAAGTGATCGCGCCGGCGCAGGAGCTGCCGGAGGACGTCGCCGAGGCTGCCAAGCAGGCGGCGCTTCGGCTGGCCGACGAGCTGGGCGTGACCGGCGTGATGGCCGCCGAGTTGTTCGCCACCCCGGGACGCGGAGCAGGCTTCGTGATCAACGAACTGGCCATGCGTCCGCACAACACCGGCCATTGGACCCAGGACGGGTCGGTCACCAGCCAGTTCGAGCAGCACCTGCGGGCGGTCCTGGATCTGCCGCTGGGCGATACGTCCCTGCTCGGTGGCGTCGTCGTCATGAAGAACTATCTGGGCGGCGCAAATACGGATCTGTTCTCGGCCTACCCGCGCGCGCTGGCGGCCGAACCGTCCGTCAAGCTGCACGGCTACGGCAAGTCGGTCCGTCCCGGCCGGAAGATCGGCCATGTCAATGTGGTGGGCCGCGATGCGTCCCAGGTCGAGGAACTGCGGCGGCGCGCAAACCGTGTGGCGGCGATTGTCCGTGACGGCGTGGACCCCCAGGAAGGCAAACCATGAACAACAAGCCGGTAGTCGGGGTCGTGATGGGGTCGGATTCCGACTGGCCCGTCATGGAGGCCGCCGCACAGGCGCTGGAGGAATTCGGCGTCCCCTACGAGGCCGACGTCGTCTCCGCGCACCGCATGCCGGAAGACATGATCGGTTACGGCCGTGACGCGCACTCCCGGGGGCTCCGGATCATCATCGCCGGCGCCGGCGGTGCCGCGCACCTGCCCGGCATGCTCGCCTCCGTGACCCCGCTGCCGGTGATCGGGGTGCCGGTGCCCCTGAAGTACCTGGACGGCATGGACTCCCTGCTCTCCATCGTGCAGATGCCCGCCGGCGTACCGGTGGCCACCGTGTCCATCGGCGGAGCCCGCAATGCCGGCCTGCTGGCCGTGCGGATGCTGGCAGCCGGCGGCGACGACTTGGCCGCACGGCTGCAGCCGGCCCTGCTGGAGTTCGCTTCCGGCCTGCGCCAGGCCGCCTACGACAAAGGAGCCGCGCTGCGTGAACGCGTAGCCGGCTCCGGCGAGGCCTAGGAAGGTGGGTCCCCAGCCGCCCAGGCGGGCGTCGGGGTCTTCGGCGCGCGGGGTGACCGATCCGGTCCGCTACCCCCAGCACGCTCCGGCACCGGTGCGCACCAAGCGCGCCTTCGTCCTGCTGCTGCTGACCCTGCTCGTCCCGGGCAGCGCCCAAATCGTGGCCGGGGACCGCAGGCTGGGCCGGCGCGCCCTGGGGGTGACGCTGCTGGCCTGGGCCGCCATCCTGGCCGCGGCCGTCATGGCCGTGGTGAACTGGCCGCTGCTGGTGAACCTGGCGACCGACCGATGGGGTTCGCTGGCGCTGATTGTGGTGCTGGCGGCGCTGGCGCTGTTCTGGGCGTTCCTGTTTTTGAACACCCTGCGCATTATCAGGCCAAACCTGCTGGCCCCGGGAGCCAAGCCGGCGGTGGCGGTGACGCTGGTTGCCCTGATGGTGCTCACCAGCGGCAGCCTGGGCTACGCCGCCTACCTGCTCAACGTGAGCCGCAACGTCTTCAGCAGCATCTTCGAAACCCGGCCCGCGTTCGACCCGGTGGACGGCCGCTACAATTTCCTGCTGATGGGCGGCGACGCCGGTGCCGGACGGGTCGGGCTGCGGCCGGACAGCATCCAGGTGGTCAGCGTCGACGCGAAGACCGGCCAGACCGTCATGTTCGGCATCCCGCGCAACTTCCAAAACGCCCCGTTCCCGGCAGACTCTCCGATGCGCGAGGTCTATCCGGAAGGCTTCAGCTGCGGTGACGAGTGCATCATCAACGCCCTGTACGTCGACGTGGAGCAAAACCACGCCGACCGTTACCCGGATGCCAAGAACCCGGGCGCGGAAGCCATGAAGGACGCCGTGAGCGGGATCCTGGGCATCGAGATCCAGGCGTATGCCCTCGTGGACATGGACGGCTTCGAAGCCCTGGTGGACGCGATGGGCGGCATCACGGTGAACGCCGGCGGCTGGGTGCCCATTTCCAACAGGACCATCCCCGGCACCAATCAGCACTACCCGCCGAAGGGCTGGATCGCCCCGGGCGTCCAGGAGCTCGACGGATACCACGCCCTCTGGTACGCCCGCTCCCGCGAATTCGCCACCGACTATGACCGCGTCCAGCGCCAGCAGTGCGTGATGTCCGCGATGGTCAAGCAGCTGGACCCGGCAACGGTGCTGACCCGCTTCCAGCAGTTGGCCGAAGCCGGCGAACAGGTCGTCGAAACGGACATTCCCAGTTCCCAGCTGGGCAGCTTCGTCTCGCTGGCGCTGAAGGCCAAAGACCAAAAGGTGAAGCGCCTGACCATCGGACCGCCGGACTTCGGCACCGCGGCGGAGAACTTCGTCACCTACCCGGACTTCTCCGTGATCCATCCCCGTGTTCAGGAGATGTTCACCCAGGAAGAGCAGACTGGGCAGAAAGATCCCAAGGACGACGGCGACGGCGGCGGCCCGGGTGCCGGCGGCGGAGAAACCACCGCCGGCGAGGGCGGGGCCGGCCCGGCGGACGAGCCGGCACCGGAACCGGCCGACGCCCCGGAGGCGCCGGCGGAGCCACAGATCACCGCGGAGTACCTCCAGCAGCTGGCCGAGATTGGCGATACGGCTACGCTCGGTGCCCTGGTGGCCAACAACGGCAAGTGCTCGGTCCCCTGATCCCGCTGCGGGAGGACCCGGGTTTCACGGGTGCCGCCGGACCCGGTCCCGCGGCTCAAGCGCCCGGGTGTCGTGCCGGTGCCGGGTCCGCTCCGCCTGCGCCCGGATACTTCGCTCCGACCTGATGTTGTGCTCGTCCGGCGGCGTCCGCCCGGTCCGGTGCGGACGGGCGGCATGCTGCTTCGGCGCGGGGTCTGAGAGGATCGTTTGGAACAAGGACGAGGAAGAGGCTTCACATGTATCGGTTGACGAATGTACTGCGTCCCTATGCCTGGGGTTCGACGACGGCGATTGCCGAGCTGTTCGGGCGGGAACCGTCCGGCGGGCCGGAAGCCGAACTCTGGATCGGCGCGCACCCCGACTCCCCGTCAAAGGTGCAGCTGGCCAGCGGTGAACGGCCGCTCGACGAGTTCATCAGGGAGAATCCCGGCGCCGCCCTGGGCGAGACGGTCCTGGGCATGTTCGGTGCCACGCTGCCGTTCCTGACCAAGGTCCTGGCCGCCGATTCCGCGTTGTCGCTTCAGGTCCATCCCACGCTTGAGCAGGCGCGCTTGGGGTTCGCCGCGGAGAACGCCGCCGGCATCTCCTTCAACGACCCGCAGCGCAGCTACCGGGATGACAACCACAAGCCGGAGATGATCTTCGCGCTCAGCGACTTCCAGGCGCTGTGCGGCTTCCGTCCCCCGCGCGATGCGGCGCGGCTGCTGGGCGGGTTGAAACCACGGCTGGCAGACGCCGGCGCGGCCGTGGACCTTTTGGACGAGGTGCTGGAACTGCTGGACGGCGGCGACGAGGAAACGGCCCTGCGCGGTGCTTTCGTGGCGCTGCTCGACGGCGGAGAGCGCTCCACCCGGCTAGCCGCGGACACGGCCCGCATGCTGGCGGCGGCGCCGGCCGGCAGCCTGGGCAGCGAATACGCAGCAGTCGCCCGCCTGGGTGAACTCTATCCGGGCGATCCCGGCGCATTGATCTCGCTGCTGCTGAACCTGGTGGTCCTCTCCCCCGGCCAGGCACTGTGCCTGCCAGCCGGAAACATCCACGCTTACCTGCAGGGCGTCGGGGTGGAGGTCATGGCGACCTCGGACAACGTGCTGCGCGGCGGCCTCACCCCGAAGTACATCAACGTGCCGGAACTGGTGAAGATTACCGACTTCCGGCCGATTGCCCCGCCCATGGTGCAACGGACCATGACGGATGCCGGCCAGGAACTCTACTGCCCGCCCTTTGCCGAGTTCCAACTCCAGCGCATCGAACTGGCCGACGGCGGCAGCCCGGTACCGCTGGCCCAGCACGGTCCCGCGATCGTGCTGGCGGTGTCCGGGAGCGTGCTGCTGGACTCACCGAAGTCCGACCTGACCCTCGGCCGCGGCGAGGCGGCGTTCATCCCGGACACCGAACAACCGGTGAACGTTCATCCGGCCGGCGACACAGGAACGGGTGCCGTGTTGTTCGCGGTCACCACCTCGGGCAGCACACATGAATTCGACCAACAACGAACGGGAGCCACACTTTGACCGCTTCGATCCTGCAGTCCGCGCCGTGGGCGGACTTTCAACGCAGCCTGGGCAAACAGGTTTTCGAACGCAGCGGTGACGGCTGGGCCTTCCTGGCCATCGCGGAAAAGACGCCGTTGGGCCGGTTCCTGTACGTTCCGTACGGCCCGGCGGCGGACGACAACGCCGCTCTGATCCGCGCGCTGGCCGCCCTGCGCTCCCTGGCCGCGGAAGAGCGCGCCCACTACGTGCGGATCGAACCCGTCGGCACTGACCTCGGCCAGCGGCCGCAGGCGGCGCTGCAGTCGCTGGGCCTGGTCAAGGCACCGGTGGACGTCCAGCCGAAACTGACCTGGATGCTGGACCTGAGCCAGCCGGAAGAGGACCTGCTGGCCGGCATGCGCAGCACCAGCCGTAACCTGTACCGCAATATCCACAAGAAGGGCGTCACGTTCGATGTCTCCGCCGACCCGGACGACATCGGCATCCTGCTGGGTTTCCTGCACGACGTCTCCGGGCGCGCGGATTTCAAGGCCCAGTCCGACGACTACCTGCGGCACGCCGCCCGGACCCTGGTGCCGGCCGGCGCGGCCAAACTCTTCATCGCCCGGTTGGACGGGCAGCCCATTGCGGCCGCGCTGTCCTACGACACGGAGACCACACGGGTGTATGCGCACGCCGCCGCGGACGACGCCCACCGCAAGCTCAACGCCGGGATTCCGCTCGTGGTGACCATGATGATGGACGCCCGCGCCGCCGGCATCCGCCACTTCGACATGTGGGGCGTCAGTCCCGAGGACGAGCCCGACCACCCGTGGGCCGGTTTCTCCCGGTTCAAGCGTTCCTTCGGCGGCTACGAGGTCAGCTATCCGGGCAGCTGGGACCTGCCCGTCAACCAGCTCATGTACCGGGCTTACCTGCTCTCGCGCTCGGCCCGCGAGGCGGTCACCCCCGCCGTGCACAAGGTCCGCACCTCGGTGCTGCCCGCCGCCGGCAAGGCGCGCAACGCCGTCGGGCCGGCCTTGCGGAAACTGCGCGGCAAGCTCCCCCGCTGACCGCCCACGGATCGGCCGAAAACGAAGAAACGAAAACCCCGCACCGGCGCAGGCCGGTGCGGGGTCTTCCTGTCCTTGCGGGTGGCTAGAGCTTCCGCTCGAAGCGGTCCCACTTGTATTCCTGGTGCTCGCCCTCGACGAAGCGGATCGTGCCGGACTTGGAGCGCATCACGATCGACTGCGTCAGCACCTTGTGGTTTTTGTAGCGGACTCCGCGCAGCAGGTCGCCGTCAGTGATGCCGGTGGCCACGAAGAAGCAGTTGTCGCTGGTGACCAGGTCATCGGTGGTCAGCACCCGGTCCAGGTCGTGGCCGGCGTCGATGGCCTTCTGCTTTTCCTCGTCGGTGGTCGGCCAGAGCCGGCCCTGGATCACGCCGCCCAGGGACTTGATGGCGCAGGCCGTCACGATGCCCTCCGGGGTGCCGCCGATGCCCATCAGGACGTCGACGTCGGTGCCTTCGCGGGCGGCCGCGATACCGCCGGCAACGTCGCCGTCCATGATGAACTTGGTGCGCGCGCCGGCGGCGCGGATCTCCTCGACGTACGGCTTGTGCCGGTCGCGGTCCAGGATCATCACGTTGATCTGGTTGATCTTCTTGTTCTTGGCCTTCGCGATCAGGTGCAGGTTCTGCTTGATGGGCAGCCGCAGGTCCACCAGGTCCGCGGCTTCGGGCCCGGTGACCAGCTTCTCCATGTAGAACACGGCCGAGGGGTCGAACATGGTGCCGCGCTCGGAGACGGCCAGCACGGAGAGCGCGTTGTTGATGCCCAGCGCCGTCAGCCGGGTGCCGTCGATCGGGTCCACGGCGACGTCGCACTCGGCGCCGGTGCCGTCGCCCACCTTTTCGCCGTTGAACAGCATCGGGGCCTCGTCCTTTTCGCCCTCGCCGATCACGACCACCCCGTTGAAGCTGACGGTGGACAGGAACGCGCGCATGGCGTCCACAGCCGCGCCGTCGGCGGCGTTCTTGTCCCCGTAGCCGACCCAGTGGCCGCCGGCGATGGCCGCGGCTTCGGTGACGCGCACCAGTTCCAGCGCCAGGTTTCGGTCCGGCTCGTTGTCGCCGACGCGCATCGACGGCGGGAAGTTGGAAAAGGGGTCAGCCTGGGCTTCTTGGGACACTTCGACCTCATCTTCGAGTAGCTCTTCAGACAGCACCGGCTGCGGTGCCGTGACGGATGCATCCGCGGTGCGAACATCTTCCATTGCTTTCGATCATAGTCGTCAGCACGCCGGGAGCCAGCGTGCGGGCCGCTCCGCCCGCCCGCTCGCGCGAGGGCGTGTGCGCACAACGGCGGGGATCTGAGATCATGGGACGGTGAGTGAAGCGCGTCCCGAAGAATCGTCCGAGTTGCCTGTCAAGCCGGTGTTGACGGCGAAGCAGGCCAATCGTGCGAAGGCGCCGGTGGTCGGCATGCTGATGGCCGTGGGGCTCTCCCTGGCCGTGCTGCTTCCGGTGATGTTCCTGAACCCGGGCAGCAAGCCCGGAGTCTACGAACGTAATATTGACGTGCCTGGGGTGGCCCTGCAGGCCGAATCCACGGCGGGTTACCGGCCGCTCGCCGTTGACCTCCCGGAGGGCTGGACGGCCAACTACGCCCGGTGGAATACCGGGGGCACCGCCCAGGTGGCAGCGTGGGAAGTCGGCTACATCACCCCCGGCGAGGAGTACATCGGACTCATTCAGACCGACAAGGCCAACCCCACCTGGATTGGCCAGGCGACCGACAACGCGCCGGTCACCGGGGACCGCGAGGCGGGTGCCACCTGGGAACTGCGCGATGCCGGCGCGGGCGAGCGCAGCCTCGTGCTGGAGCACGGCGGCTTCACCGTCATCCTCACCGGCACGGCGGAGCTGGACGAATTCGATGTCCTGGCCACCGCCGTCGTCGAAGAACTGGACAGCAACTAACCCCGCCCCGACACGGCAACGGGTGCGCGGGACAGGCCCCGCGAAGCAGTAAGGTTGCTTCGTGCCCACCTCACTGACTCCCGCCCAGGCCTGGCAAAAACTCATCGACGGCAACGCCCGCTTCGTGGCAGGCGAGTCCGTCCACCCGAACCAGGACGCCGCGCGGCGCAGTTCACTGGTCAACGAACAGCATCCGTTCGCCATCATCTTCGGCTGTTCCGACTCGCGGCTGGCTGCCGAAATCATTTTCGACCTGGGACTGGGCGATGCCTTCGTGGTCCGCACCGCCGGCCATGTCCTCGGAGACGCGGTGATCGGTTCGCTCGAGTACGGCGTGGACGTGCTCAACGTTCCGCTGATTGTCATCTTGGGCCACGACAGCTGCGGCGCCGTGATCGCGGCAAAGAACACGATAGACACCGGCGAAATGCCGCGCGGCGGCCTGCGCGACCTCGTGGAGCGGATCACGCCGTCGGTGTTGGCTGCCCGGCGTGCCGGCCTCGACGACCTCAACGACATGGTGATCGAAAACGTGCGGCAATCCTCCGAACGCCTGCTGGACAGTTCGCGGGCCATCTCGGAGGCGGTCGAGGCCGGCCGCACGGCCGTCGTCGGCGTCGCCTACCGGCTGGCGGACGGCCGCGCCGAGCTCGTTGCAGGGCACGGAGCGCTCTAGCCGCGCCCCGGGCAGGACAGGTCCTGCCCGGGGCTGCAGGCGCCGTCGCCGCACCGTCGGGTAGGCCGCCGCCGGGCCGCAACACAATTCGGAACCGGTGCGCGGCAGGCATAAGCTTGGAGCCATGACTTCTGCTGATTCTGCTGAATACCGCATCGAACACGACACCATGGGCGAGGTCCGCGTTCCGGTCAACGCCCTCTACCGTGCCCAGACCCAGCGCGCCGTCGAGAACTTCCCGATCTCCGGCAAGACGCTGGAGCGCGCCCACATTGAGGCCCTGGCCCGGATCAAGAAGGCTGCCGCCACCGCCAACGCCGAACTGGGCGTGCTGGACGGCGAGCTGGCCAAGGCCATCGCCGCGGCAGCCGACGAAGTAGCCACGGGCAAGTACGACGGCGATTTCCCGATCGACGTCTTCCAGACCGGTTCCGGCACCTCGTCGAACATGAACACCAATGAGGTCCTGGCGGAGCTGGCCAGCCGCGCGCTGAAGGCCGCCGGCAGCGACAAGACGGTCCACCCGAACGACCATGTCAACGCCTCGCAGTCCTCGAATGATGTCTTCCCGACGTCGGTGCACGTGGCCGCCACCTCGGCCCTGATCAACGAGCTGATCCCTGCGCTGGACTACCTGGCCGCTTCGCTGGAGCGCAAGGCCGAGGAGTTCAAGGATGTGGTGAAGTCCGGCCGCACCCACCTGATGGACGCGACGCCGGTCACCCTCGGACAGGAGTTCGGCGGCTACGCCGCACAGGTGCGCTACGGCATCGAACGCATCGAAGCATCGCTGCCGCGCGTGGCCGAGGTTCCGCTGGGCGGCACCGCCGTCGGCACCGGCATCAACACCCCGGCCGGCTTCCCGCAGCGCGTCATCGAACTGCTGGCCGCCGACACCGGCTTGCCGCTGACGGAGGCCCGCAACCACTTCGAGGCCCAGGCCAACCGCGACGGCCTGATCGAGGCCTCCGGGCAGCTGCGCAACATTGCGTACGCGTTCATGAAGATCAACAACGACCTACGCTGGATGGGCTCGGGCCCGAACACGGGCCTGGGCGAAATCGCCATCCCCGACCTGCAGCCGGGATCCTCGATCATGCCCGGCAAGGTCAACCCGGTGATCTGCGAGGCAGCGATCATGGTTGCAGCCCAGGTCGTCGGCAACGACACCACGATCGCCTTGTCCTCCACCAACGGTGCCTTTGAGCTGAACGTCGGCATTCCGGTGATGGCCGCCAACCTGCTCGAGTCCATCCGCCTGCTGGCCAACACCTCGCGCGTGATGGCGGACAAGATGATCGACGGGCTGACCGCCAACGTGGAGCGCGCCCGCTTCCTGGCCGAGGCCTCCCCCTCGATCGTGACCCCGCTGAACAAGTACATCGGCTACGAAAACGCCGCCAAGATCGCCAAGCATTCGGTCCAGGAAGGCCTGACCGTGCGCGAGTCCGTCATCGCCCTTGGCTTCCTGGAGCGCGGCGAACTGACCGAAGAGCAGCTGGATTCTGCGCTCGACGTGCTCTCGATGACCGTGCCGCCGCAGGCCAAGTAGCAGACACGTCCCCCTGCGGACCATGTAGGGCGCTTCTGCTTCGGCGGGGGCGCCCTTCGGTGTGCGGCGGGCCCGCCGCCGGCCCGTCGCACCGGCGCCGGATGTGCGGCAGGACCGAGCCCGCCCGCTATTTTTGCCCCCGACTGGCTGAAACGATTGCCTACAGCTTGAACCGTCGGCCGCCGGGGCTAGGATGATGCGCACACGTCCCCGCGGACTGCGGGTGAACGGCCCCTCCCGGGCCGCCGCCCGGCCCATCGGGGACCTAAGCGGAAGAGCGTCCAGGAGGTCTCCGTGATTGGCGATTCGCAGCCCCCGTCCCTGGCGACGGCCGACTATTCCCTGCCCGGGCATCCGAAGACCACCGGACGCTATATCGTCGTCTTCTACGGCCCGGCCGATGAATGTGCCGGGATCCTGGCCGACGCCGCTGGTCTGTCGGATGTCGCGGATAGCCGCGATTTCGGCACCCGGGGAGTGGATCCGGACTCGGCCTCCGGCGCGGACGCAACGGTCTTCGCAAACCTGGGGATCGCCGTCGTCGCTGCCGGCCCGGACCAGATCAGTTCGCTCCAGGTCAGTTCCGCTGCCCGGCACCGTGTCCTCTCGGTCTCGCCGGAACTCATCCACGATGTGCTGGGCGTCGAGGACTATGCTGCCGGCTACCGC
Source organism: Arthrobacter sp. Y3221114 (assembly GCF_059092625.1). Classification (NCBI taxonomy): domain Bacteria; kingdom Bacillati; phylum Actinomycetota; class Actinomycetes; order Micrococcales; family Micrococcaceae; genus Arthrobacter; species Arthrobacter sp. Y3221114. The sequence goes on from NZ_JBNHHW010000006.1 coordinate 169,809, forward strand.
GACGGCGTGACCGACCTGTCCGGCCGGCTCGCCGCGGGCCGGCACGAACGCCGCGAAGCGGGTCCCGCGCCGGCGGGTTTCGCCGACAACACCAATTTCACGTGGGGGCAGCAGGCCACCAGGGCCGTCTCGTCGCCCTATTCCGGGCAAGGGGTGCGCGTCGCCGTGCTGGACACGGGCTTCGATGAAGCGCATCCCGATTTCGCCGGACGCAGCATCACCAGCGCCTCCTTCATTGCCGGCGAGCCGCCCCACGACGGACACGGCCACGGCACGCACTGCATCGGGACCGCGTGCGGCCCCAAGGCCCCCGGCACCGGTCCGCGCTACGGCGTGGCCCACGAAGCGGAAATCTTCGCCGGGAAGGTGCTCAGCAACGCCGGTTCCGGGACCGACGCCGGCATCCTCGCCGGGATCGACTGGGCCGTGGGCAACGGTTGTGCCGTCATCTCCATGTCGTTGGGAGCCGACGTGGCACAAATCCACCCGCCCTACACGGCGGCCGGGAGCCGGGCGCTGGAACAGGGTTCCCTGATCATCGCCGCCGCGGGAAACAACGCCGACCGCCGGAAGGGCGAGTTCGGGTTCGTCGGCGCCCCGGCGAACAGCCCGTTCATCATGGGGGTAGCCGCGCTGGACCAGGCCCTGGAGGTCGCGTTCTTTTCCGCCCGGAGCCTTCCTCTGCGCGGCGGGCAGGTGGACTGCGCCGGCCCCGGATTCCAGGTGTACTCGTCCTGGCCGATGCCGAAGCGGTACAACACCATCAGCGGAACCAGCATGGCGACGCCCCACGCCGCCGGCGTGGCGGCCCTGTGGGCAGAGGCCACCGGCCGGCGTGGCCTGGAGCTGTGGGCCACCCTGGTCCAGGAGGCGGAGCGGTTGCCCGTGCCCTCCGTCGATGTCGGGGCAGGGCTGGTGCTTTCCCCGCAGTGACCTGCCTTCCCCCGGGAGGGTGCCGCGGACCTATCATGGGGGTATGCAGATCACCGTGACGGTGCGCCACGACTACCTCTCCGATACCGGGCGGATCGCCGAACAGTTGGCGGCCGGCGGCATGCAGGTGGAGAACGTGCTGTCCACCTTGGGCATGATTACCGGTTCACTGCCGGAGGGACAGCGTGCGGCAGTTGCCGGAATCGAGGGCGTCGAGTCCGTGGACGAAGACCGGCAGTACGTCCTGCCGCCTCCCGACTCGGACATCCAATAGGCTCAGCGGACAAACTCCGGGACTCCCCCGGCCCGCAGGGCCGCCTTCAGCGGTCGCGATGATGGTCGGTCAGTTCCGGCAGCTCGTCCAGTCCGAACCAGCCGACCTCGGACGACTCGTCGTCGTTGACCCGGGCTTCGCCGCCCACCTGCCGACAACGGAAGTTCAGCGTCAGGAACTGGGCCCGGTCTCCATTGACGAACTCCGTCGGACCGCCCGCGTAAACCTCGGCCAGGTGCTCGACCTCGGCAACGACGCCTGTTTCTTCCAACACCTCGCGCACCACGCCTTCGGCGGGCTGCTCCCCCGGGTCCAGGATGCCGGTGATCAGCGTCCACCGCCCGTTGTCGGCGCGGCGGCCCAGCAAGACGCGGTTCCGCTCATCCAGCACTACGGCAGTGACGCCGGGGAGCCAGAGCAGGTCGTGGCCGATTTTGTCGCGCAACCGGAGGATGAAATCGGGAGTAGGCATGACCCTAGGCTACGTCGGCAGCAGCAGCGCCACCCACGTGCCGGCAATCATGAACGGCCCGAACGGAATGTCGCTGCGCAGCGATTCGCGCCGCAGCACCACCAGCAGCACACCGTACGCCCCGCCCAGCAGGAATGCCGCGAACGTCCCGAACAGCACCTGCTCAAACCCCAGATACCCCAGGTACATCCCCAGCACTCCGGCCAGTTTCACGTCGCCGAACCCCATGCCGGCTGGATAAATGAACCGGACGGCGAAATAGAAGACCCAGAGCAGTGCGCCGCCGGCCGGCACATGCCAGAACATGCCGGCGTCGTAGCCTCCCAGAGAGGCGGCAATCAGCAGCACCCCGGACACCGCGTAGGCCGGAAAAATGATGCGGTTCGGCAGCCGGTGCGTGCGCAGGTCGATCCAGCTCAGCCGGGCTCCGATCACGAGCAGATAGCCGCCGGCGGCCAAAAGCATCCAGAACGCGAATGCGCGGCCGGGCCACAGCAGCGCCAGTTGCTCGACCATGGACCCAACCTACTGCACCCCCCTGATCCCCGGGAGCCGGCGGCTACACTGTGGATATGAACGGCGGGAGCGTGCTCAAAACCGGCGACGCCGCCGGCAATGCGGAGATCTTCAGGTGCCTCTGCCGCTCTTCTCCCTGGAAGTGGGAATCGCTGCGGTTCGAGCTCCGCGCCGTCCAGGCCGAGGCACCGGAGCCGGACGCTTCCGGCGGCATGCTGCGTGCGTGGACCCGGCGCCCCGGCGCGCTTCGGGTCGAGACGGCCGACGGCCGGCTGCTGTACAGCACCACCGGCATCAACGACTCCCGGGATGGTTTCTACGTCAGCGCGACACGCAAGTCGTGGCTGTTGCCGCCGCATCTGGTCACGCCGGTGTTCAACGACATCCACCTGGTGCGCCGCCGGCCCGAGGCCGCCTACGGTGAGCCGGTCTTCGGCAACGGGCGCTGGTCCGCAATGCTGGATCCGGTTGAGCTGGCCGGCAGCGCGCCAGTGGCCTATGAGGCGCCCTTCGCCAACCCCGTGGAGATCCATGAACTGCGCGAGGTCGAGCACCAGGGCCGCCAGGCGCTGGAGGCGGTCGTTTCGCCCAACCAAACGTACGCACCGTACGACGCCGGCCATCCGCTGCTTCCCGCGGGCCGCACCGAGGTGCGGGTCGACTGGCGGACCGGGGTTTGTGTCTCCGCGGTAGCAATGGACGGGCCTCAGCAGGGCGGCGGTCACGCGTTGACCATCCTCGGGGTGGACGAATACATGCTCGACGACCTGTTCCTGGAAGTCAGTATGAACCTCACCGATGTGCGGGAGCACATTCCCTGGCCCCTACGCCCGCACCCCGCCTGAGGGCCCCGGCGCGGCAGCCCGGCGCCGCAGCCCGGCGCCGCACACCGGCGCCGACAGGTCCGGCCGTCCGGCCGGGGCGGGACACTCGACCGGGCCCTGGCGTTGAGGGGTGACGCCAGGGCCCGGCGGCGTGTGCCCGGCCGGCCTGCCGCACTGAGCCGGAGGCTCGGGATCACGAGTCCAGAGTCTCCATTCATCCTTGGAAAAAACCGAGTGCTGTTCCCGCCCCCTCAAATTGGGGATGTTGGCTCCCCCACGCGAGGCTGTCCCGCCGGCACGTAGTCAACGCACGATGGTGGTGCACTCAATGGGGAGGGTGCGTGCTACGAGGGGGAATCGTGGAGCAATTGAGTGGACGGGCCATGCCCGTGGCTGTGCAAATGATCGGAAACTTGAGGATCCGTCGCGGCGGGGACTTGTTGACCGCCGACAAGCTGGGCGGCCCAAAGCCGCGCCAGGTGCTGGAAATCTTGTTACTGCACGTAGGTTCGCCCATGTCGAAGGACCGGCTGGTGCACATGTTGTGGGGCGGCCGGGCTCCGGGCGAAGCACTGGCCACCTTGGAGAGCTATGTCAGCATCCTGCGGCGCAACCTGCAGCCGGGCTGCGCAAAGTCAGGACCGCTGCGCACCGCCAACGGTGGTTACATGATCGACCGGGACATGGTCGACGTCGACCTGCACCGGTTCCAAGCCCTGGTGCGGGCCGCCGAGTTTGCCGAACCGTGGAGGGCGTACCCTCTGCTGGCCGAGGCGCTGTCGCTCGCCACTGAACCGCTGCTGGGCCACGAATTGACTCCCGATTGGGCGGAAGATGCCCGGTCGAGCCATGCGGAAATGGTGCAGCACGCCCAACAGCTGGCTGCGGAGGCCGCGCTGGCCTTGCGGCGGCCCGATGACGCCGTGCTCTGGGCGCAGCGCTGCGTTGCTGCTTCTCCGCTGAATGAAGCGGCGTGGACAGTCCTGATCCGGGGCCTGGAGCTGGGCGGACGGCATGCGGACGGGTTGCAGGCCTACGAACGATGCCGGCGGTTGTTCGGCCGCGACCTCGGTTGTGCACCCGGCCCGGCCCTTCAGGAGATCTATGTGCGGCTGCTGAAGGCCACCGCCGACGCGCAGTCCGGCCTGTCGGAAGTCCTGGCGGCGCTGCTGGTGCTCAACGAACGGCTGGACCCGCCCGCAGCGAGGCACCGGAAAGAACAATTCATGGCTGATGTTAACGCGGAACCCCGCTATATTGCGGCGGGAGACATCGTCAGCTCTTTCTTACGCAAGGCGCTGACGGCCAGCTGAGAGCGGGGGACCCCGCCGGCCCGGTGTGTACTTCCAGGTGCGTACCGTGCATACTCGAGGTGGGGTCAAGTCCTTCGTGTCTTGAGTTGGGGAACTGGAGAATGAGCTCTTTGGGGGAGCACAAACTACGCATCGCCGTCGTAGATGACCACACGACTTTCGCGGAGTTGCTGTCTGATGCCCTGAATCGGGAATCGGATCTGGTCAACGTGGGCAGCGCCGCCGGCGTGACGGAGGCGGTTGCCCTGTGCCGCCGGTCCCGGCCCGACGTGGTGATCATGGATTACCATTTGCCCGACGGTGATGGACTCAGCGCCGCGGAGCAGATCCTGCAGGCTGCCCCGGAGACGCGGATCATCTTGTTGACCGGTAACCCGTCGCTGAATGTACTCGCGCGCGCCGCCGCATCGGGTCTTTCCGGTTTCCTGCCCAAAGACGGCTCCCTGTCGACACTGCTCGAAACGATCCGGCACGCCAGGAGCGGCAGCATGGCTGTCCATCCGTCCGCGCTCACCCGATGTGCGACCGCTCCGCCGGCCCAGGCAGCGGACAGACCGGCGCTGACGAAACGCGAGCATCAGGTACTGGCTCTCATGGCAGCAGGCCACGATGTGCGAACGAATTCCCGGAGGCTGGGCATTTCCCAGCACACCTGTCGGGGATACGTGAAGTCGATTCTTGCCAAGCTCGGCGCACATTCGCAGCTGGAAGCCGTCGCCACCGCCCAGCGGCTGGAACTGCTGGGCGGCGGGTATGGTCGTTGAGTTCGCCGCGCGGGTCCGGCGCAGCATCCTCGCTGAATCACCCTCCGAGCCCCGCCGCCGGAAGCCCTCGGAAATGCAGGCGGCCCTGCGCCGCTTCGCGCTGTCCGGGCTTGCGGCACTGATCATCGTCACGGTGCCCGTGATCATGGTTGCCCGCTCGCTGGCTGCCGACCAGGCACTCCTCCACACCGCCGAACACACGGAACAAATGGTCGACCACGAATTCGCCCAGGACGTCACGGATGCGGTGATTGCGGGCATTCCGCAGGCCTTGGCCGAGTTGGACAGCGAAGTGGACCCGATGATTGACGACGGCCACATTTTGCGGGTCAAGGTTTGGGACTTCGACGGCACGATTGTGTATTCGGACGTCGATGAGCTCATCGGGCGGCAGTTCGACCTGCCGGCTCATCTCCTGGTCCAGCTGCAGGGGGATGCACCTGTCAGCCTCGTGGAAGATCCAGCGGACGACGACAATATCTTCGAGACGGGCCAGACTCAGCTGGTCAACGTTTATGTGCGTGCACAGGCCGGCAACGGACATGACTACATCTTCGAGCTGTCTTATCCGCCGGATGAAATCAACCGCATGCAGGATGAGATGCTGGGCATCCTGCCTGTCATCTTGATCGCGTTGGCCGTGCTGCAGATGCTCCAGCTTGAACCGGCAATCCGAATGGCGCGCCGTATGCGGAAAGATGGTGAAATCCGGCGAGGACTGCTGCAACGATCAATGGCGGCATCCGAACAAGAACGCCAACGTCTGGCCCAGACCCTTCATGACGGCGTCATCCAAGAGCTGGCCGGGCTGGCCTACAGTCTGGAATCACGCGAACAGCAACAGACTGCTTCGGACAGCACCTTTCATGCGCTGGCCAAAAATGTTGTGCAGGGCAGTATCCGTAACTTGCGCCGGATCACGCTGACGCTGTATCCGCCGGACCTGTCGGCTGAGGGCTTGCCGGCTGCGCTCGACGGATTGGGTGTTCTGGTCCGCCAACGCGGAGCCGACTGGCAATTGGACATTGACTTCCCGGAGCCCACCGCTCTCGCCTCCCCCGAGCTGCTCTACCGCGCAGCGCGTGAAGCCGTCACCAATGCATCCAAGCATGCGTCCGCCCGTCTGGTCAGAGTTTCGTTGAGGCAATCCAGCACTGCTGTGGTGATGGAGGTGGTCGACGACGGCGTCGGCTTTACTCCTGACGCGGCCAGGCGGGCCGACCACCTCGGCCTCCGGATCATGCGCGACACCGTCAGGGAAGCCGGCGGTACGCTGCAGGTTGAATCGGCCCCGGGTGCCGGCACCAGGATCGTCATCGCCTTTCCTTCCGGAAGTAGTCTCGACCGCGCCTGACCAGGCTCCCCCAGCGGTGGCCCAGGTGCTGTAACGGCGGCAATTGACCGGCCGTAACCGGCGGGAAGCGGGCCGCGCTGCGGCAGCCCGCTTCCCTCCAACAGGCCGCGGATGCCGCCGGCTAGATCTCGGCTCCCTCCAGCAGCTCCGTGACCAGGGCCGCAATGGGCGAGCGCTCCGACCGTGTCAGCGTCACGTGGCCGAAGAGCGGGTGCCCCTTGAGCGTTTCCACGACGGCGGCGATGCCGTCGTGGCGTCCGACGCGCAGATTGTCACGCTGTGCCACATCGTGGGTGAGGACAATCTTGGAGTTCTGGCCGATCCGGCTCATCACCGTCAGCAGCACGTTCTTCTCCAGGGACTGCGCTTCATCCACCACCACGAACGAATCGTGAAGCGAGCGGCCGCGGATGTGGGTCAGCGGCAGCACCTCAAGCATGCCGCGGTCCATGACTTCCTCGACCACTTCGTTCGAGACCAGGGCGCCGAGCGTGTCGAACACCGCCTGCGCCCACGGATTCATCTTTTCCGATTCGGAGCCCGGCAGGTACCCGAGCTCCTGGCCGCCGACGGCGTACAGCGGCCGGAACACCACCACCTTCCGGTGCTCGCGCCGCTCCAGCACCGCTTCCAGCCCGGCACACAGCGCCAGGGCGGACTTGCCGGTACCGGCCCGTCCGCCGAGGGAGACTATTCCGACCTCCGGGTCCATCAGCAGGTCGATGGCCAGCCGCTGCTCCGCGGAACGGCCGTGCAAACCGAACACGTCACGGTCGCCCTTGACCAGGCGGACCTGTTTGTCGGCTCCCACCCGGCCGAGCGCCGATCCGCGGTTGGAGAGCAGCACCAGGCCGGTGTTGGCGGGCAGCTCCGCCGCTTCCGGGATGAACACCGGCTCGTGTCCATACAGCGCGTTCACGTCGTCGTCGGCCACATCCAGCTCGGCCACGCCGGTCCAGCCGGAGTCCTTGACCAGTTCGTTGCGGTACTCGTCCGCACGCAGCCCCAGCGCAGACGCTTTCACCCGCATGGGCAGGTCCTTGGAGACCACGGTGACGTTGCGGCCCTCGACGGCCAGGTTCTTGGCCACGGCCAAAATCCTGCTGTCGTTGCCGCCGCCGCGGAATCCGGCCGGCAGCACTTCGGGCGAAATGTGGTTGAGCTCCACCCGCAGCGTGCCGCCCTCCGCACCCAGCGGTATGGCCTGGTTCAGGCCCCCGTGCTGCACGCGCAGGTCATCCAGCAGGCGCAGCGCCTGGCGGGCGAAATAGCCAAGCTCCGGGTCGTGCCGCTTGCCTTCCAGCTCCGTGATCACCACCACCGGCAGGATGACCTCGTGCTCGGCGAAGCGCAGCAGCGCCCGGGGATCGGACAGCAGCACAGAGGTGTCCAGGACAAACGACGCCCGCGCTGTCTCCGGTTCCCCGGCGGAAACAGAACGACCGGACGAGGTGGCAGCGGCGGGCTGCTTCCCGGGTCCGGTCGTGGCGGCAGGGTGCGGATTCTTGGTGGCGGTCATGCTTGCTCCCGTCCGGAGCGCGACGGCTCCGACTGATTGAAGCGGGGCGTGGACGGTAGGGCCACCAGGCCGGAACCGGCCTCCCCCGATGCGGCTTTCGCTGTGCGCATCAAACTGGTGGCCTCCCGATCAATCTGCGGTTTTGCTGACTGATAGTCCAAAATTACGCGGATGTAATTCACTAAGACAAGAGCCCGGGAGAAATCGTTTCAATGAATTCTGCGCGAACGGGAACGATGTCGGTGAGCCGCCCGCTCCGCGGCCCTGCTCAGGCGCCGAAACGGCGCTGCCGGCTGGCGTAGTCGCGCAGGGCGCGCAGGAAGTCCAGACGCCGGAAATCCGGCCACAGGGCCTCGCAGAAGTAGTATTCGCTGTAGGCGCTTTGCCACATCAGGAAGCCGGAGAGCCGCTGTTCGCCGGAGGTCCTGATGACCAGGTCCGGGTCCGGCTGGCCGCTGGTGTACAGGTAGCGGGAGATGTCCTCCACGCCCAGCGCACCGGCAACGTCGGCCAGGCTCTTGCCTTCGGCGTCGGCATGGCGGAGCAGGCCCTTGACCGCGTCTACGATTTCCCGTCGGCCGCCGTAACCCACGGCCACGTTCACGTGGACGCCGTTGACACACGCGGTCTGCTCCCCCAGAGCGCTGAGTTTGGCGGCGAGGTCGGCCGGGAGCGTCTCCAGCGCCCCGACGGGATGGACGCGCACGTTCTTGCCCTCGCCCAACCGGTCCAACGTATTGCCAATGACACCCAACAGTTCGCGCAATTCGTCTTCCGAACGGCCCATGTTGTCCGTGGACAACATGTAGAGCGTGACCACCTTGATGCCCAGGTCGCCGCACCAGCCCAGGAACTCCAGGATCTTGTCGGCCCCCGCCTGGTGCCCTTCCCGCGTGGGCGCCCCGGCCAGTTTGGCCCAGCGCCGATTGCCGTCAACCACCACGCCGATGTGGCCCGGGATCCGGTCAGGCGCCAGCGAGCGCTGCAGGCGCCGCTCATATAGGCGGTACAGGACGCCGGGAAGAGACACAGCACCCCGCCTTCCTGATCGCCCGTTCACGACTTAGAATTCTATCCCCCCGTTCGGTCGGTTCCGCGCCACACCTTGTTACCGACCGGTAACCACGGCCGCCCCGGCCGCTAGAATATCCGCATGAGTGAACACGGCGCCGCCACCGGGCCATCGGGCTCCCGGGGCGGTTACGACGATTCCCCTGCTCGCCGGGAGGCGACGGACGGCCCCATCGAACGGACCGTGGAGCAGGTCGCCGACGCACTCAATATCAAGCCGAGGTTCCGTGGCTGGCTGCATGCGGGGGCCACCCCGCTGGCCCTGGCAGCCGGAATTGTCCTCGTGGCTCTGGCACCCACCGCAGCGGCCAAATGGGCCTGCGCGGTCTACGCGGTCACGGGCTTGCTGCTCTTCGGCGTCAGCGCCGTCTATCACCGCGGCAACTGGAGCCCCAACGTCAAGCTGGTGCTCAAGCGCCTGGACCACACCAACATCATGCTGGTCATCGCCGGAACGTACACGCCGCTGGCCTGGTCACTGTTGGAACCGGCGAAGGCCACGCTGTTGCTGTGGCTGATCTGGGCCGGAGCCATCGCCGGCGTCGGGTTCCGGGTGTTGTGGCCCCATGCCCCGCGCTGGCTCTATGTCCCGATCTATTGCGCCCTCGGGCTGGCAGCGCTGTTCTACCTGCCCGACTTCTTCGCTGCCAGCGTCCCCGCTTCGGTCCTGATCTGCGCGGGAGGCGTTCTCTACATTGGCGGTGCGGTGGTCTACGGGATCAAGCGGCCGAATTTCTCTGTCACCTGGTTCGGCTTCCACGAGTTGTTCCATGCCTTCACCGTGGTGGCTTTCGTCTGCCATTACATCGCCATCGTCATCGCGGTGCTGGGCCGCTCCGGTTGACGGTCGCAAAGGGCTTTCGGAACTGTTCCGGGCTCAGCCTGCTCCCGCGCCGAGCTCGGCCAGCAGGCCATTGACGGTCGCCACCGGCCGGCGGCAGACCATTCCGCGGCACACGTAAGCGAGCGCACCTTCCGCCGGGGCTGGCTTGTCGGCCAGCAGCGGGGCCGCCCCCTCCGGCGGCCGCGCCTGTCCGGAACGGGCGATGACCATGCCCGGGCTGCCGGTTGCGCGCGCCGCGGCTATGAGTGCGGCGGCTGCACCCGGTGCCCCCGTGACTGCCAGCTCCACCGGCCCGGACGCCAGTGCCTGCGCAGTTGCGAGGCCCCACCCGGCAGCACGCGGTGCCCGCACGGCAATCCGCTCCAGATAGCCGAGCAGCCGGCCGGCCAGATCCCGGTGACGGGCGGAGCCGCTGTAGGCCGCATAGGTGGCCAACGCGCCGGCAAACAGGCTGGTGCCGCTGGGGGTGGCGCTCTCCAGCGGATCCGCGGGCGGAACGGATCCGGCGGCGGCAGCCACCTGGGCGGCAGGGGCCGCCTGGTCGTTAAGTTGACCCTCGCCCAGGAACACCTCCTCCGCGCGCAGCACCAGCGCTTCCGCGGTGGCAAACCAGCGGGGCTCCCCGGTGGCCGCATACAGCGAGAACAGTCCTTCCGCACAGCCGGCATAGTCCTCCAGCAAACCTTCGAAGTGCTGGGCAGAACCGTTGTGGGAAACCCGGGCAAGCCGGCCGGAGCCGTCCAGATGCACGGCCAGCAGGTAGTCCGCCACGGCCACGGCGGCGGCGGTCAGGTCGGGCCGCTCGAGCAGCTCTCCGGCTTCGGCCAGCCCGGCCACGGCCAGCCCGTTCCAACCGGCAACAACTTTTTCATCCCGCTCGGGCTGCGGCCGTTTCTTGCGTGCCGCCAGCAGTACCGGACGCAACCCTTCCCAGCGCTGCCGCTCGTCCGGCCCCAGCACCCGTCCCGGGTGCAACGTCGACCCGGTGGCGCTGACGTTCCCCCGCTCGCCCACACCCATCACGGACGCGACCCAGCCGCCGTCGTCGTCGCCGAGCGCCTCCTGCAGCTCTGCCGGCGACCACAGGTAGGTTGCGCCTTCATGGTGGATGCCGTCGACGACGGTGTCGGCGTCGAGCGAGGACGCCAACCCGCCGTGCGCCAACCGCAGCCGGTCCACCATCCAGTCCGCCGTACCGGCCGTGACCGCCCGCCCCAGGTTCCGCTCGGCCTCGACCGAAGACTGGAAGGCCCATTGGGCATACACGCGCAGCAACTGGACATTGTCGTAGAGCATTTTTTCGAAGTGCGGCACGGACCACTTTCGATCCACCGCGTAGCGGGCAAAGCCGCCCTCCACCTGGTCGTACAACGCGGAGCCGGCCATGGCGGACAACGTGCGGGAAGATAATCCGGCGGCCTGCCCCGCAGTGTCGGACCGCGAGGCCGCAGCATGCCGGAGCAGGAAGTGCAGTACGGCCGACGGCGGAAATTTGGGGGCCGCGCCAAACCCGCCGAAGACGGTGTCCTCCTGGCGCGCCAGGACCTCGACGGCCTGTTCGAGGACCGGGCGGCCCGCACCCCAGCCGCTGGCGGACACCTGCACCGGTCCCGGCCCCAAATCGTGGGACTGGTCCGCCGCGCCGTCGTCGGGCGCCGGGGTGAGGTCCCCGAGGAGTTCACGGTTGGCTTCCCCGGCCTGCGCGAGGGCCTGGGCCAGCGAGGCGGCAGTGGTTTCAACGGCGCCGCGGCGCTGCTCCCAGGCTTCATGGACCGCCTGAAGCACCTGGCGGAAGGATGGCTGGCCCGGCAGCGGCCGCGGTGGGAAGTAGGTGCCGGCATAGAAGGCCCGGCCGTCGGGCAGGGCGAAGACGCTCATCGGCCAGCCGCCCTGGCCGGTCATCAGCTGCGTGGCCGCCATGTAGACGTTGTCCACGTCCGGACGTTCCTCCCGGTCCACTTTAACCGGAACGAAGTGCTCGTTCAGGTAGCGGGCCGTGGCCTCGTCCTCGAAGGATTCACCGGCCATCACATGGCACCAGTGGCACGCCGCGTAGCCGACCGAAACGAAAACAGGCACGTCGCGCAGACGTGCCTGTTCAAAGGCCTGGTCACCGAACGGCCACCAGTCCACCGGGTTCCCGGCATGCTGCCGCAAGTAGGCCGAAGCCTCTGAGCGCAGTCTGCCGGCCATGGTCACTCCCGGCGGTCCGGGCGGCCCGAGCCGCCGCTGTGTTCGTTCGTGCTGCCCGTTTCGGTGCCGCCGCCGTCCGTGTGCCCGCGCGTGCCCCCGCCTGCCTGCCCGGACGCTTTGGGGCCGGCCTCCCGCGCATCGTGGCCTCCGCTCTCCTCCACCTGGGAGCGGTAGCGCACCCGCCGGATGCGCCGGGACATGTCCCAGATCAGGAAAACCACCACGGCCGCAAGGGCAAAGGTGAAGAAGAAGCCCCAGGGCCCGGGCGAAACCTGGTCAGCGTCCAGGCCGGGCCGGAGAGTGGGTTCGCCGGCACCGGCGGTGACGGCGGCAAGGATCTGGATCAGGGGCAAGTTTCAATCTCTTTCTCGCTGCGTCCCGGAAAACTTCAGCTCCGGCGCGGGTTGGCTGCAAGGTCTATCTTATGCCCGCGAAAAAATCCGTTTCGGGCACGCTGGTCTCCACCCGGGCGTGGATCAGCGAGAAATCCTCCCACGGCCAGACGGTCCGCTGCATTTCCTCCGAAACCGCGAAGAAGAACCCGGTGGGCTCCACTTGGGTGCGGTGCGACAGCAGCGCGCGGTCGCGGTGGCGGAAGAAGTCGCCGCAGTCGATCTGCGTAGTGGTCCGGTGGTTGGGCATGGGCGGCTGGTGCCCCTCAGCGTCGGCCTCCAGCCATGCCGCGAGGCGTGCGGCGTAGGGCGACTGCAGGCCGGCTTCCTCCAGGGCGTAGTGCAGTGCGCGGAACCGTTCCGGGTTGAAGGCACGGTCATAGTAAAGCTTGAGCGGCTCCCAGGGACTGCCCGCGTCCGGGTAGCGCTCCGGGTCACCGGCAGCGTGGTACGCCTCCACCGCCACCTTGTGGGCCATGATGTGGTCCGGGTGCGGGTAGCCGCCGTTCTCGTCGTAGCTGATCACCACATGCGGACGGAACTCGCGGACCAGCTTAACCAGCGGAGCCGCCGCCCGTTCCAGAGGCAGGGTGGCGAAGCTGCCGAACGGCAGCGGCGGCAGCGGATCCCCCTCCGGAAGGCCCGAATCCGCGAACCCCAACCAGCGATGCTGTACGCCCAGCTCCGCTGCAGCCCGGGCCATCTCCACCCGCCGCATTCCGGCCAGGTCCCGGTGCGCCTGCGGATCGGAGGCGGCCTCCGCGTTGAGGATGTCGCCGCGTTCACCGCCGGTGCAGGTCGCGACGAGCACCTGGACGCCTTCGGCGGCATAACGCGCCATGGACGCGGCGCCCTTGCTGGATTCGTCGTCCGGATGGGCGTGGACCGCCAGCAGGCGCAGTCCCTCACTCTGCGCCGGCTTGGCTGCATCGAAGCTCACGTGGCTGCTCCTGGAAAATCTTGCGTGGGTGGGTGGGAAGCTAAACTTGAGGGCGTGAGCACCTCCGGCCCCCGAACTCCTCAGACTCCCCCCAGCTTAACGGTTTCCGAACGTTACGGCACGCCGCGGCGGACGCTGTCCCGCCGCAGCAAGCTGGCACTGGCCGGCGGGGCCCTGGGCGTGGCAGTCATCGGCGCCGGTTTCTTCGCCCTGGGCCAGGACGGGCCGCAGGTTGAGAGCAAGGACGTTGGCTTTTCGGTGGCCGACGCCGGCCACATCACCGTGGACTTCCAAGTCACCAAGAACCCCGAGGCTACGGTCCACTGCGCCGTACAGGCCCTGAGCGAGAACTACGCCGTCGTCGGCTGGAAGGTCGCCACGATCGGGCCCGCCGCCGAGGGGGATACGGCCGAGACCACGGCACACCGCGTTCAGCTAAGGACAGAATCCTTGGCTGTCTCCGGCGGCGTGGACAGTTGCTGGGCCGCCGACGCCAGCGGCTGACGCCCCCGGTGGGCGCCGCCCGCGGTCTCGCTTTCCGGGGTGCGGCGCATCTTTTGCCACCGTGTTATTGGGAAAACCGGCGGGGGCTGACTACAATTGAGCAAATACATTCCGCCCCGCCTCCGGTGAACTGGGAACTCCCAGAACGAATGATTCACCTTCATGGCGGGGTCTTTGCATGGAGTGGCCGCCAACTTGGCGGCCTTTTGTGCAAAGAGCCACCGTGCCGGCCCGCGCCCAGCGGCACCGGCAGCAACTAAGGAGAACTACGTGTCCACTTCCAGCGCACCCGTCGCCTGGCTCACTCAGGAAGCCTACGACCGCCTGAAGGCTGAACTGGATCACCTTTCGGGCCCCGGCCGGGCAGAGATTGTCGACCGCATCGAACAGGCCCGCTCCGAGGGGGATCTCAAGGAAAACGGCGGATACCACGCCGCCAAGGAAGAACAGGGCAAGGCCGAAGCACGGATCCGTCAGCTCACCGAGTTGCTGCGCAACGCCCACGTGGGCGAAGCACCCGCTGACGACGGAATCGTAGAGCCGGGCATGGTCATCGAAGCGAAGATCGCCGGCGACACCGAGCGCTTCCTGCTGGGCAGCCGCGAGGTGGCCGGCGATTCCGACCTGGACGTGTACAGCGAAAAGTCCCCGCTCGGCGCGGCCATCCACGGCTTGCGTGCGGGAGAAACCACCACCTACGCTGCGCCTAACGGAAAGCAGATCACCGTGGAGATCATTTCGGCCAAGCCCTACGCCGGCTGATCACGCACCCCATCACAAAGGGCGGGCTCCTGCGAAAGCCCGCCCTTTCGCGTAGGCGGCAGCAGGCGTGGGGCGCTTCCGATCGCTGGGGAACGGTTTCAGCCCAGGCCCCGCCTGCGGCGGCGCAGCAGCACCGCCGCGGCGACTCCCCCGGCTGCCCCGAAAAGGTGCGCCTGCCAGGAGATCCCGGGCAGCGCCGTCGGCAGGACGCCCCACAAAACCGAGCCGTAGAAAAGAAAGATGACCACGGCCAGCAGGATCTGGCGCCAGCTGTGATTGTAGAAGCCGCGCACCAACAGGTAGGCCAACAGCCCGAAGACCAGGCCCGAGGCGCCGATTGTCAGGCCCGCACCGGTCAGCCATACCCCCAGCCCCGAGGCCAGCCAGCTGCAGGCGAGCACCACGGAAAACCGCCGGATCCCTTCCAGCAGCGTCAGGAACGCGAGCACCAGCAGCGGGACAGTGTTGCTCAACAGATGGCTGGTATCGGCGTGCAGCAGCGGCGCGAACACCACGCCGTCGAGCCCCTCGAGCCGCCGTGGGGCGATGCCCAGCAGCAGGCTGAAGTACCCGCCGGCAAGGATGTTGACCAGGAAGACGACCCAGAGCAGTGCCGCGAATGCCCCGGCTCCGGCCAGCGCCGGGGCGGGGCGCAGTCCACGGATTCCGGCCGCCACGGTCAGTGGACGACGACGGGCTGGAAGCCCGCGGCGCGGAGGCTGCCGAGCACCAGTTCGCAGTGCTCGTGGCCCTTTGTCTCGATGTCGATGGTGATGGCAACGTCACCCATGCTGATGGACCCGCCGATGCGGGTATGGTCCACGCGGGTGACATTGGCATCCGATTCGGCGATGATCCGCGAAATCGTGGCCAGCGAACCGGGACGATCGTCGAGCATGATCCGCACGGACATGAAACGGCCGGAGGCATACAGCCCCCGCTGGATCACTTTCAGCATCAACATGGGATCTATGTTTCCGCCGGAGAGAATCACCGCCGTGGTGCCCGGATCCGGGATGACACCTTCCATGAGCGCAGCGACGCCGACGGCGCCGGCCGGTTCGACCACCAGCTTGGACCGCTCGACCAGGAAGATCAGGGCGCGGGCCAGGGCGTCTTCGCTGACCGTGACCACGTCGTCGACCAGTTCCCGGATGATGGAGAACGGCAGCTGCCCGGGGCGGCCGACGGCGATACCGTCGGCCATGGTGGAGACCTTCTGCAGCGGCACCAGCGCATCGGCGGCGAGGGAGGGAGGGTATGCTGCCGCGTTCTCCGCCTGCACGCCGATCACCTTGATCTCGCGGCCCAGCTCCTTGGCCCTGGCTTTGACCGCCGTGGCGACCCCGGCCAGCAGTCCGCCGCCGCCGACGCCCATGACGATGGTCTCGACGTTGGGGACCTGCTCCAGGATCTCGAGCCCCAGGGTGCCTTGGCCGGCGATGATGTCCGGGTTGTCGAAGGGATGCACGAAGACCGCGCCGGTTTCGTCCGCATAGCGCTGGGCCTCGGCGAGGGCTTCGTCCACGTTGTGGCCGTGCAGCACCACTTCGGCGCCATGGCCACGGGTGGCCGCGAGCTTCGGCAAGGCGACGCCGAGCGGCATGAAGATACGGGCCTTGATGCCCAGGCGGGCCGCAGCCACCGCGACGCCCTGCGCGTGGTTTCCGGCTGAGGCAGCCACGACGCCGCGTGCCTTCTCCTCATCGGACAGCCCGGCCATCCGCACGTACGCCCCGCGGACTTTGAATGACCCGGCCCGCTGCAGGTTCTCGCATTTGAAAAACACGTCGGAGCCGACCATCCGCCCCAGTGCGCGGGATTGTTCGATCGGCGTCTTGGCGATGATGCCGTCAAGGGTTATCCGGGCGGCCTGGATGTCGTCGAGCGTGACGGGAAGCTGGGCGGTGACTGTCACTTGTCGGTCTCTTTTCTGTGCGGCAGGGCGCGGCGTCGGCGGGAGGGTCCCCGGTCTGAGGGTTCGGGCGGATTTCCGGGACCCGGCGAAGCCAACGCCGGTTCCGGCGCCCGGTATGGCTCTTCCACCGGTGGCGGCGCGCCCAAGGCCGGATCCGTTTCCCATCCGCGGGCGGCAATGTACTTTACGAACGCATTGAGTATCGCGAGCAAGGGGACGGCGAAGAGCGCACCGGCGATTCCCGCGACCATGGAGCCGCCGGCGACGGCCAGCACGACGGCCAACGGATGCAACGAGACCGCCTTGCCCATAATCAGCGGCTGGAGCACGTGGCCCTCCAACTGCTGCACACCCAGCACGATGGCGAGCATGATCAGCGCATTGACCCATCCGTTGGCCACCAGGGCCAAGAGGACGGCGACGAACCCGGTGAGCAGGGCGCCAACGATCGGGACGAAGGAGCCAAGGAATACCAGCACGCCGAGCGGCAGTGCCAGCGGCACGCCGATGATGGCCGCGCCGGCGCCGATGCCGACGGCGTCAACGAAGGCAACGAACATCTGGACCCGGATGTAGTGGACCATGGAGGTCCATCCCTTGCGGCCGGCACCATTGCCTGCCGCCCGCGCCTTCTTGGGCAGCAGCCCGACCATGAAACGCCAGATCCGGTCACCGTCGTACAGGAAGAAAATCAGCGCGAAGATGGTCAGCAGCAGGCCGGTGACCAGGTGTCCGGCGGTGGACCCGACGCTGAGGGCGCTGGAGAAGATCGCGCTGCTGTTGTTCTGCAGCTGGTCCAGGCCTTCGTTCAGGTAGTCGTTGAGTTGTTCGTTGGTCAGGCGGAGCGGTCCGTTGGTCAACCAACCCTGGACCTGGCCGATGCCTTGCAGCACCTGGTCCCACAACTCGCTGAAGCCGATGTAGAGCTGCCGGCCGACCAGGGAGAGAGCCCCGCCAATCAGCCCCAGGAAGCCCAGGATGGTGATGACCACCGCCAGGCTCTTGGGAACCTTGGCCTTGCGCAGGAACCGGACAACGGGGGAAATCAAGGCGGCTATCAACGCCGCGACCATCAGCGGGATGATCAGCAGCGAGACGAAACTGAGCAGCCAGACCAGCAGTCCGCCGACGACCAGGATCAGGCCCACCCGCCACGCCCAAGCCGCACTGATCCGCAGCGCATAGGGCACGTCCTCTCGGACGTGGTGTTGACCGTCGGCTCCGGCCAAGCGTCCGGCCGGCAGCGGACGGTTTTCGGGGAAGGACCGGTTCATACACCCAATAGTTTCATATTGCGACCCAGTCGTGCGTTCAGTGAAGCTGCGCCGTAATGCCCCAGCTTCCGCCGAACGTTGCACCGGATTCCAGCCATTGAAGCCCCAGGCCGGTATTGAGGCTGTTGGCGGGCGCCGTCATGGGTTCCACCGCTACGGCGCGGTCGCGGCCCGGATATTTTGTGGTCACAAAGACATGGACGTAGCGGAAGGGTTCTTCCTGCCACAGCCCGACCACCGAACCGCCCTCCGAGGCGAGTGTGGTCACCACGCGCCCGCCGGATCCGGCAGACAGTCCGGCATAGCCGCGGTCGATGTCCAGGTCCGCCACCAAGGCTCCACTGCGCAGGTCGGTCTGGTCGTTGACCGGGGCATCCGCCGTCGGAATCTTGGTGTGCCGGTCCGCCGGAAAGAACCGCGCCGCCGGCACGGTCAGGGTCAGCCGGTCGGCGGGTTCGTCTCCCAGCCGGATGAAGGGATGAGCGCCCAGCGCTACCGGGGCCGCCGTTGCGGACAGGTTCAGCAGTTCCTGCCGGACCGTCAGGTCGCCGGCCTGGTCCAGGGAGTACTCGGCGACATGGCTGAGCCGGAAGGGGTAGCCGTGCTGGGGGAAGATCTCCGCCTGCAGCACGAGTGCGGACCCGCTGCGGTCGATCAGCCGGTAGCCGGTATTGCGCAGCAGCCCGTGGATGGCATGGCCGCGGCCCGGTTCCGTGATGTCCAGTTGCTGGACGGCGCCGTCGAGCTCCCACCGTCCTCCGTCCACCCGATTGGGCCAGGGAGCCAGCAGGATGCCCGAGGCCGAGGGCGGGATCCGGTCATCGTCGAACGTTTCGGTCAACTGCACGCCCTGTTTTTCGAAGAGCCGGAGGCAGCCCGCCAGTTCGGTGACCACGGCCCGCGATCCGGCGCGCCGCAGTTCATACTGCTCGCCGGTCGCTGCCCGGCTGCGCTGGCCCGTCATGCATCCACCGTACCGGGCCGCCGCTTAAAACAGCCGACCCCGGCTCCGGGCCGGGGTCGGTGGGTAGAAATACGGCGGATTACTCGTCGCCGCGGAGGATGGCGAGCAGGCGCAGGATCTCCACGTAGAGCCAGACCAGCGTCACGGTCAGGCCGAAGGCGGCCGTCCACGAGTACTTGCGGTCCACGCCCTGCTTTACACCCTGTTCGACCGAGGTGAAGTCAACGATCAGGGAGAACGCGGCCAGGCCGATGGCCAGCAAACCGATGAGCACGCCCAGCGGGATGCCGATGCCCATGATATTGATCTCCGCGCCGCGCATGCCCCACTGGTTGTCCAGCACGCCGAACCACATCAGGCCCAGGTTCACCAGGGAGAAGAGCGCGTAGCCGATCAGCGCGATCATGAAGAAGCGCATGGCCTTGGGCGTGGCGCGGACCTTGCCGCTCTTGAACAGGGCCAGCGTGACGGCGAAGACGCACACGGTGCCCAGCACGGCCTGCGGGGCCACCCCTGGGTACATCGCGTCGATGACCATGGACAGGGCGCCGACGAACAGGCCTTCGGCGGCGGCGTAGGCCAGGATGAGGCCCTTGGACGGCTCCCGCTTAAAGGCGTTGACCAGGCCGAGGACCAGGCCGGCGATCATGCCCGGAATCAGCAGGATCGGGAACATCCAACCGATGGCACCGCCCACGACCACCAGGGACAGGCAGGCCAGTGTTTTGAGGATGACGTCGTCATAGGTCATCCGGCCGGTCTGGGCAGGGCCCGCCGACGGCTGGTTGTACAGATCCTGCAACTGCTGGCTGGAAAGCTGGGTCTGGCCGGCCAGCACGGCAGAGCCGGCTCCGGCAGGTCCCGCGGGCGAACCGCGGAACGCCTTCGGGTTGTTGAAAACCGGATTTCCTCCGATTGCCATCTTGTTGTCCTCCATCGTCAGGGGGCGAGCTAATGCTTAGACTACCAATCCCAACGAACGACACGGCAGAAAATTCCATGACGGGCCGGTGAACCCTTATCGGGCCGCGCCGCCGACCTCCCGGCGGCCCGCTGCGCCTGCCCCGGGTAGAATGCTCCAGTGACTTCCCGCAGTCCTTCCAACCCGCCCCGCTCCTCCGCCCGGGCCACACTGCCCCTGCGGATGCTCCATGACCGCATCCTCGTGGCCCCGGACCAGGACAGCAGCGAGCGCCGTTCGTCCTCGGGAATCGTCATTCCGGCCACCGCCGTCATGGGCAAGCGCCTGGCGTGGGCAGAGGTAGTCGCCGCGGGCCCGCACGTGCGCCAGGTGGCGGTCGGCGACCGGGTGCTCTTCGACCCCGAAGACCGGGCGGAAGTCGAAGTCAACGCCGCCGACTACACACTCCTCCGCGAGCGCGACGTCCACGCCGTCTCCCAGCCCGAGGAAGCGGACAGCGGCACGGGGCTCTACCTGTAGTTCTCCGCCGCTTCCTGTAGCTACCCCGGCGAATCCGGCCGCTCCCGCTCGGCTCGGCCGGCATCCGGTAGACCGGCTGCTCCCTGGAGCCGATACGTTTCACCCACGCTAAACAACGGCTTCACAGTTGTTACCTGATCGCGACAGAACGCACCCTCCCGCCACCCGTGACGCAGGTAACATAAACGACACGTCGGTGATTTCCGTCACAGACGCTGTCAGCGCCTGCCGGTGATCCGGCGGACACACCCCCCACTGTGGAGGTTCATATCTTGATCGCGATGCCGAAGCTTGTTCGGCCATTGGGGACACTACTCGCCTTACTGGCGATCATCACGGGGATCCTCTTGTCCGCTCCCCCCTCACTGGCTTCGACCACCTCACCTGAGCCGTCCCCTGGTACGACGACGACCGCGCCGGCGGAGCCGTTCCGCGACACGATCAGCGGCGTCCTGCGCAATGCCGACGGCCCCGTCGTGGGAGTGCGGATCACGGCCACGGGCGAAGGATTCAGCGGCGAAGCAATCACCGGCGAAAACGGGTCCTGGTCGATCGGTGTTCCGGTCCGGGGAACCTATCAAGTCGAAGTGGACGTCTCCACCTTTCCGGAGGGAGTGGAGCTGGCCGAAGGCACGCCCAATCCGCGGGAAGTCACCTTCACCAACACGTCCAACGCCGCGGCCATCTTCCCGCTCGGGGAAGGCATTGTGCTCCAAGGCGCCGGTTTCGGCGAGATCTTCGTAGAGCGTCTCATTGCGGGCCTGAGTTTCGGCCTGCTGCTGGCCCTGGCCTCGGTGGGGTTGTCCCTCATCTACGGCACGACCGGCCTGACCAACTTCGCCCACGGCGAGATGGTCACCGCCGGCGCAGTGCTGATGTTCGGCTTCGCGCTTCTCGGCATTCCGGTGTGGCTGGCGATGCTGTTGGCCATTGTCCTGGGCGGTGCGTTCGGCTGGGCCCAGGACGCCTGGCTGTGGAAGCCGTTGCGTCATCGGGGTACCGGGCTGATCCCCATGATGATCATCAGCATCGGCCTGGCCTTGGCTGCCCGCTATGTCATCCAGTTCAACTTCGGCGGCGCCACGCAGCAGCTGCCGCAGGCAAGAAGCCCGATTCTGGAATTAGGCAACATTTCGATCAGCCGCAATACGCTGCTCTCCCTGGTTGTCAGCCTGATCGTGATCATCCTGATTGCCATGCTGCTGCTGAAGACCCGGTTGGGCAAGGCGACCAGGGCCGTCGCCGATAATCCCGCGCTGGCGGCAGCCTCCGGCATCGATGTTGACGGCGTAATCCGCATCGTCTGGACGGTCGGCGGGGTGCTGGCCGCGCTGGGTGGCATCCTCTGGGCCTATTACCGCCCCGGCGTCACCTTCAACATGGGGCAGCAGATCCTGCTGCTCGTCTTTGCCGGCGTCATCCTCGGCGGCCTGGGCACCGTGTTCGGCGCCCTGGTCGGTTCGGTCATCGTCGGCCTGTTCGTCGAACTGTCGACGCTCTGGCTGGAAGCAGACCTGAAGTACGTCGGGGCCCTGCTGATCATGATCGTCGTCCTGCTGTTCCGGCCACAGGGCATCCTGGGCCGTCGAGAGCGCGTGGGTTAGGAGGCAACACCATGGATTTCCTGAACATATTCACGAACGCACTGGGCGAAATCATCAGCCCGACTACGGCCGCCTACGCTCTGGCTGCACTCGGCCTGGCCGTCCACTTCGGCTATTCCGGCCTGCTGAACTTTGGCCAAGCCGGTTTCATGGCTATCGGCGCCTATGGCTTCGCCATTCCCACGCTCGAGTGGGGCGTGCCGTTCTTTGTCGGCGTCTTGATAGCCCTGATCGGCTCGGTGATCTTTGCGCTGCTGCTGGGCATCCCCACACTGCGCCTCCGGGCGGATTATCTGGCCATCGTCACGATCGCTGCCGCGGAGATCATCCGGTACGTGGTCACCACCAACGACCTGACGGACATCACCGGTTCGGCCAACGGTTTGGCTGCCTTCGAAGGCGGGTTCTTCGCCCTGAACCCGTTCCCGCAGGGCGTCTACAATTTCGGCCTGGTGAGCCTGAATGAGCGCGGCCTCTGGATCCGCGTGGTCGGCTGGGGCCTGGTGATAATCTGCTGCCTGCTGGTGTTCCTGCTGATGCGCAGCCCCTGGGGCCGGATTTTGAAAGGCATTCGCGAGGACGAGAACGCGGTGCGGTCCCTGGGCAAGAACGTGTACTCGTACAAGATGCAGGCCCTCATCATCGGCGGCCTGTTCGGAACCATGGCCGGCATGGTCTTCACCCTCCCCCGCGGAGCGGTGCAACCGGCCAACTACCAGACGGAGCTGACGTTCTTCCTCTGGACCTGCGTGCTGCTGGGCGGCATGGCCACCGTCCTCGGCCCTGTTATCGGCGCCATGATCTTCTGGGTAGTCCTCTCGCTGACCCAGGGACTGCTCTACGGTGCCATCGAGGCGGACTACATCACCTTCCTGACAACCACACAGGCCGGACAGCTCCGCTACATCCTGGTCGGCATCGCCTTGATGCTGCTGATGATCTTCAGGCCCCAAGGCGTGCTGGGCAACAAGAAAGAACTGGCATTCACATGAGCGAACAAGACCGCGCCACGACCGGGTCCGCCACAGCTGCCCCGGATCAGGCGGACCAGCTGGACAACGATTACATGACGGACACCCGCCCCATTGCCGCCGACGAGCCGGGCCCGGGCTGCCGGAAACGGGATCCCATCCTCGTCGCCAAAAACGTCACCCGGCAGTTCGGCGGCGTCAACGCCGTGGACGTGGAATATCTCGAGATCCCACGGCACCAAATCACGGCGCTGATCGGACCGAACGGGGCGGGCAAGACCACGCTGTTCAATTTGCTTACCGGCTTCGACGTCCCCCAGAGCGGCGAGTGGTCCTTCGAGGGGCATTCGCTCGCCGGCGTGCCGTCCTACAAGGTGGCGCGCATGGGCATGGTGCGGACGTTCCAGCTGACCAAGGTCATGGGAAAGCTCTCCGTCATGGAGAACATGCGCCTGGGTGCCACCGGCCAGTCCGGCGAGAACCTGTTCAAGGCCCTCTTCAAGAACATCTGGGGGCCCAAGGAACGGGAAATCACCGAGCAGGCCGACGTCCTGCTGACCAAATTCAAACTGGACTCTAAACGGGACGACTACGCGGCATCGCTCTCCGGCGGCCAGCGCAAACTGCTGGAAATGGCGCGCGCCCTGATGGTCCGGCCCAAGCTGGTCATGCTCGATGAGCCGATGGCCGGCGTCAACCCCGCGCTGACGCAGTCGCTGCTGGAGCATGTCAAAAACCTGAAGGCCGAGGGCATGACCGTGTTGTTCGTCGAACACGACATGCAAATGGTCCGCCACATCGCCGACTGGGTGGTCGTCATGGCCGAAGGGAGGATCGTGGCAGAAGGTCCGCCTGCCATCGTCATGAAGGATCAGGCAGTGATCGACGCCTATCTGGGCGCCCACCACGACGTCGACCTGGGCGACGCCGAAGGCGTCGAGGCGCTGGAGGAAGAGTTGGCGCAGGACGCGGAGTCGGTGGTGGGAACGGCCAGCGAGGGCGTCCTGGGCCACCACATCAGCGAGCGTGATTCCAGCGCAGACGAAGTTGACGACACCCACCGAAGCCCGAGAAGGAAGGACCAGCCATGAATGCGCGCCGCATAGAATCGACCCCGGCAGCCGTGGCACCGGGGGAACCGGTGGTCACCGTGACGGAGTTGGTGGCCGGCTACCTGCCCGGCGTCAATATCCTTAACGGCTGCAGCATCGAAGCCCGCCAGGGCGAACTGATTGGCATCATCGGCCCCAACGGTGCCGGCAAATCGACCCTGCTCAAGGCGATGTTCGGCCTGGTCAAGGTCCACTCCGGCACCGTCGTGGTCCGCGGCCAGGACCTGACCGGGCTGAAGGCAAACAAGCTCGTCAGCCGCGGCATCGGGTTCGTTCCCCAGAACAACAACGTCTTCTCGACGCTGACCATCGAAGAAAACATGGAAATGGGCATGTTCCAGCGGCCCAAGGACTTCAGGAAGCGCTTCGATTTCGTGGCGGGCATCTTCCCGGATCTGGCCAAGCGGCGCGCGCAGCGGGCCGGCTCGCTCTCCGGCGGTGAACGCCAGATGGTGGCAATGGGACGGGCCCTGATGATGGATCCGGCGGTGCTGCTCCTGGACGAGCCCTCCGCCGGCCTCTCGCCGGTCAAGCAGGACGAGACGTTCCTGCGGGTGCACGAAATCAACCGGGCCGGTGTCTCGGTCATCATGGTGGAACAGAACGCGCGCCGCTGCCTGCAGATCTGCGACCGCGGTTACGTCCTGGACCAGGGCAAGGACGCCTACACCGGTACCGGCCGCGAGCTGCTGAAGGATCCGAAGGTCATCCAGCTCTACCTCGGCACCCTCGCGGACACCGCCTGAGTCCACCCGCAGCCAGCCACCTCGACGGCGGCGCTCGTCCTCCGGGGCGGGCGCCGTCGTCGTTCAAGCACTCCCACAAGTGTTGCCGCCGCTTGGGCACTCCACAGGCACGCCGCTGTCGTTCGACCACTCCCAGAGGCACGCCGCCGTCGTATGAGCACTCCCCACAGGCAGGCACTCCCGCCGCGTGCGGCCCCCCTGGGCCCCGTTCAATGCCAGGCGGCCCTGTCCATGCCTCCCACCCTCCCCCATCCACCGGTAGCACGACAGAGGGTCCCGGCCGGCGGCCGGGACCCTCTGCTGTGTTTACCAGTGGTGCTGGAGCGGCCTTACAGCTGGCCGAACTCCTCGCGCTTCGGCTGGGGTACGTTGGTGTCGTCGTACTCGTAGATGCCGATGTAGGCCTCGGTCGGGTCACCGTTCTCGTCGAACGAGATCGGGCCGGAGATGCCGTCGTAATCGATATCCTCACCGTTGCGCAGCAGCGTGACACAGCCGGCGAAGTCGAAGCACTTCTCACCGTCCGCGGACACGCCCTGCATTTCCTTGGCGATGTCCTCGCCCTTGGTGCTTCCGGCGGCTTCGGCTGCCAAGGCCACGAGGTTCACCGCGTCGTAGGACTCACCTGCGTAGGAGTAGGAATTGAGGTTGTCGTCCATTTCCGCCAACGCCGCCTGGAAGTCTTCCTTGGCGAACGTTCCGGGGATCGTGCCCTGGGCACCCACCATGGCGCCCGGGTCGAGGTCCGCGCTCAGGTCCGAGGTGTTGCCGTCCACCAGGAACATCTGGTCGGGGGTGACCCCCTTGGACAGCAGCAGCGGCGCGATCGACTTGATCTGGTCAAAGGTGATCAGCGCGATGGCGTCGGGCTTGGCGTTGACGACGGCGTCCACCTGCGAGCTGAACTGGGAGTCGCCCTCGTTGAACATTTCGGTGGCCACAACCTGGCCGCCGGCGCCTTCAAAGGCCTGCTTGACGTTGTCCGCCAGGCCGGTGCCGTAGGCGTCATTCAACACGATCATGCCCAGCGTCTGGGCGCCACAGGACACCATGTAGCTGCCCAGCGTGCGGCCCTGGAGCACGTCCGAAGGGGCGGTGCGCCAGTACAGGTTGTTGTCATCCCAGGTGGTGAAATCGGGCGATGTGTTCGCCGGGGAGATCTGCACCACCCCTGCGCCGGTGATCTGGTTGATCACGGTCTTGGATACGCCCGAGGACGCTGCTCCTACGATGGCACTGACGTCCTCGCTCAGCAGTTCGGTCACGGACTGGGTCGCGATGTCGGTGGTGGTATCACCGGAGTCACGCTGGATGGTTTCCACGTCTTTGCCCAGTACGCCGCCGGCCTCGTTGATCCGGTCAACGGCCAGCTTGACGCCTGCAACTTCCGGCGGGCCCAAAAAGGCCAGCGAGCCGGTGGCCGGCAGCAGCGTGCCGATCTTCAGCGGGGTGTCGGTGGAGCCCTTGGTCTCCGGAACAGCGGACGGGTCGCCCGTCGCGCCTGCGGTGGGGCCCCCGCCCTCTCCTGCTTCGGGACACACCAAACCGGATGCGCCCGCCGGTGCCGAGGTCCCTGCTCCCCCGCCGGTCTCCGAGGGCGTGGTCGTCCCCCCGCCGCACGCCGAGGCAAACAAAGCGATCCCCAATCCGAGCGCGGCCACCCGTCCCGCGCGTGCGGAATTGCCGCCGGTGCCGAAAAGCACTGCGTTGCGTGTTGCAGTCATGTATGTTTTCTCCTCGATCGAAAGGTCCGCGAACCTTTGATGCGATCACCAGGTATTCCTGATTACAGAGAAAACTAGTCCAATTTGTTGGTGAAAATAAGCGTTTTGGGTTACATCCTTGTAACGCTCGTCACATTCAATCCGTACCCCCGGTGGGACTCGAACCCACACTGGACCGATTTTAAGTCGGTTGTCTCTGCCATTGGACTACGGGGGCTGGACACTCCTGCACCTATCTAGGGTACTTGATGGGCCTGCGCCGGTTCACAGCCGCCCGAAGGGTTCGGCGTAGCGGAAAACACCGGCGGGCAGCGGGCGGCCGGCCAGTGGAAGGGCCATGAAGTTGGCGCCCCAGCTTGGATCCGGGGCACCGATGCCGACTTCGCCGGCCGGCCGATAACCAAACCGCGGATAGTAGCCGGTGCTCCCCAGCAGCAGGATCACGCTCTCCCCGGCGTCCTCGGCGCGACGCCGTGTTTCGTCCAGCAGGGCAGCCCCGATACCCGAACGCTGACGGTCCGGGTCCACGGCGATGGGCCCCAGTCCCAGCGCGGGCTCGTCGCCAATCCAGCCGCGGGTGCTGATGACATGGCCGACGACGGCGCCCTCTTCCTCCGCGACGAGCGAGAACTCGGGCAGGAAGCCGTCGCAGTCGTACAGCTCGGCCAGCAGTCGGGCTTCCACCGGCTCACCGCCGTCGTCGGTGGCGAAGGCGCGTGCCACCAACCGGAGGACTGCGGGCCGGTCTTCCCGTTGTTCTGTCCTGATTCTCACCGCAGCATTCTAGGCGGCCCCTCCAGGTAAATCTCCCCGGACTCCAGAGGAATCTCCCCTGGAATGCAGTAAGGCCCGGGCACCGCCGATGCGGTACCCGGGCCTGCTGCTGAGTTGCGCCTAGCGGCCGGTGGAGGCGAGTTCCTTGTCCGCCCCGGTGCCCTTGGCATCCCCTGCCGGTTTGGGAGCGTCGGCAGCCTGCGGCCGAGGCTTGGGGGCGGCCGCCTCGCGGAACTGGCGGTACGGGGTCTGCAGGTCGGCAAGGCGCGTGGTGTCGCGGCCCAGGAAAATTGTCCAGAACCAGTTCGAGATCACGCGGATCTTGCGCTCCACCGTCGGCATGGCCAGTCCGTGGTAGCCGCGGTGGGCCATCCATGCCGGCCAGCCCTTGAGCTTGATGCCCATAATCTTGGCAACGCCCTTATTGAGGCCGAAGCCGGCGACGGCGCCGAGGTTCTTGTGCTTGTACTCGGTGACGGTGCCCACGCCCCAGCGGGCGGCGTAGATGTTCTTGGCAAGACGCTTCGCCTGGCGGATGGCGTGCTGGGCGTTGGGGACGCAGAAGCCACCCACGCCGCCGCCGGTCAGGTCCGGCACGGCGGCGACGTCGCCGGCGGTCCAGGCACCCTCGATCGGGCCGTTCTCGTCGACGATCTGGAGCGTTGCGTTGGCCTTGATCCGGCCGCGCTCGTCCTGCGGGAAGCCGAAGTTGCGGGCCACCGGGTTCGCCTGCACGCCGGCGGTCCACAGCAGCGTATCGGCCTCGAAGGTTTCGGCGGGAGTCTTGTCCGGCATGTTGATCAGCTCCAGCACGCCGCCCTCTGCCTTGGCGAGCGAGGTGTTGAGCATGACCTCGATGCCGCGCGAGCGCATGTGCTCCACGACCCACTTGGCCTGGTCTTCGGTGACCTCGGGCATGATCCGGCCCATCGCCTCGACCAGCACGAAGCGCAGCTCTTCCTGGCGCAGCCGCCCGTTCTTCTTGACGGCGGAGCGGGCCAGGTCCTCGATTTCGGTCATGGCCTCGATGCCGGCGAAGCCTCCGCCGACGCCGACGAAGGTCAGCGCGCGCGTCCGCTCCGGCCCCTCGGGGAGCAACGAACCGGTTTCGATCCGCTCGAGCACCTTGTTGCGCAGTTCCACGGCTTCTTCAATGGTCTTCAAACCGATCCCTGCCTCGGCCAGCCCGGGGATCGGGAAGGTGCGGGTCACGGCACCGGCGGCAACGACGACGTCGCGGTAGTCCAGTTCGAAGGCGTCGCCGACGGCGGGAGTGACCACGGCCTTCTTCGCCGCATGATCGATCGAAGTCACCTTGCCGGTGATGAGTTCGGTGTCCTGCAGGTGCTGCCGGTGGTTGACCACGGCATGGCGGGCTTCGATGCTGCCGGAAGCCACCTCGGGCAGGAACGGCTGGTACGTCATGTAGGGCAGCGGATCCACCAAGGTAACGATGCCGCCGTGCCCCTTAACCTTCTTCTGGAGCTTCAGCGCGACGTAAAGACCAACGTAACCGCCGCCGACCACCAGGACGCGCGGACGATCGGACAGAGGAGGAGTGAGTGCCATGCCCCCAGTATAGCGGCTTTTGTGAAAATTTTCACGAAGTGGACCGCACCCGTGATGGCCGCCCAGACCCCGCGAAATCAGCGCTTGGCTGGCTTCCGGATCTCTTCCCGAATCGGCGGCATGAAGTCCGTGTCCGCTTCCTCGACCGCGGCCGTGCCCTGCTGCACCGCCTTGCGCGCCCGCATGGTCTGGACCGCGCCCAGCACCAGGACGGCGGCGATCAGCCCGCCGAACGAAAACACGAGGATGGCCGGCAGCACGGAGTTTTCGCTGCGCGGGGGAACCGCCACGGGCGTAGTCGGTTCCGGAATATCCGGCGCCTCGGCCTTGGACTGCACCGGAGCCTGTGACTGGGGCGCGGCGACTTCACCGCGGCGGTGCACCGTAATCCATTGCGCGATGGAGCCGAGCGGGTTGGCGGCGACCTCCGGCACGTCGGCGTTCAGTGCAGCCTCCGCGTCGAGTACGCCGTAGCCGTAGATCGGATCATGGCCCGGAACACCGGCTTCCTTGGCCGTGCTGATGATGCGGTTGATGACCTGGGCCGCGCTCATGTCCGGGTACTTGGAGCGGATCAACGCGGCCACGCCCGAGACCAGCGGCGTGGCTCCCGACGTGCCGGACCAGTCGGCATAGAGGCCGCCGGGCAGTCCGCCGACGAGGTTCTCGGCCGGGGCCGCAACACCGATGACGATGCTCTGGGCCGAGGCCTCCTGGCTCGCCTCGCCATCGCGGTTCAATCCGGCTACGGTCAGCACGCCGGGGATGGTGGCCGGGGCGCCGGACTGTTCGGTGCCGCCGGCGCGGTTGCCGGCGGCGGCCACGACCACCACGTCATGCTGTTCGGCGTAGAGGAACGCCGCGTCCCAGCTCTCCGGCCAGGAGGTGCTGGAGCTGGTCAGCGACATGTTGATGACCTGTGCGCCATTGTCCACGGCCCAGCGGACGGCCGCGGGGATCTGCTCGTCGACGCCGATGCCCGAGGGGTTGGGTGTCCCGAGCCACGTTGAGGCCGTGAGGATCTGTGCCTTCGGCGCCACCCCGATCACGCCGTCCGTGCCGGCGCCGATCCCCTCGTCCTTGTGCTTCGACTCGGACTTGGACTCTTTGTCGTTTTTCTTTTTGTCGTCCTTCTTGTCTTTTTCGGGTGCATGCCCGCGTCCGGCCAGCAGGGTGGCAACCAGGGTGCCGTGCTCAGGTGTTTGCCCGATGCCGCGCTGGCCGTCGGGGTCTCCGGAGCCGGAGACGTCCGTACCGCCGACCACGGCCCCCTTGAGGTCGGGGTGCGTTGCGTCTACGCCGCTGTCGATCACTGCTACCTTGACGCCTTCGCCCTGCGACTCGTCCCAGGCGGCCCGGATCCCGTAGGCGTCCAGCCAGTATTCCTTGCCGCGGGTGTCGTCTGCCTGGACCGGGCCGGCGAGCACCAGCGAGGCGAGTACCGCAATCGCCGAACCCAGCGTGAAGGCCCTCGACGCGGCCGCGCGTCTGGCCGGCCGTTCACTGTCGCGCTGGCGCATGGATGTCCCTTCGGTTGGCAAAGCGGTTTGGTCCCCGAACCCGGGAAGCTCAGTGCGGCAGCCGGGTGGCCGCACTCAGGGCGATTCCGTCAAGAATATCGTGTTCGCTGGCGGTCGCGCCGTTCACGCGGCCACCGGTCAGTGCGGCCAGTTGCCGGGAAACGGTCCGCCAGATGAGGGCGCCGGCGCCAATGACATCCACCCGTCCCGGATGCATGTAGGGCAAGGCAGCCCGCTGTTGCCGCGTCATCTCCAGGAGGGAGGTGCAGGCTGAATCCAACCGGGCACCGTCCAGGTGCGCACCGTGGATGGCTTCCGGACGATACCGGGCCAGTTGCAAGGCGTGGGCGGTAACGGTGGTGACGGAACCCGCGACTCCGACCAGGCGGTTGACGTCGGCCAGCGGCACCTCGGCGAGCACCCGTGCCAGATGTTCCTCGGCGTCCGCCACGGCGTGGGCAATCTCCGCGGCGGTTGGCGGGTCCGAGAGCAGGTGCCGCTCGGTAAACCGGACGCAGCCCATGTCGGTGCTGAGCGCGGCCAGCACCCCGTCGGCGGTTCCCAGCACGAACTCCGTGCTGCCACCGCCCAGGTCCACCACCAGTACCTTCTCCCCCGCTTCCGGCGCCAGGACGCTGGCCGCCCCGGTGAAGGACAGCTCGGCCTCTTCCCGGCCGCTGATCACTTCCGGTTCCACCCCGAGGCGCTCGCGGATGCCGTCGACGAAGACCTGGCGGTTGGCGGCGTCGCGGGTGGCTGAGGTGGCGACAAACCGCAGGGTCTCGGCACCCTGGCTGCGCAGCTGGCCGGCATATTCCTCCGCCGCCGCGAAGGTCCGGTCCAACGCTTCCGGCGCCAGCGCCCCGGTAGCGTCGACGCCCTGCCCGAGCCGCACGACCTTCATCTCGCGGACCACGTCGGTGAGCCCGCCGTCCCCGACATCGGCAATCAGCAGGCGGATCGAGTTGGTCCCGCAGTCGATGGCTCCGACGCGCGCCACTAGGACTTCCCTCCGCCGGCGTGGCCGGACGCGGAACCGCTGGCGGTTCCGGCGCCGTCGTCGTCCGCCGCATCCTTGCCGCCGGCGCGCCGGGCCTTCTTCGCGGCCAGCTCTTCAACCGTCAGCCCCTGGGTCCGGGTGTGGCGGCTCAGGTCCCGGGCCGGAGCGGTGCCGTCAACATCCCAGGCACCGGAGCAGTAGCAGCGGTCCGCGGTCCACCATTCCGCGATCCGCTCAAGCGCTTCGTCGCCCAGCGGGTTCACGCCCGGACCCGCGGCCAGCGAATGACCCACCAGGACGTGCAGGCATTTGACCCGCGTGGGCATTCCGCCGGCGGAGACTCCCGCGATCTCGGGCACGTCGCCGATACCGGCCCGGCGGCCGACCTCGTCGCGGGCCGCCAGGTACTCCTCGTGGGCGCGGCGGTAGGCGGCGGCCAATTCCGGATCCCCCTCCAGCCGTTCGGTCATCTCCGTCATGACCCCTGCCGCTTCCAGCCGGGATACCGCGGACGTGATGACCGGGTGGGTCAGGTAGTACGTGGTCGGGAAGGGGATTCCGTTCCCGAGCCGCGGCGCCGTCGTGGCGACCAGCGGGTTTCCGCACACGCACCGTGCACCGATTTCCACGACATCGCGCACCGGCCTGCCGAGCTGGCGGCTCAGGGTGTCGAGATCGTCGGGCGTGGGGGTGCGCTGAGCGTCGTTCACGGCTCAGTCCTTTCCTGGTGCTGCGGCCCGTGGGGCAGGGCCGTGTAATCCGGCAGGCTCTGCCGGGAGGTCAGTCCGCTGCGGGCGGGTCTGTTGCCGCGCGGGTCACCGAGTTCCACAGGGCGTCGACCCACGGCAGGTCTTCGGGTGCGGTGGCGGAGGCATGTTTGTTGGACTCGCGCAGTCCTTCCGCGCCGGTGACCATGTACCGCTTCTCCCCCGGCATTACATAGAATATGCGATCCCGGGCCTGCTGCTTGATGTAGGCAGGATCGTCCCAGCGGGCCAGTTCCTTGGTCAGCTGTTCGTTGGAGTCTTTCTTGGCGGCGATGTCCGCCTGCAGCGCGGAGAGTTCCGCCCGCTGTTCAATGAAAATGCGCACCGAAGGTGCCAGCAGTACGGTGATGGATACCAGCACCACGGCCAGCGCCAGCAGGCGGCCGGAGAACGCTTTGGCCGGGACCGGCACGACGTCGGCCGGGGTTTCCCTGGCCGGTGGCCGGGGCTTTGGGTCAGCGTCCGGTGCGGCAGGCTGCCTGATGGCCTCGGACAGCTGGCGGCGTTCCGCCGCGCGGACTTCGGACGGCGAGGGCTTGGGTTTCGCCGGCGGCTTCGGCTTTCGCGCGTGGCCTGCGTCCGGCGCGCGGCGGGTGCGGGCATCCGGCTGGGGAGCCGGGCCGGACGGCGTCCGGCCGAAGTCGGCGCGAATCACCTGTCCGGTCTCCGGTTCCCGAGCGTCGGTGTCCTTCCCGTCCACGCCGCCCGAAGCAGGCCCACTGCCGGACGGGCGGCGGGCCCGCGGCATGTTGGGGCGTCGGGTGGACATTCAGGCTCCTCACCGTGGAAGTCGTGCGGGGCCCGGCATCGGCTGTGCCGCCGGGCCCCGTTTAAGACATTACCGAGGGTCGGGCCGAACTACGCCGTGAAACGCGGGAAGGCTCCGCGACCGGCGTAGCGGGCCGCGTCGTCGAGCTCCTCTTCGATGCGCAGCAGCTGGTTGTACTTGGCCACGCGCTCCGAGCGCGCCGGGGCGCCGGTCTTGATCTGGCCGGCGTTGGTGGCCACGGCGATGTCGGCGATGGTGGTGTCCTCGGTTTCGCCGGAGCGGTGCGAGGTGATCGTGGTGTAGCCGTTGCGCTGGGCCAGGGCCACGGCCTCCAGTGTTTCGGTCAGCGAACCGATCTGGTTCACCTTGACCAACAGGGAGTTGGCGGTCTTGGCATCGATGCCCTGCTGCAGCCGCTCGGGGTTGGTGACGAACAGGTCGTCGCCCACCAGCTGCACCTTGTCGCCCAACTCGGCCGTCAGGGCGGCCCAGCCCTCCCAGTCGGATTCGTCCAGCGGATCCTCGATGGAGACCAGCGGGAAGTCGGCCACCAGCTGGGCGTAGTAGGCGCTCATCTCCGCCGCCGTCAGGGACTTGCCTTCGAACAGGTAGGCGCCGTCCTGGTAGAACTCGGAGGACGCCACGTCCAGGGCCAAGGCAATGTCCTTGCCCGGGGTGTAGCCGGCACGGGTGATCGCCTCGGTGATCAAATCCAGCGCCGCCCGGTTGCTGGGCAGGTTCGGGGCGAAGCCGCCCTCGTCGCCCAGGCCGGTGGAGAGGCCCTTCTCCTTCAGCACGGCCTTGAGGCTGTGGTAGACCTCCACGCCCCAGCGCAGCCCCTCGGAGAACGTGGCGGCGCCCAGCGGCACCACCATGAACTCCTGGATGTCCACGTCGGAATCGGCGTGCGAGCCGCCGTTGAGGATATTCATCAGCGGGACCGGCAGCACGTGGGCGTTCGGGCCGCCCAGGTACTTGTACAGCGGAAGGTTGGCGGATTCTGCGGCGGCCGAGGCCACGGCCAGCGAAACGCCGAGGATGGCGTTGGCGCCGAGGTCGGACTTGTTGGAGGTGCCATCCAGGTCCAGCATGGTCTGGTCGATCAGCCGCTGGTCGGTGGCGTCGAGGCCCGCCAGCGCCGGCTGGATGGTGTCCACCACGGCGGCCACGGCCTGGCCCACGCCCTTGCCCAGGTAGCGGTCCTTCTCGCCGTCGCGGCGTTCCACCGCCTCGAACGCCCCGGTGGAGGCCCCGGACGGAACCGCGGCCCGGCCCATCGAGCCGTCAGACAGCAGCACCTCAACTTCAACGGTGGGGTTGCCGCGGGAATCAAGGATTTCGCGCGCGTGGATGGCATCGATCAGCGCCATGGAGTAGCTCCTGTTCGTTGGAACGAAAAGATGGAATGTCTGCAGGCGAGGCCGAGGCCGGCTGCAAGGTCCGGCTTAAGACTAATCGAGATCATCCGCTGCGGTTTTCTTCCGTTACGCGCTGCTGGAATCTGCGGACGGCGGTCCGCAGCGCCTGCTCGGGATCCACTCCGGTTTCAACTGCGCGGCGAACGACGGCGAACAGTTCCTCGCCGACGTCGCCCTCCGCCCGGGCTGCACCGTCGGCCGCGGTGCGCCCGGCCGCGCCGTCCTGGTTTAGGACGGCCGCCGACGGGCTGCCGGCCCGGCAAGCGCGGTCCAGGGATTTCGCCGCCAACGTCAGGGCCGGCAGCGAGTGCGGCAGGCCGTCGAACGGCGTGGTCCGCTCCGGTTTCTCCGCCGCCTTGACCGCGTCGTAACCGGCCACGATCTCTGCGACGGTGTCCGGAAACTTCTCCTGCAGCGACCCGTCCGGCCGGAAGACATGCCGGTTCCGCCGGATGAGTTTGGCTGTCAGTTCGGCGGCCACGGCGTCGAAATCGAAGTGTCCCCGTTCTTCCTGCAAACGGGAATGCAGCACCACCTGGTAGAGCACATCGGCCAGTTCGCCCTTGAGTTCGGCCACATCGGCCCGGCCGGTGTGGCCGGTTTCGATGGCTTCGGCCAGTTCGTGGGCTTCCTCCACCAGGTACTCGACCAGCGACTCGTGGGTCAGCGCGGCCGTCCACAAGCAGTGCTCGCGCAGTTGTGCCACGACTTCCAGCAGCCTGGCAACGGCCCGGCCTCGCCCGGGCTGCGCCGTTGCGGCGCCCGGGAGCGGCCCCGGTTCGAAGGAGTGTCCGGCGTGGGGCATGGCGACGTCAGCCCGGCTGGCTGTTGAAGGCCTCGCCGATGAACTCGATGAGCGCCTCACGCTCTTCCAGCGGCAGGAAGGCGGCTTCGGCGGCATTGAGCGTGATCTCCAGCAGGTCATCGAGGTCGTAGTCGAAGGTCTCCACCAGCAACTCGTATTCGTCGGAGAGCGTCACGCCGCTCATCAGGCGGTTGTCGGTGTTGATCGTGACCTTGAACCCGGTCTGGTAGAGCAGGTCGAACGGGTGTGAGTGGATGCCTTCGCCGAAGACGGCGATCGCACCGGTCTGCAGGTTGGATGAGGGGCTGCACTCGAGCGGGATGCCGCGGTCGCGGACCCACGAGGCGACCCGGCCCAGGGTAACCATGCCAACCTCGTCGCCGTCCTCGCCGTCGGGGCCGAAGTCCACCTGGATGTCCTCGGCGATCCGCACGCCGTGGCCCAGCCGCAGCGCACGTCCGCTGACCAGCGCATCCACGATGCTGTCCACTCCGGCTGCCTCGCCGGCGTGGACAGTGACCGGGAACTGCTGTTCGGCCAGGTAGGTGAAGGCGTCCTTGAAGCGTGAGGGCGGGAAGCCGTCCTCGGCTCCGGCAATGTCGAATCCGACGACGCCCCGGTCACGGTGGCGGACGGCAAGTTCAGCGATCTCCTGCGAGCGGTCGGCATGCCGCATTGCGGTGATCAGCTGGCCCACCTGGATGGGGCGGCCACTGGCTTCCACGGCGGTCACGCCGGCTTCGAGGCCTGCCTGGACGGCTTCCACCGCCTCATCCAAGGTCAGGCCCTTGGACAGGTGCTGTTCCGGCGCCCACCGGACCTCGCCGTAGACCACGCCGTCGTCGGCCAGGTCCTCCACGAATTCCTGGGCCACGCGGAACAGGCCTTCCGTGGTCTGCATCACGGCGACGGTGTGGTCAAAGGTTTCCAGGTAGCGCACCAGCGAGCCCGAATCCGCCGACTCCCGGAACCATTCCCCGAGCGCTACCGGGTCGGTGGAGGGCAGCTCGTGGCCCTCGGCAGCGGCCAGTTCAATGATCGTGGCGGTACGCAGTCCGCCGTCCAGGTGGTCGTGCAGCGAAACCTTCGGCAGGCTGCGGATGTCGATGTCCAGGTCGGCTGCGGTGTCTTCGGAGTATTCAGGCTCAGTCACAGGCACCACCTTACGCGAGCACCCCGACGGCCGGCGCGGATGCCGCCGCCAGGGTCAGTCGTCGAGGCCCGCGGTGGAATGGTTGCGGGAGGACACGGTCAGGGGGACGTACGGTTCGAAGCGGACCGCCCGCGAACCCGTTGGCGGCAGCTGGTCGGCGGGATCGCGGCCTGCAGCCACTGCCGCCTCCGGGCTCTCGGCGGCTGCAGCGCCGCCGTCACCTGCCGCCGTCGGCCCGGCTTCGGTTGCCGGCTCCGCAACGCCGTACGCGGCCGGGGCGGCGGCGCGCAGCCGCGCCGCACGGCGGCGATTGGCCAGTTTCATGCCGTGGTCCAGCGCCAGGCCCAGCAGCAGCGCCAGCACGATCGCCAGTCCCGCGGCCAGGAGGGTGTTGTCATGGAACCAGCGCCCGGCCAGTGCCCCGATGCCTACCGAGTACAAGGACCAGGAGATGCCGGCGACCACGGAAAACAGGACGAACTTGCGGTGGTTGTATCCGGTTGCGCCGGCGGTCATGTTGACGGCCACGCGGCCTACCGGAATGTAGCGTGCGCTCAGGATCAGCAGGGCTCCGCGCCGGTCCAATTCCCGGCGGGCCCAGGCGAAGGCTGCGGCAACCCGGGGGCGCTGCATCCAGCGGAAACGGTCTGCACCGATGCGGCGCCCGATCAGATACGCGATGTTGTCCCCCGCTATCGCGCCCGCGGCAGCGACTACGGCCACCAGCCAAACATTCGGAGCCCCCGCGGATACCGCGATGGCTGCCAAGGCCACGACCACCGATTCGCTGGGCACCGGCGGGAAGATCCCGTCGATCAGGCAGAGAGCCAAGAGCAGTGGGTAAATCCACCATTGCGCTGCCGCGTCGATGATGAAGACGCTGAGCGCGTCCATGAAAGTCTGCACGAAGTGTTCCTGTCCGCTGGATATCTAGTCCAACGATGCCATGCCGCGTTTTGTGCCGCTATCGGGTAGATCCCTGACCGGGCACCCATCGGTCGACACCGCAGACCCCGCGGTGCGCCGGGGCCTCCCCCGCTCCGGCCGCACCACATTATCGTAGCGGGGCCGGAGGAACGGCGGGAAGAGGTTGATCCGGTGGATATATATCCGTGCTGCCCCAGTTGTTTACAGCTGGGGTCTTCCGTGCGTCAGGCCACCCGGTCGATGATCAGCCGCCGGGTCGGCCGGCTCCCCTCCGGCGCAATGACGACGGCGTCGCGCAGCGCCTCCCTGGCGCGGTCGAACCTTTCGGGGGTATCGGTCAACAGCGTCATCAGCGGCTCGCCTGCGCGGACCACCGCCCCGGGCTTGGCGTGCATCCGCACGCCGGCCCCGGCCTGCACGGCGTCTTCCTTGCGTGCTCGTCCGGCTCCCAGCCGCCAGGCGGCGACGCCGACGGCCAGGGCGTCCAGCTGCATCAACACGCCGTCGGCCTCGGCGTAGACGACTTCCGATTCCCTGGCCACCGGCAGCTTGGCGTCGGGATCCCCGCCCTGAGCGCGGATCATGGATTTCCAGACGTCCATGGCGCGGCCGTCCCGCAGCGCGGCCGCAGGGTCGGCGTCCCTCACGCCGGCCGCCTGCAGCATTTCCTCGGCCAGCTTCACCGTCAGCTCCACGACATCCTCGGGGCCGCCGCCGGCCAGCACCTCCACCGATTCTTCGACC
Source organism: Arthrobacter sp. Y3221114 (assembly GCF_059092625.1). Lineage (NCBI taxonomy): Bacteria > Bacillati > Actinomycetota > Actinomycetes > Micrococcales > Micrococcaceae > Arthrobacter > Arthrobacter sp. Y3221114. Next base: position 207,684 of record NZ_JBNHHW010000006.1, read on the forward strand.
TCTATGGCGTTGCCGGCGGTCAGCCCGAGCGGTGTGCTCATATCGGTCAGCAGCGCCACCGTGTTCACGCCCGCGTCCTGGCCCAGGGCCACCATGGTTTCGGCCAGTTCCCGGGCGTTGCGCTCGTCCTTCATGAAGGCCCCGCTGCCGACCTTCACGTCCAGCACCAGCGAGCCGGTGCCTTCGGCAATCTTCTTGCTCATGATCGAGGAGGCAATCAGCGGGATCGCCTCCACTGTGCCGGTTACATCGCGCAGCGCGTAGAGTTTCTTGTCCGCAGGAGCCAGACCTGCCCCGGCCGCGCAGATGACGGCGCCGACGTCGGCCAGCTGGCTCATCATCTCGTCATTGCTGAGCAGGGCCCGCCAGCCCGGGATCGACTCGAGCTTGTCCAGGGTGCCGCCGGTGTGGCCCAGGCCGCGGCCGGACAGCTGCGGCACCGCCACACCGAAGACGGCCACCAGCGGGGCCAGCGGGAGGGTGATCTTGTCCCCCACGCCGCCGGTGGAGTGCTTGTCCGCGGTCGCCTTGCCGAGCGAGGAGAAGTCCATCCGCTCGCCGGAGGCAATCATCGCCGTCGTCCAGTGCGCGATCTCCTCCCGGTCCATGCCGTTGAGCAGGATGGCCATGTTCAGCGCGGACATTTGCTCGTCGGCGATGGCCCCCCGGGTGTAAGCGTCGATGGTCCAGGCGATCTGCTCCGGGCTGAGCGTTCCCCTGTCCCGCTTGGTCCGGATGATGTCGACGGCGTCGAATGTTTCGGTCATGTCCTGCTCCTTACGTGTTGCGTTCCGCCGTCAGGCCAGGTGCTGCGGGCCGAAGGCGTCCGGCAGCACCTCGTCCATGGTCTTGAGGCCGGCCGGCGTCATCAGCAGCATGCCGGGCGCGCGGAACTCGTACAACAGCTGACGGCACCGGCCGCACGGCATCAGGGCGTTGCCCTCCCCGTCCACACAGCTGAACGCGGCCAGTTTCCCCCCGCCCGTCATGTTCAGCTGGCTCACCAGCGAACATTCGGCGCACAAGGTTAGGCCGTAGGAGGCGTTTTCCACGTTGCAGCCGGAGACAATCCGGCCGTCATCGGTGAGTGCGGCGGCACCGACCGGGAAGCCCGAATACGGTACGTAGGCCAGCCGCATGGCGGCCTCCGCGGCCTGCTGGAGGGCGTGCCAGTCCACGGGGCGGGCCGTCGTTGGTTCCACGGTCAGCCCTTGATGTACGGCACACCGCTGGCGGCCGGGGGTCGGGCGCGGCCCACCAGGCCGGCGACGGCGAAGATGGTCACGACATAGGGCAGCATGGCCAGGAACTGGTTCGGCACCGTGGAACCCAGGGCGCTGAGCACGTACTGGAGGTTCGTCGCGAAGCCGAAGAGCAGCGCCGCGAAGAACGCGTACAGCGGGTTCCAGCGGCCGAAGATCAGCGCCGCCAGGGCGATGTAGCCCTGCCCGGCGGTCATGTCGCGGCCGAAGCTGGAAACAAGGACCAGGGTGAAGAAGGCGCCGCCGAAACCGGCGACGACGCCGGCCAGCAGCACGTTCATGAACCGCATCCGGTTGACCTTCACGCCCAGGGTGTCCGCCGCCTTGGGGTGTTCGCCGACGGCACGGGTGCGCAGGCCCCACTTGGTGTGGAACAGGCCGAAGTAGATCACGGCCACCGCGACGTACATCAGGTAGCCGACCACCGACTGCTCGAACAGGATGGGGCCGATGATCGGGATGTCGGACAGCACCGGAATGCTGATGATCGGCAGCCGCGGCGGAGAGTTCCAGGTGGCCGAATCGGCCGAGAGGACGGTGGAGAACAGGAAACCGGTCAGACCGGAAACCAGCACGTTGAGCACCACCCCGACGATCACCTGGTTGACGATGTACTTGATGCTGAACACCGCCAGTACCGCCGAGACCAGCACGCCGCCGACGGCCGCGGCGGCCAGGCCGATAAACGCGTTGCCGGAGAGCGATCCGGCGACCGCGGCGGAGAAGGCACCGAACAGCAGCTGCCCTTCGATGGCAATGTTGACGACGCCGGAGCGTTCGCACAGCACGCCGGAGAGGGAACCGAAGATCAGCGGCACGGCCAGCGTGACCGACCCGGCCAGCAGGCCGTAGAGGGCCACGTTGGGGGTCCGGGCGCTGCCCACCACCCAGGTCAGGAACCCAACCACGAACAGTACGGCAAAGACGGCCACCAGCCAGCCGGGGACCTTCCGCCCGGACCGGACCAGCATGAACGACCAGACGGCGCCGGCCAGCATCAGGACGGCTGTGACCCAGCCGGTGACGACCGCCGAGAGCACGACCGAGGGCAGCACCACCGGGTCGTTGGGATCCGACAGCCGGAAGGTCACCGAGTTGTCCGGTGCCCCGATCGCGAAAACCAGGATGGACGCGAAGGCCAGGACGGCCAGGATGGCCGGCGTCTTCCAGTTCCGCACGGTGTCCGCAGCGGTGGGGCTTTGCTGCGGGGCGGTGACGCTAGCCGTGCTCATGCTGCACCTCCGGCGCTTGCGGTCTTACGGGGTTTTGCCGTCAGTTTCCCCGGCTCGGGGAGCCGGAAGATCGCGCGCACGAGCGGCGGAGCCGCGATGAACAGCACGATCATGGACTGGACCACCAGGACAATGTCGATGCCGGTGCCGGTGTTGGTCTGCATGGTCACGCCGCCGGCGCGGAAGGCGCCAAACAGCAGGCCGGCCGCAAACGTGCCCCACGGCGTCGAACGTCCCAGCAGTGCCACGGTGATGGCGTCGAACCCGAAACTGGCCGCGACGCCCGCGGTCAGCACGCGTTCGGTGCCGGCCACCTGCGCGACGCCGGCCAGGCCGGCGAGTGCGCCCGCCAGCACCATCACCACGACGTAGCCCTTGGTGACGCTGATGCCTGCGGTGCGGGCAGCGTGCGGGTTGGAGCCCACGGCCCGCAGCTCGAAGCCAATGGTGGAGCGATTGAGTAGCCACCAGCAAAAAACGGTGGCCAGAATGGCTACCACGAAGCCCCAGTGCAGCCGGAAGGTGTCGCCGAAGAGCGGCGGATACATGGCCGTGGCATCAAGCTGGGGGCTGATCGGGTTGGTTGAGCCCGGACGCTGGAACGCGGGCATGGTCAGCAGGTACAGCACCAGGTTGATGGCCACGTAGTTGAGCATGATCGACAGGATCACTTCGTGGGCACCGGTCTTGGCCTTCAGCAGGCCGACGAGGCCGCCCCATAATGCGCCGCCGATGATGCCGGCGATGATGACCAGGAGCAGGTGCAGGCCCACCGGAAGGTGCCAGCTGAAGCCGACCCAGGCGGCCAGGGTGGCACCGATGATGATCTGGCCTTGCGCGCCGATGTTGAACAGTCCCGCGCGGAACGCCAGCGCCACGCCCAGGCCCGCGCAGATGAGCGGCGTTGCCACGGTCAGCGTCTGGGTCAGCGGGTAGATCATCCGGGCGAACGTGGAGCCCTCGAAATTGAAGATTGAGCCCTGGAACAGCGCGGCGTAGGCGTTGGCGGCGGCCGTCCAGCCGGCAGCCAGCATGTCCTGCGGCCGGGCGAAGAAGTAGCTGGAGGTCCGGGCCACTTCCTCGTTCGTTAACGCGATCAGGATGCCGCCGGCGATCAGGGACAGCACAATGGCGAGGACAGCCACCAGCGCGTTGCCGGAGACGATCCGCTGCATGATGGTCTGATGCGCCCGCAATTCGGGGTGCAGGTTCTCCCCCGTGGGCAGGACGGCCGGCGGCGCCTGGGTGCCGTCGCCGAGGGCGGCAGCCGCCTCGAGCCGCTGCTCGTCGCCCTCCGCCGCGGGCTTGCCCGCGTGTTTCGACCGCTTCCCGTGCTTGCGGGACTCGTCCGCGCTCATTCCTCGCCTCCTTCGGCGTCTGTCTGCTGTACCTCGGCGTCCGTCCGGTGTGCCTGCGCTTCCTCGGCGCTCATGCCGGCCATCATCAGGCCCAGCTCGCCGCGCGAGGTACCGGCGGGGACGATGCCCATCAGCCGGCCCTGGTAGAGCACGGCAATCCGGTCGGCAAGTTCCAGCACCTCGTCCAGTTCGGTGGAAACGATCATCACCGGCGTGCCGACGTCGCGCTCGGCGACGATCCGCTTGTGCAGGAATTCGATGGAGCCTACGTCCACGCCGCGGGTCGGCTGCGAAGCGATGAAGAGCTTCAACGGCCTCGACAGCTCCCGGGCCATGACCACCTTTTGCTGGTTCCCGCCGGAGAGCGTACCGGCCGCCGCCGCCGCAGACTGGGTGCGGACGTCGAACTCCGCGATGTATTGCTCGGCATTCTGGGCGACCAAGGCGGGCTTCATGGCCAGGCCGCGGGCGAAGGGCGGCTGGTCGTAGCGGTTGAGGATGAGGTTTTCGGCCACGGAGAATGTCCCCACCAGGCCCTCGACGCTGCGGTCCTCCGGCACGAAGCCGACGCCGGCCTCGATGATGTCCTTGACCTTGCGCCCCACCAGTTCGCGGCCTTCGAGCCTGATAGAGCCGGACACATGGTCCTGCAGCCCCAGGATCGCCTCGGTCAGTTCGGTCTGCCCGTTGCCCTGGACGCCGGCCACCGCAAGGATCTCGCCGCGCGCGATCGCGAAACTAATGCCGTCCACCACGCGCTGGCCCGTCGCCGAACGCACCGTGAGGTTCTCGACGGTGAATGTTTCCTCACCCGGCCGGGCCGGTTCCTTGTCCAGTGTCAGGCTGACGGCGCGGCCCACCATCATTTCGGCCAATTCGGTCGTGGAGGCCGAGGGCGGTGCGTCGCCGATGACCTTGCCCCGGCGGATGACGGTGATGATGTCGGAAACTGCCTTGACTTCGCGCAGCTTGTGCGAGATGAAGACGATGGCCTTGCCGTCGGCCTTGAGCTGGCTCATGATGCCCAGCAGCTCATCCGTTTCCTTGGGCGTCAGGACGGCGGTCGGCTCGTCCAGGATCAGCACTTCGGCGTCACGGACCAAGGCCTTGATGATCTCGACGCGCTGCTGCACCCCCACCGGCAGGTCCTCGACCACCGCATCGGGATCCACTTCGAAGCCGTACTGGTCGGAGATCTCCCTGATCCGGGCCCGGGTCTCATCCAGGTTGAGTTGGCCGCCGGCCCTGGTCGCTTCATTGCCCAGCGCCACGTTCTCTGCCACGGTGAACACCGGAACGAGCATGAAGTGCTGGTGCACCATGCCGATGCCGGCCGCCATGGCGTCCCCGGGGCCGTCGAACGTGACGGGCTTGTCGTCGACCAGGATCTGTCCTTCGGTCGGCTCATAGAGCCCGTAGAGGACGTTCATGAGCGTCGATTTCCCGGCGCCGTTTTCACCCAGCAGGCTGTGCACCTGTCCCGGCTGCACCGCCAGGTCAATGTGGTCGTTGGCGATCAGGGAGCCGAATCGCTTGGTGATTCCCTTGAGCTCGAGTTTCAAACCCCAACCCACCTGTTCTTTGTCCGTAGGTACGACGGTCCTCATCCAGCGGCGCGGTGACGGGCGGTGTTGCTGCCCGGACGCTGTGCCTAGCCTAAACCGGTTCGGCCGCTTACAGCGCGAACCGCCACCCTCGGCACCGGCGTGCGGTACGGAGAGCGGCGGTCCGCTGCGTGCTTACTGCTGCGGGCTGGCCTTGGATTCGACCTTGATCTCGCCCGAGATGATCGACTCCTTGATGGTTTCCAGTTCCGCCTTGGTCTCATCGGAAACCGCTGCGTCGAGGTCGTGGAACGGGGCCAGTGCGACGCCGCCGTTCTCCAAGGTTCCGACGTAGGGGGTGCTGTCGAAGTTGCCCTCGGCGTCGGTCCTGACGACTTCCTCGACCGCGTTGCCCATCAGCTTCATCACCGAGGTGAGGATGAATTCCTCAGCCTTGCCGGCGGTCTCGTAGCCGTCGGAGTCGACCCAAACAACCTTGGCGTCCTTGCCGTCGGCGTTGGCTTCGAGCACGGCGTCCAACGTGCCCAGGCCCACCGGGCCCGCCACCGGCATGATGATGTCGGCGCCCTCGTTGATGAAGTTCAGGGTGTTGGTCTTGCCCTTGCCCTGATCCTCGAAGTTGCCGACGAACGTGCCGTTCTGGGCTTCCTTGTTCCAGCCCAGCAGTTCGACGTTGGCGTCCTTCTGCTCGTTGTAGTAGTCCACGCCGTCGGCGAAGCCGTCCATGAAGATGGTGACGGTGGGGATGTTCATGCCGCCGTAGGTGGCCACCTTGCCGGTCTCGCTGGTTGCGGCCGCAACGTAGCCGGCCAGGAACGCCGCCTGCGCCGTGTCGTAGATGATCGGCTTGACGTTGTCGCTGAATTCCGGGTCGTTGTAGTCGACGATCGCGAAATTGGTCTCGGGATTGGCCGCCGCTGCTTCCTTGGTCACGTCGCCCAGCAGGAAGCCGACTGTGAGGACCATGTCGCAGTTGGCCTGCACCATGGCATCCACGTTGGGACCGAAATCGGTCTCGGCCTGGGACTCGGCCTCGCGGATCTTGATGCCCAGCTCTTCTTCGGCCATCTTCAGGCCTTCGTAGCTCGACTGGTTGAACGAACGGTCGTCGAATCCACCGGAGTCGGAGACGATGCAGCCCAGGTAGTCGGTGCCTTCCGCTGCCGGGCTGCCGCTGGCGCCGCCCTCTTGGGCCGGCGGAGCGCCGCAACCGGCCAGAACGAGTGCGGACGCGCCCAGCACCGCGGCGGAGAGGCCGGTGCCGCGCTTAATCTTGCGCAGTGAAGTCTTCAATGTTCCTCCATAAAAGAATGTCTGCCCCGCCACAGTTCAATGGTCGCTTCACAGGAAGTGCGGCGTTGACTTGTACTCCGCGTGGCACAGCACCTGTCCTGCAGGTGCACAGTTGATGACCCTACAGTAGTTCCCGCGCGCCCCACCGGCGAAGCATCCGCGACACGCGCGCGGAGATTGTTGAAAAGTTGTTACTTTTCGGTAGCAACCGCTGCCGTGTCCCGGTGACGCCGGGCGGCCAGCAGGGCCGCCTTGGCCATGACGCGCACGCCCACGCCGATGGCGTGCTCGTCCGGAACGTAGTCGCCGCGGTGCAGGTCGAAGGTTTCCCCGCCCGGGGTCCGGGTGCCCAGCCGCATCATGGCGCCGGGCACTTCCTGGGTCATCCAGGCGAAGTCTTCCCCGCCCATCGACTGCGGTGTCAGGGTCACCGCGTCCTCCCCCAACTCGCTCCGGGCCGCCGCTTCGAGCAGCGTGGTTTCCCGTTCGGTGTTAATGACAGGAGGCACGCCGCGGATGTGCTCGAGCTTGACGTCCACGCCGAACGGTGCGGCCACCTGGTTGACCACCTCGTCCACCAGCTCACCGGCGGCCTGCCAGGCTTCCCCGTCCAGGCAGCGCATGGTTCCGGCCATGTAACCGACAGCCGGGATGGCATTGGGGGCGGCGCCCGCCTGGATTTGCCCCCACACGAGTGAGACGGCGCTGCGGACATCGATCCGCCGGTTGATGACCGCCGGGACGCTGACGGCGATCTCGGCCAGCGCGAACACCAGGTCCTCCGTCAGGTGTGGGCGCGAAGTGTGCCCGCCGCGCCCGCGCAGTTCAATACGTATGGTGTCCGAGGCGGAGGTGATGGCTCCGATCCGGGTGCCGACCAGTCCGACGTCGATCCGCGGATCGCAGTGCAGGGCCAGGATCCGCGGCAGCCCTTCCAGCACGCCCTGCTCGATGACGGCCAGCGCGCCGCCGGGCATGGTTTCCTCGGCCGGCTGGAAGATGACCCGCACGCGGGCGGACAGTTCGCCTTCCAGATCCAGTTTGCGCAGGACCAGCGCGACGCCGAGCATCACCGTGGTGTGGATGTCGTGTCCGCAGGCGTGGCTGATGCCGGTATTGACCGAAGCGTAGTCGAGGCCGGTTTCTTCCATGATCGGCAAGGCGTCGATGTCGGCGCGCAGGCCGATGGCCAGCGGACCCTCCCCGATGTCGACGAACAGCCCGGTGCCGTCCAGCAGCTGGGGTTCCAGTCCTGCGGCCGTCAGACGCTCCGCCAGCTTCCGGGTGGTGAGGAATTCCTTGTGCGACAGCTCGGGATGCTGGTGCAGGTCCTGCCGGAACCGCCGTAGTTCGTCCAGCAGTGGCGATGCCCAGACGCCGATATTGAGGTTGGCCAGCGGTGTTTCTGAAATCTTCTGCACACCTGCACTCTATCGACTTGAGCGCCGGCCCATCGAGGACGGTCGACGCCGGTGGCGCTGCACAGGGCTTCCGCCGGCGGCCCGCCGGGTGCGGCGCGCCTCAGAGGACGTCGGTGTCGCGCTTCCGCCGGCGGCCCGCCGGGTGCGGCGCGCCTCAGAGGACGTCGGTGTCGCCGCTGGCCCTGAGCTGTTCCACGGTGGACTTCACCTTCTGCGCGTGTTCCTTGGTGGTCACCAGCAGCGCGTCCGGGGTGTCGACCACGACGACGTCGTCGATGCCGATCAGCGCGATCACCCGTTTGGTGTCGGAGACCACGACGCCGGTGGCCGACTCCGCGAAGACCCTCGCCCCTTCGCCGAGCACCGTGAGCCCGGAGGTTTCGCTGGCGGTGTTCAGCCGTCCGATGGCGGCGAAGTCGCCCACGTCGTCCCAGGCGAAGGAACCGGGGATCATCGCCACGTCCCCGGCGGCCGCCGCGGGTTCGGCGACCGCGTAGTCGATCGCCGTCTTGGGCAGGTCCGGCCAGATCCTGCGCATCACCGCGCCGCGGGCCGGGGTGTCCCAGGCCTCGGCGATCTCGGTCAGTCCGGCAAAGAGTTCGGGTTCGTTGGTCTCAAGGTGCTTCAGCAGCAGGTCCACCGGGGCCACGAACATGCCGGCGTTCCAGGAATACTCCCCCGTCTCCAGGTAGCCGCGGGCCACCTGCTCGTCGGGTTTCTCCACGAACTCGGCCACCGCCTGCGCGGTCGGCGCGCCCGGGATTTGCAGCGCCCCGGCAGAGCGGATGTACCCGAAGCCGGTGGCCGGATGGGTCGGCGTGATCCCGATCGTGACGATGTAGCCCTCGGCAGCGGTGTGCACCGCCTCGCGAACCACCTGCTGGAAGTCCTCCACCGGGGTGATCACCTGGTCCGCGGCGAAGGAACCCATGATGATCCGCGGATCCCGCCGGTACAGGATCGCCGCGGCCAGCCCGATCGCCGCCGCCGAGTCCTTCGGCTCCGGTTCCAGCACCAGGTTCGCATCCTGCAGCTCGGGCAACTGTGCGCACACCGCATGCCGGTGCAACTTGCCGGTCACTACCAGGGTCCGCCCCTGGCACAACGGCTCCAGGCGGGCGTAGGTGGCGCGAATCAGTGTGGACCCGGAACCGGTCAGGTCGTGCAAAAACTTCGGCGCCGCCGCCCGGGACAACGGCCACAACCGCGTCCCGGTCCCGCCCGCCGGAATCACCGCATAAAAACGATCCAGCACTGCATCATCGTCGGCCGCGCCCCGGCCTGCTGCTTGAGTGTTCACCCTCTCCACGGTAATCCAGCAACGTGGGTGCCGCCTTCATCCCGCGGGTCGATTTTTGCCGCCGGGCGTCGTTTGCCGGTGCCGAAACACCGAAATCCGCCGCCGGGTCGCGGTCCAGCAACCTGTGTGGCCGCGGGCCCGCGCAATCAGCCCCGCGGCGACCGATGTGCCCGGGCTGTTAAAAAGGTCACACCCCGCTGTAGCTAAATTGAATAAGCCCTCAGCGAAGCCTAGATTAGTCTTGAGCTATAGAGCGCTCTCGCACCGGCGTCAACTCTTGCGTGGAAGCCACGCTGCGCCTCTGCGATGCAGGGAGGGTAATTCAGTGTCGAAGACACCAGCTGGGACCTTATACCGCGGCCGTGAAGGCATGTGGTCTTGGGTAGGACACCGCATCACGGGCGTCGCAATCTTTTTCTTTCTCTTGGTACACGTGCTGGATACCGCACTGGTCCGGGTATCGCCCGGCGCCTATGACGCCGTCATGGCAACGTACAAGAACCCGATCATGGCCATCTTGGAAGCCGGCCTGGTAGCGGCCATCGTCTACCACGCCTTTAACGGCCTTCGCGTCATCCTCATCGACTTCTGGAAGAAGGGCCCCAAGTACCAGGCCAAGCTTCTGTGGGGCGTCGTCGGCCTGTGGGTCGTCGTCATGGTTCCGTTCCTCATCCGCCACCTCACGCTCGCTTTCACCGGGGGTCACTAACTCATGTCGGTCAACTCTGAAATCCAGGCTCCCCGCAGCGCCCGCATCGCTCCCGAATACCTGCGCAACAAGGGCCGCAAGGGCAACTTCGAACTGTACGCATGGCTGTTCATGCGGCTCTCCGGCCTCATTCTGGTCGTGCTTGTCTTTGGCCACCTCTTCGTCAACCTGATGGTGGGCGAAGGCGTCCACGCCATCAACTTCGGCTTCGTGGCCGGCAAGTGGGCCGATCCGTTCTGGCAGATCTGGGACCTGGCCATGCTGTGGCTGGCCATGCTGCACGGCACCAACGGCGTGCGCACCATCATCGAGGACTACGCGGAAAAGGACAGCACCCGCTTCTGGTTCAAGATGGTCCTGTACGTAGCCTCTGCCGTCATCATCGTGCTCGGCACCTTGGTGATCTTCACCTTCGATCCGTGCCCGGCCAACGCCACCGCCGAGCTGCTGCCGTCGTTCTGCCCGGCACCCTAACCGTCCCCGCGACAGACCGCGGCGCCGTTGCCCCGTCGTGAACCCCACGCGGCGAAGAAATCCCAGTTTCAACAGAAAGAGCATCCAGTATGCAGGTCCATAAGTACGACGTCGTCATTGTCGGTGCCGGTGGCGCCGGTATGCGCGCCGCGATCGAATCAGGCCAGCGCGCGCACACCGCAGTACTGACCAAGCTGTACCCCACCCGTTCCCACACCGGCGCGGCCCAGGGCGGCATGTGCGCCGCGTTGGCGAACGTCGAAGAGGACAACTGGGAATGGCACACCTTTGACACGATCAAGGGCGGCGACTACCTGGTTGACCAGGATGCCGCCGAGGTGATGGCCAAGGAAGCCATCGACGCGGTGCTGGACCTGGAAAAGATGGGCCTGCCGTTCAACCGGACGCCCGAGGGCAAGATCGACCAGCGCCGCTTCGGCGGGCACACCCGCGACCACGGCAAGGCCCCGGTTCGCCGCGCCTGCTACGCCGCGGACCGCACCGGACACATGATCCTGCAGACCCTCTACCAAAACTGCGTCAAGCACAACGTCGAGTTCTACAACGAGTACTACGTGCTGGACCTGCTGCTGGTCGAGGAAGACGCCACCCGCGCCGACGGCACCCCCTACAAGCAGAAGCGCGTCGCCGGCGTCGTCAGCTATGACCTGGCCTCCGGTGAGCTCCACGTCTTCCAGGCGAAGTCCGTCATCTTCGCCTCGGGCGGCGTGGGCAAGGTCTTCAAGACCACCTCCAACGCGCACACGCTCACCGGCGACGGCATGGGCATCGCGTTCCGCCGCGGCCTCCCGCTGGAAGACATGGAGTTCGTCCAGTTCCACCCGACCGGCCTGGCCGGGCTGGGCATCCTGCTCTCCGAGGCCGCCCGCGGCGAAGGCGGAATCCTCCGCAACGCCGACGGTGAGCGCTTCATGGAACGCTACGCCCCCACCATCAAGGACCTGGCGCCCCGCGACATTGTGGCCCGCTCCATGGCCCTTGAGGTCCGTGAAGGCCGCGGCTGCGGTCCGAACAAGGACTACGTGCTGCTGGACCTGACCCACCTGGAGCCGGCGCACATTGACGCGAAGCTGCCGGACATCACGGAGTTTGCGCGCACCTACCTCGGCGTCGAGCCCTACACCGAGCCGGTGCCCGTGTTCCCCACCGCCCACTACGCCATGGGTGGCATCCCCACCAACATCAAGGCCGAGGTGCTGCAGGACAACGACACCGTTGTGCCGGGCCTGTACGCCGCGGGCGAGGTAGCCTGCGTCTCCGTCCACGGCTCCAACCGGCTGGGGACCAACTCCCTGCTGGACATCAACGTCTTCGGCAAGCGCTCCGGCATCAACGCCGCCGAGTACGCCAAGACTGCGGACTTCGTCGAGCTGCCGGAGAACCCGGAGCTGTACACGATGGAGCTGCTCGAGACGGTGCGCGGAGGCACCGGTACCGAGCGGGTCGCCCAGATCCGCAAGGAACTGCAGGACATCATGGACGCCAACGTGCAGGTGTTCCGCGACGAGAAGTCCCTGACCGAGGCACTGAACGTGATCGCTTCGCTGCGCGAGCGCTACAAGAACATCAGCGTCCAAGACAAGGGCAAGCGCTTCAACCTGGACCTGCTGGAGGCCGTGGAACTCGGCTTCCTGCTGGACATGGCCCAGGTGATGACCGTGGCGGCCCTGCACCGCACGGAGTCCCGCGGCGGACACTTCCGCGAGGACTACCCGGACCGCGACGACGAGAACTTCATGAAGCACTCGATGTGCTACCTGGACGTCGACGCCGTGACCGATCAGACGGCCGGCATCCGCATGGATACCAAACCCGTAGTATTCACGCGCTACGAACCGATGGTGAGGAAGTACTAATGAGCACCGCGACCGAAATTCCCGAAGGACCGTCCAAGGTCGAGCTGGCTCCCGGGGTCGGCGGCGGCGGCGAAATCCCCAGCTTCGACATCACGCTGAAGGTTCGCCGCTACGATCCGGAAGTCTCCGAGGAGGCCCGCTGGGACGAGTTCAAGCTCACCATGTACGGCACGGACCGTGTGCTGGATGCCCTGCACAAGGTCAAGTGGGAGCATGACGGTTCCGTATCCTTCCGCCGGTCCTGCGCCCACGGCGTCTGTGGCTCCGATGCGATGCGCATCAACGGCCGCAACCGCCTGGCCTGCAAGACCCTGCTGAAGGACCTGGACACGGCCAAGCCCATCACGGTGGAGCCGATCAAGGGCCTGCCGGTGGAGAAGGACCTGATCGTGGACATGGAGCCGTTCTTCCAGTCCTACCGCGAGATCATGCCGTTCCTGATCAACAACGGCCACGCGCCGACCCGCGAGCGGCTGCAGTCGCAGGAGGACCGGGAACGGTTCGACGACACCACCAAGTGCATCCTCTGCGCCGCCTGCACCTCCTCCTGCCCGGTGTTCTGGACCGACGGCCAGTACTTCGGACCGGCAGCGATCGTGAACGCGCACCGCTTCATCTTCGACTCGCGCGATGATGCCGGCGACATGCGCCTGGAGGTCCTCAATGACAAGGAAGGCGTGTGGCGCTGCCGCACTACCTTCAACTGCACCGAGGCCTGCCCCCGCGGCATCCAGGTGACCAAGGCGATCACCGAGGTCCGCCAGGCCATCCTGCAGCGCTCCGTCTAGCCAACCCGGGCGGTCCTTTCGGGACTGCCGGCCAGGTGGCGCCGATTCCCCTCCGGGAGTCGGCGCCACTTGGCGTTTAAGGTTCCTGCAGGTTCCTCCGCCGGCGCAGGCTCCATGCCCGCTGCCGCAGCGATCGGCCTCCTCCTGCCGCCTGCCTGGCCAGCGCGTCGGCCTTACCGACCGCTCCCCAGGCGGTGGCGACCAGGTAGACCTGGCTGAGCAGGTAGAACCACACGAACAGGCCCAGGATGACGGCGAAGGGAGCCAGCAGCGGGTTGCTGCCCACGTTGCCCACGAGTGTCGAAGAGAAGTACCTGAGCACGGTACTGCCGACACCGGCGAGCAAGGCGGACTGGAGCATCACCAAGCGTGGCATCCGGATCCCTGACGCCACGCGGAAAAGGACCACGGCAACCGCCGTATCCAGCAACAGCATGACCACGATGCCGGCGATCCGGGTCAGCGGAACCACGAGATCGCCTTCGATACGGAGCAATTCCACGATCAGGTCCAGCGCGGTATTGGCTATGGCCGCGACGAGCGTTGTCACGATCAAGGCCACGGCCACGATCAGCAGCGTGCCGCTGTCCTTGAGCTTGACCAAGACGATGTTCGTGTCCAGCGGCGGCAGGTCAAAGATGCCCCGCATCCCCGTGCGCAGGCCGGCTATCCAGCCCAACGAGGTCCAGATCATGACGGCGGTGGAGATGATGAGGCTGACGCCGAAAGCCTGGCCCTGGGAGAAGAGCTCTTGGGGTGAGGCCAGGCCCTCGGACCCGGTGCCAGTGTCAATCAGTCCCGGGATGAAATCGTTTACCACCCGAACTATGGCCATCTGCAGGTCGCGGCTGCCGGCGGCCACCAAGCCGAGGATGGAAAAACCTGCCACCAGCATCGCAGCTACGGAGAAGAACATTTTGTAGGCACAACCGGCCGCCAGCAACGGCCCATGCCTCAGGGCGTAGAGATTTATGACCCGCATCAGGCGCCAGGAGTTGATCTTCGCGAGCCTGTACTGGGCCGCGGCCATCAGGCTTTTCAGGGTGCCTTCTTCGCGCTTGGCACGCCCTGCCTCCCGGCGCTGTCTCAGCGCGGCTAGTAACAGTTGCTGCCGTTCCAGCGGATCCGGCGCTGCCTCAGTCTGCTCCCGCGCGTCCGGCGCCAAAGGTCAACTCTTCCCGTAGTATCCACACGCCGGTCTCGTCGTGCTCGTAGAGCCCCATGCTACTGACCCGGAATGCGGCGTCATAATCCGCGAGCTTGCTTTCGGCCGAGTCCATGCTGGCTTCGCTGACGTCGTGGGCCACGGTCACGTGCGGGTGGAAGCCGAACTTGAGTTCGCGTTCCAGCGGCCCGGCCTGGAGTTTCCGGTGCAGCTCGACGCACTCGTCAAACCCCTCGTCGATGCTCAGGTAGACCACGGGCGAAACCGGGCGGAAACTGCCCGTGCCGCGCAGGGAGAGGGTGAACGGGGACTGCGAACGGGCCACGGCCCGGACGTGATTCACGGCTTCGTCCCAGTCAATCACCGGAGTAGTGGTGACCAGGGTGATGTGCGGCGGTATCACCGAGGCCAACGGGTCACCGAACGACGCCCGCCAGCTCTCCAGCTCACTGGCCATGGGCTCCGGCACCCCGATGACCACGCCGACGCAACCGACCGCCGTCAGGGCAGCCTGGACGGCATCGCCGTCGTGGTGCACACGGGCGATGCTGTCCTGGTGCTGCTGGCGCATGGCTAGCGTCCGCCTCCGGCGGACAAAAAACCTACCTTGGAGTACACATCAGCGAGTGTAGCCGATGCGATTGAACGGGCCCTGTGGGCTCCGCGGGCCAGCAGCCGGTCCAGTTCGGCCGGATCGTCCAGCAACTCCTGGGCGCGCGCCTGGACCGGGGCGAGCGTCTCGACGACCACCTCGGCCAGATCGACCTTCAGATGCCCGTACATCTTGCCCTGGTACTCCTGCTCCAGCTGCGCGACGGTCTTGCCCGTGAGCGTGGAGTAGATGGTGAGCAGATTGGAAATGCCCGGCTTGGCCTCCCGGTCGAAGCGGATCTCCATACCGTCGTCGGTGACCGCCGACTTGATCTTCTTGGCAGCCTGCTTCGGGTTGTCGAGAATGTTGATCAGGCCCGCGGTCGACTCGGCCGACTTGGACATTTTCGCGGTGGGGTGCTGAAGATCGTAGATCTTGGCCCCCTCCTTGGGGATCACGGCTTCGGGAACCACGAAGGTTTCGCCGAACCGGTGGTTGAACCGCTGGGCCAGGTTCCGCGCCAACTCCAGGTGCTGGCGCTGGTCCTCGCCCACGGGCACGCCGTAGGGGCGGTACAGCAGAATGTCCGCGGCCATCAGCACCGGATAGGCGAACAGCCCCACGGTCGCGGCGTCGGTACCATTCTTCTGCGTCTTGTCCTTGAACTGGGTCATCCGGGATGCCTCGCCGAAACCGGTCACGCAGTTCAGGACCCAGGCCAGCTCGGCGTGCTCCGGCACATGGGACTGGACGAAGAGTGCGGTCCGGTCCACGTCGATGCCGCCGGCGATGTACTGCGCGCAGGTGACCCTGGTGCGCTGGGCCAGATCCTTCGGATCGTAGTCCACCGTGATGGCGTGCAGGTCGGGAATGAAGTAGAACGCTTCGTATTCGTCCTGCAGCTTGACCCAATTGACGAGTGCACCCAGATAGTTGCCCAGGTGCAGCGAGTCGGCGGACGGCTGCATGCCGGAGAGAAGCCTGGGACGCTCGGCCTGCGGCCGGCCCGCCTGCCCGGCGGCCCGCACGGCGGTGTCGGTGGGTTCTGTGGTTCCTGTGCTCATCGGGATGCTTCCTAGAACTGGTAGTCGACGACCAGCGGTGCGTGGTCGGAGAATCGGGCGTCGTAGGTGGCGGCACGATCGACCGCGGCGGCCGTCGCCAAATCGGCCAGCGACGGGGTGGCCACCTGATAATCGATTCGCCAGCCGGAGTCGTTGTCGAAGGCCTGGCCGCGCCAGGACCACCACGTGTAGGGCCCGCTGACGTCCCCGGCCAGTGACCGGTGCACATCGCGCCAACCGATCTCCTCGCCAAAGAAGCGGTCGAAGTAGGCCCGTTCCTCGGGCAGGAAGCCGGCGCGCTTGACGTTGCCCTTCCAGTTCTTGATGTCCAGCTCGGTATGGCCCACGTTCAGGTCGCCGACGACCAGCGCGTAGTCCCGCTCGGCCCTCAACTGCGGCAGCCGGCGGCACATGGCATCCAGGAAACGGTACTTGTCCACTTGCTTGGGGGTATCCACCTCGCCTGAATGGACGTAGGCGCTCACCACGGTCAGGGTCTTTTCGCCGTCGGCGCCGTCCACCGCAAAGTCGGCCTCCACCCAGCGGCCGGCGGAGAGAAAGTATTCATCGCCTATGTGGCTGCGGGTGGCCGTCGGCTCAACACGGGAAGCGATGGCAACACCGGCGCGCCCCTTGGCCTCCGCTTCGGCATGGAGGATGTGCCAGTCGCTGCCCAGCAGCTCGCGTACGACGGCGTCCGGCGCCCGCACCTCCTGCAGGCACAGGATGTCCACGTCCCGGACCGCCAGCCACTCGGCCATGCCGCGCTTGTAGGCGGCGCGGATGCCGTTGACGTTGACGCTGGCGATGCGCAGGGTCTTGCCTGCCTGGATCAGTCCGCCTGCTGCGTCGCGGGAGGTGGTCGGTGCGGTGGAAACGGTTGCCAAAGTCACCCGACTACCTTACCCAACCCTTCAGTTCAGCCAACAACTGTGCCGCTGACGGTTTCGCCGCCGTCTTCCTTGCGGATCATGCCGCGGCCGTTGTGGGCGGTGATCTCTACCGTCTCCAGCGCCCGGTCGACCATGCCCTCGTCTTTGCCGCGGTAGTCGCGGATCACTTTGGCCTGCACCTGGATGATCTTGAAGCTGTGGTCCAGCTTTTCGTCCCGCACGGCATTCGCCCTGGAAATTTCTTCCTCGACGACGGCGGTTCCGCCGCCCGGCGCGGGGTTGACCCGCCCGGCGTAGTCGGCCTGCACATTGGCCAGCTTCTCCTTCGCCTTGCGCGTGGCACCGCGGACGCTGAACACCACGAAGGCGGCCAGGGCCAGCCATGCCAGCGATACGGCGACGACGATCCAGCCGATGACGTCGTTCTCATTGGCGGCAAAGATCACCGCGACCAGGAAGACAAGCACCAGCACGGCCAGGCTGATGTTGCCGGCCTTGAAGGGCAGCTGGCGGGCGGCGGACGAAACGGAAGTAGACTCGGGACCAATTGATCGCATGGGCCTATTCTCTCAAATCCATGCGCTCCCGCGCGCCGTGTCCGCCCACGGCTCAGCGCGCTACCACTGCACCAGGCAGAAGGGGTGGCCGGCCGGGTCCAGGTACACCCTGAAGGTCTCGCTGCCCGAGTCCATGCTGGTGGCTCCAAGCTGGAGCACCAGCCCCTCGGCGATGTCCAAATCCCTGACCCTGACGTCCACATGCATCTGCTGGGGATGTTCCTGGCCCGGCCACTGGGGTGGTTCGTAATCGTGGACCTGTTGGAAGGCGATGGCCGGCCGGTCCGGGGCGTCCCCGATGCTGATCCAGCCGTCGTCGTCCTGTTGGACCCGGATCATGCCCAGCAGCTCCTCGTAGAAAGTGGCCAGGGCGTCGCTGTCCGGACAATCGATCACCAGTGCCTGCCACTTGCCGATCATGTGCCAGCTCCTTCGTAGGTTCAAGGCCTTGGACGGTCGTTCCATCATTGACGCCACATCAGCGCGTGGCAACCCCGGCAGGCGCGCCCCCGGCCCGGCACACGTCGGTCCGCGATCAGTTCAGGAAGAGCTTGCGCAGCCTGCCGGTGGTCAAGATCAGCCCGAGCACGATCATGACCAGGAAGTACAGGACGTGGATCCACGTGGCGGCGGTGAAGGCGCCGACGCTGAGCTGGCGCAGCAGTTCCACGCCGTGCCAGAGCGGAAAGGCCTGGATCAGCCACTGGATCGGCTCCGGGTAGACGCTGAGCGGGTAGAAAGTCGCGGAGAACAGGAACATCGGCAGCATGATGAAGTTGATCCAGTCCATCTGCTGGAACGTTTTCATGTAGCTGGTGATCGCCATGCCGAACGCTGCGAAGCCGAAGGCGACCACCACGGCTGCGGGGATCATCAGCAGCGCCCAGGGCGAGGTGATCAGCCCCATGGCGCCCATCACCGCGGTGAAGCCGGTGGCGTAGAGCGCTCCCCGCATCAGCGCCAGCAGGATTTCGCCGAGCGCCACGTCCAGCGGTCCCAGGGACGTGTACAACATGCCTTCGTAGAGCTTGGCGAAGTTCAGTTTGAAAAAGACGTTCCAAGTGGAGTCATACACCGCGCCGTTCATCGCCGAGACGGCCAGCAGCGCCGGCGCAATGTAGTTCGCATAACCGATTTCGGTTCCGCCGGGGCCGCTGATGGTGCCGATCAGCGAGCCCAAGCCGATGCCCATCGCCACCAGGTAGAGGACCGGCTCGACGAAGCCACTGACCATGATCGCCCAGTTGGTTCCCCAAATGGCTTTGACGCCGCGTGCGAAGACCGCGCGGACGTTGCCGGCATAGAGGGAGCCTAACGGGCGGCGCGTCGGCTCGAGCCGCGGCGCATGCGGGAGAACGTGCTGGCTCATTTGCCCAGCCTCCTGATATAGATTCGGCGCGCGAGGAGCCAGCCGGCCGCGCAGAGGGCGGCCAGGTAGGCGACATGCAGCACGGTCAGCCAGGCCGGTTCAACATAGCCGTAGCTGAGCACCCTGCCCAGTTCCGTCGAATGCCACAGGGGCGAGATCCAGCCGATCCAGCGGACCAGCAGCGGCATGGCCTCCAGCGGGAAGAACGTGCCGGAGAAGAGGAACAGCGGCATCACGATGAACCGCTGCACCAGCGCGAATTGACCGCGGTCTTCTTCGATGCTGGCCGAGTACGCCATCAGCGGCAGTCCGAAGGCCATCCCGCCCAGGGCCGCCGTGATGACCATCAGCCCGGCGGTGGCCTCGGTCACCGCGCCGAAGATGACCAGGCAGAGGAAATACAACCCGGTGGTCAGCAGCAGTCTGGCCAGCACGCCCATCGAGTGCCCGTTAACCAGCTGGTGGCTCTGCAGCGGCGAGGCGTTGGGGCCGTAGTACGTCTTGCGCCATCGGAACCCCGACATCACCGAGTACGTGTTCTCTTCGCTGGCCACCATGATCGCGGCGGTCGCCAGGAGGGCAGGCGCCACGAAGACCAGGTACGGCACGGACTGGCCGTTTCCGGCGTCGAGCGAGGCGTTGGTGTTGGCGTCCACCAACGTGGCGAGCCCGACACCCATGGCAAACAGGTAAACCAGCGGCGTGCCTACCGCCGTCATCAGCACCGTCCAGCCGTAGCCGCGCAACTGCCGCAGCCAATGCTCCAGAAAATAGACCGAGCCGAAGCTCCGGGCGCGTTCGGCCGACTGCAGCGGGGTCAGCGGCGAGCGCAGGCCGGTGACGGGCCGTGTCAGGGCATCGACTTCGCGCAGCGACAACTGCTCCGGGGCGCGCGTATCGACCGCGCCCGCGGGGGCCGCTGCGTCCGGCGCGGGGGCTGGAGCGGCTCCGGCTCCCCCGGACTCTTTGGCCGCGCGCGCCGGTGGTACTTCGGCCGGGCGCGCGGCGATCTCCTTGTCCTGCCCGCCCGGCACCTGCGTGGGCTGTTGCTCAGTCAATGAGGCTCCTGCCGGTCAACCGGAGGAAGACGTCCTCCAGGCTGGAGCGCCGTACCAGGGACGTGATCGGGCGCAGGCCGCGGTTGGACACCTGCTCGAGCGCCGCCTCGCCGTCGTCGGCATAGACCAGGACACGGTCCGGCAGCGTTTCAAGCCGCTCCCCGATGCCGGCCAGCTCCGGCGCCACGGTGGTATTCCGCTCGGAACCGAACCGAAGCTCCAGGACCTCGCGGGTGGAATGTTCGCGGATCAGGGCGGCCGGTGACCCTTCCGCCATGATCTTGCCCTTGTCCACCACGATCAGGCGGTCGCACAGCTGCTCGGCCTCGTCCATGTAGTGGGTGGTCAGGATCAGGGTCACCCCCGCTTCCTTGAGCCGGAAGAGGCGGTCCCACAGGATGTGGCGCGCTTGCGGATCGAGCCCGGTGGTGGGCTCGTCGAGCAGCAGCACCTTCGGGTCGTTCATCAGCGAACGGGCGATGGTGAGCCGCCGTTTCATACCGCCCGAAAGGGCGTCGACCTTCGCCTTGGCCTTGTCCGTCAGCTGCGCGAACTCCAGCAGCTCGTCCGCCTTGGGCCGCAGGTAGGAGTACGGCAGGCCGAAGTAGCGGCCGTAGACGATCAGGTTGTCGCGGACCTTCAGTTCCTCGTCGAGGTTGTCCTGCTGCGGCACGACGCCCAGATGGGCCCGCACCTCCGGCCCGTGTCGGTCTGGGTCCAGGCCCATGATGCTCAGATCGCCGGACGTCCGCTGCGAGACGCCGCCGATCATCCGCATGGTCGTGGACTTGCCCGCACCGTTGGGGCCGAGCAGCCCGAACGACTCCCCCGCCGGGACTTCGAAGGAGATGCCGTCAACGGCGTTGAAATCGCCGTAGGTCTTCACGACGTTCCGGGCGGAGATGACGGCTGCGGACGTTTGCTGAGGCAACCGGTGTGAAAGGGATGTTTGAGGCACTGCTATAGCCTAGATCACATCAGCGATTGAGGAAAGCCAATCGGGGTCTCCTATTCCGTGTCCCGGCTGGAAGCAGCACTTGGTGTCCATAGCTGCGGAAATTACGGCCGGTCGGGCCGCTGTCGACGGGTGCCGGGGTGGCCGCCGTCGAGGGAGCCGCTGGCCGGCGGAGCCGCATGAGCCGCCGCCCGTTGAGCGGCGGCGGTGCGGGGTGCATTCAGCGGCCGGACTCACCATTGCGGGGCGCATGAGCCTCGACCGCATACCGGACCATCTCGGCAGCCCGGTCGGTCAGCCTGATCCCTTCGGGCCAGACGATCTTCACGCCGACGGGGCGGACTGCCGGTTCGATCGGCAACGCGGTGAAGCTCCGGCCCTCATACGTGGCATCGCCGGACGGGCGCTGCACCAGAACCGAGTAGCCGATGCCGCGCCCGACGAGCGAGCGGGTCAGTTCGAAGTCGGTGGTGCGGTACCGGATTCTCGGCACCACGGAAGCATCGCGGAACACCGACATCGTGTGATGGCTGCTCGGCGGGGCATCAAGCAGGATCATCGGCTCCTCGGCTAACTCGGCCAGGCTTACGGCTTCCCGGCCGGCCAACCGATGGCCGGCCGGCAACAGCGCGTAGGCATGCATGGCGTCGAGCTGCACCGACTCCAGCCCGGGCCGCAGATCCATGTCGTAGACGATGGCCAGGTCCAGCTCGCCGGCGAACAGCTTGTCCTGCACGGCATCCTGGGTTCCTTCGACGAAGTCCAGCTGCACCTTCGGGTGCTCGGCGGCAAAGCGCTCCAACAGCTCGGGCAGGACGGTCGGCGCCAGGGTCAGGTAGCAGCCCACCACCAGCGGACCGGCCAGCTCTCCCCCGCCGCTGCTGGTGCTTAGCTCCAGCTCCTCGGCTTCGCGCAGGAAGGCCGCCGCACGGGCATGCAGTTGCCGGCCTGCCGGCGTGAGGCTGACGCCGTGGGCCTTGCGGCGGACCGTCAGCTGAGTGCCAAAGATCCGTTCCAGTTCCTTCACGGCCGCAGCCACTGCAGTCTGCGAGACATGGAGCTCGTCGGCGGCGGCCGCGATGGTGCCGGCGTCGGCCACTGCTACGAAGTAGCCCAATTGCCGCAGCGTGTACCGGACCATTAGCCCCTCCTGCCGTGTGACACTGAATCAAAGTTTTTCGGGGGATATTTCCACTAATTATGAACTTTACCGGCGGATATGTCTGCTGTCACACTTTGAGGAGACAAACCTCACGCCCGGTAAGGGTGCGAAGCCGCCGGCAAGGATCCGGGACACCGTCCCCGGACCACCCACGACGAGGAGAGCGAGTATGACCGCCGCTACCGAAGCCCGCCCGGTTCCCACCGCGGATTGGGTCACCATCCCGGATCTCTATCGGAACCCGTATCCGATCTATCAACAGCTGCGTGCCGAAGCACCGGTGCACTGGGTTCCCGCGGTCAACCGGTACATGGTCACCAGCTACCAGGCCTGCCACGTGATCGAGCAGGACCAGGAGCGTTTTTCCGCCGATGAGACCAATTCGCTCATGAAGCGGGCCATGGGCCACTCGATGCTGCGCAAGGACGACCCGGAGCACGACGTGGACCGGAAATCCTACGGCAATGTGCTGCGGCCCAAAGCCATCAAGGAGCACTGGAACGCCATTTTCAAGGCCAACAGCGACAAGTACCTGGCGCACCTGAAGGCGGCGGGCCCGGGCGCCGACTTCGTCTGGGAGTACGCCGCTCCCTACGCTGCGGAAAACCTGCGGCTGATCATGGGTTTCCACAATGCCACGCAGGAAGACCTGCAGCGTTGGTCGCAGACGATGATCGACGGCACCGGCAACTACGCCGACGACCCGGATGTCTGGAGCAAGTCGGAAAAGTCGTACAACGAGGTCGACGACGCGATCGATGAGATTTTGCCCTACCTGCGCAAGAATCCGGATTCCAGCCTGCTGTCCGGCCTCACCTCCATGCCGATCCCGCTCGAGGCCATCCGGGCGAACATGAAGATGACCATCGGCGGCGGCCTGAACGAACCGCGCGACGTCCTGGGCACCACCGTGTGGGCGCTGCTGGCCAATCCGGACCAGTTGGCCCAGGTGCTGGCGGACGATTCCCTGTACGCGCGCGCCTTCGAGGAATCCGTGCGCTGGGTGGCACCCATCGGCATGTACCCGCGGGAAGTCACCCGTGACACCGTCGTGGAGGGCATGCAGCTGCCGGCCGGCGCCCGGCTGGGCATCGTCGTCGGCGCAGCCAACCGTGACCCGGCGGTGTTCGAGGACCCCGAATCCTTCAACATCAACCGGGAGAAGAAACCGCACCTGGCTTTCGGCGGCGGCAACCACTTCTGCGCCGGCGCCTGGGTAGCACGCGCTTCGGTGGCGCAGATCGCCATGCCTCAGGTTTTCCGCGAACTGCCCAACCTCCGCCTGGATCCGGACAACCCTCCGGTCGACGCCGGCTGGGTCTTCCGCGGCATGACCAAATTCCCGGTGCTCTGGGGATAAAGGCCCGCCCGGCGCCCCTCCCGCGACTCCCCCAAACCAACGCCTACAGCAAGGACGATTCCCCATGGCAAAGATCAGCTTCCACCACTCCGACGGCAACGTGGACGTGCTCGACGTCGACCCCGGCACCTCCCTGATGCGCGCCGCCGTCACCAACGGCGTCGCCGGCATCGTCGGCGAATGCGGCGGCCAGGCCATGTGCGCCACCTGCCACGTCTACGTCCGCCCCGAATACCTCGACGGCCTGCCAGAGATCGGCGACGACGAAGACGAAATGCTCGACTGCACCGCAGGCCCCCGCGACGACACGCGCAGCCGGCTCGGCTGCCAGATCACGGTCGGCGACGGCCTCGAGCAGATCGAAGTCGACGTCCCCGACGACCAAATCTGAGCGTCCCGCAGGCGGCGGCCGCCCCAGCCACGTCAGTGGGGTGCGGCCGGCGGCCGGTCTGAGCGAACCGCAAGCAATGCTGACCGAAGCCGCCACGGCGAATTCCGGCCGCCGGGCTCGGCTCCGCCGAAGAAGAAATGCTCGAATCCACCGCGTCTCCCCGCGACGCAGGCCGCAGCCGCCTGGGCTGCCAACTCACCGCCGGCGACCACTTCGACGAACTCGAAGTCGACCTCCCCGACGAGCAGGTTTAACCGAGCCGTTTGCGCCCGGCTGCACGTCCCGTACCGAAAGGCACTCCATGAACAGCCCGGAAAACATCGTCATTGTTGGCAACGGCCAGGCCGGCATCCAGCTGGTGGATTCGCTGCGTAAGGAAGGCTACACCGGTGCCATCACCCTGCTCGGCGACGAGCGGCACCACCCCTACCAGCGGCCCCCGCTGTCCAAGGACTACCTGGCCGCCGGGAAGACCCCGGTCTCGCTCCCGCTGCGCCCGGAGAAATTCTTCACCACGCACGACGTCGACTCCCGCCTGGGCGTACGCGCCACCTCGATCGACCGGGCGGCCAAGACCGTCACCCTCGATGACGGCGCCACCCTGTCATATACGAAGCTGGTGCTGGCCACCGGGGCCGCCAACAGGGAACTGAGCGTGCCCGGGGCCGGCCTGGCAGGCATCCACGGCCTGCGCACCCTCGCCGAAGCCGAGGCACTGCAGGCCCGCCTCGATGCGGCGGGCTCCGTCGTCGTCATCGGTGCCGGATTCATCGGCCTGGAGTTCGCCGCCGCCGCGCGCGCCCGCGGGTTGGACGTCACCGTCCTCGAGTACGCCGACCGTCCCATGGGCCGTGCCCTGACCCCCACGATGAGCGCGTTCTTTGCCGCCGCCCACCGGCGCCTCGGCGTGGACCTGCGCCTGGGCGAAGGCATCGCCTCCTTCGACGGCGACGACGACGGGCACGTCACCGCGGCGGCCAGCACCACGGGCGGGCGCTACCCGGCCGACCTGGTCCTGGTTGGTGTCGGCGTCGTTCCGCGCACCGAACTAGCTTCGTCCGCCGGACTCGAGGTGGACAACGGCATCAGCGTGGACGCCACCCTGTGCACCTCCGACCCGGACATCTACGCCATCGGCGATTGCGCGTCCTTCCCCAACGCCCACGCCGGCGCCCGCACCCGGCTCGAATCCGTGCAGAACGCCACCGACCAGGCCCGGCACGCCGCCCGCGCCATCCTCGGCGCCGGGCCCGGCGGCTACGCGGATCTACCCTGGTTCTGGTCTAACCAGGGGCCGCTGCGCCTGCAGATCGCCGGCCTGGTTGCTCCCGGCGACGACGTCGTGCTCCGCGGCGACCCCGCCGACGAAAAGTTCTCCGTCTTCTGCTTCCGCAACGGCACCCTCGCCGCCGTCGAATCCGTCAACCAGCCCGCCGACCACATGGCCGCCCGCCGCCTCCTCGCCGCCGGCGCCACCCTCACCCCCGAACAAGCCGCCGACCCCGGCTTCGACCTCAAGGCCTACTCCAAGCTGCAGCCGGCCGCACTCTAGCTGTACGGCCGGTCCGGCAGGCAGCGGCGGGTCAGGTGGCTCCGCCGCTGCCCAGCGCCTGCACCGCGTGGCCCAGCACCGCCTCGGCCCTGGGACTGAGCACCATGGTGTCCGGCCAGATCGCACACATCGTGGTCTGCGAAGCGGGCGGTGACAGCGGCCGCACGGCGACCGGCCGGCCTTCGACGGTCACGGCCGGGGCGTCGGGCCGCGACATCAGCAGCGCGTAGCCGATTCCCCGGCCGACCAGTGCCTGCACCAGCACAACCTGCGGCATGGACGCGACGATGTGCGGGCGCAGGCCGCGGTCGGCGAAGACGCGATACGTGTTGGCCGTGCTCGGACTCGACTCATACATGATGAGGGGTTCGCTGGCGAGATCGGCCAGGTCCACTGTCGGCTGGGCGGCCAGGGGATGCTCCGGCGGCAGCACCGCCTGCAGCTCGGTCTTGTAGATGGCGCGCTGGCTGTACCCGGCCGGCAGTTCCATGTCGTAGACCATGGCCAAATCCAGCAACCCGGCGTCCAGTGCAGGCAACAGTTCGTTATGGGACCCGACCGTGACGTCCACGCTGATGCCGGGGTACTGTTCCGGCAGCCGGTCGAGCACGGAGGGCAGGACGGTGCTGGCGAAGCTCGCGAAGCACCCCAAGCGCACGGGTCCCTTGAGCTCGCCGGCTGCGCCTGACAGGTCGTTGATCAGCGCTTCCGCATCGCGCAGCAGCAGTCGCGCCCGTTGCGCGAAGAACTGACCCGACGGTGTCAGTTGGAGGCCGCGCGCCTTTCGCCGGACGCAGAGCTGTTCCCCGGCGGCCCGCTCCAGGGCCGTGATGGCCTGCGAGAGCGCGGATTCCGAAATGTTCAGGCTGGCGGCTGCCGAGCTTAACGTCGGATGGTCCGGGAGGGCCGCGAAGAGTTGCAGCTGGCGCAGGGTGTAGTCGACCACAATACTTCAGTCCAATCAAAGAAGTTCGTTGGTTATCTGAAGTTTACCGACGATTGCGAGCCGTGTCACAATGGTTTTCACGTTCAACGTTCTGCCCCGAACGGTGGCTGATCCCAACCGGCGGGCATCGCCGGGCCTGCTGAGCAGACCCGGTGGCGGAACCATACGACCCGGACCGCACAACCCGGCCTCGTCGTTCCCGCCCGCCTTAGCTCCACCCATCTGGTCACGCCGGCCTCCTCGACGTGACCGACCCAAGAGGACAACTATGAGCACTACAGTTTCCGGGCAATCGTCCGCCGCGAACCAGCGTCGCGTCGCGTTTGCCACCATCATCGGCACCACCATCGAGTGGTACGACTTCTTCATCTACGCCACGGCCGCGGGCCTGGTCTTCGCGCACCTGTTCTTCGAGCCGGCCGGCGAATCCATCGGGCTGCTCCTTGCCTTCGCCTCCGTTGGCATCAGCTTCCTGTTCCGGCCGCTGGGCGCCTTCCTGGCCGGCCACTACGGCGACAAGCTCGGCCGCCGCGCCATGCTGGTCATCACGCTGATGATGATGGGCGCAGCGACGACCCTGATCGGCGTCCTGCCCACCTATGAGACGGCCGGAATCCTGGCCCCGGTGCTGCTGCTCTCGCTGCGCATCCTGCAGGGCATCTCCGCCGGCGGTGAATGGGGCGGAGCCGTCCTGATGGCCGTGGAGCACGCCCCGCGTGACCGCCGCGGCCGCGCAGGTTCCTTCCCCCAGCTGGGTGTTCCGCTGGGCATGCTGCTCGCTTCGGGCGTCATGACTCTGATGACCGGCGTGATCTCCCCCGGCGAGGCCTTCCTTGAATGGGGCTGGCGCGTTCCGTTCCTGCTCAGCGTCGTGTTGATCGCCGTCGGCTACATGGTTCGCCGCTCGGTGGACGAGTCCCCGGTGTTCAAGGAAATCGCCGACAAGAAACAGCAGCAGAAGGTCCCCATCGTCGAGCTGTTCCGCAAGCACTGGCTGCTGGTCATCCTGGCCGCACTGGTCTTCGCCGGCAACAACGCCGCCGGCTACATGGCGACCGGCGGGTTCATCCCCAGCTACGCCACCAGCGACGCCGTGGGCATGGAGCGCACCGACGTGCTGCTGGCCATCACGTTCGCCTCGGCCATGTGGTTCATCTTCACCGCCCTGGCCGGCATCCTTGCCGACAAGATCGGCCGCAAGCGCACCTACCTGATTGGTTTCGGCGCCCAGCTGCTGACGGTCTTCCCGCTGTTCTGGCTGATCGACACCGGCTCGCTGGGGATGCTGTACTTCGCGTTGGCAATCTTCAGCGTCGGCCTGGGCCTGAGCTATGGTCCGCAGGCGGCCTGGTACAGCGAGATCTTCCCGGCCTCGGTGCGCTACTCGGGTGTCTCGATTGCCTACGCACTGGGCGCGATTCTGGGCGGCGCGTTCGCTCCGACCATCGCCCAGGCACTGATCAATTCCACCGGCACCAGCAGCTCCGTCTCGGCGTACCTGTTCGGCATGACGATCATCTCCATCGTCGCCGTGCTGATCCTGCGCGACCGCCCGGGGATCGATCTGTCGATCAACAACCAGGCCGAGCAGGAAGTCGGCGCCACCATCTTCGATAAGCGCCGCGGTGTCTCCACCGATGACGCGGTCAAGGTCGGC
Organism: Arthrobacter sp. Y3221114; assembly: GCF_059092625.1. NCBI lineage: Bacteria > Bacillati > Actinomycetota > Actinomycetes > Micrococcales > Micrococcaceae > Arthrobacter > Arthrobacter sp. Y3221114. Next base: position 235,684 of record NZ_JBNHHW010000006.1, read on the forward strand.
GTCTAAGCCAGCCATGCTGTGCTGGAGTAACGCCAGCTGACTCAATACCGAGGCGGGTGTCCTGCCGGAGCAATTCCGGCAGGACACCCGCCTCGGTCGTGTTCGTCTTTGTTGTGAGCTCAGGCAGCCTGCTCCCCGGACCATCCACGTTGCTGCAGTGCCGCGGTGATTTTTTCGATCGCACGCTCTGCGCCGTTGGCCATGTGCCGTCTGGAGATCCGGACTTCGTCCCAGTCTGCTGACCGGGCCCGTTCCGCCCGCTCAATGTCTCGCGCGATTTGCTGTGCCTCACCGTGGCCTTCGCCCTCGTATTCAATGGCGATCCGGTATTCAGGCAGGGACAGGTCGGGGCTGTGCAGCATGGCGCCGTCGTCGTCCCTGATCGGCTTGTTCACCTCGGGTTCCGGCAATCCCGCGCTCAGCATGGCGAGCCGCAGCCTGGTTTCGGGCGGAGAGTCCGCTCCGACCCTGGCCAAGGTCAAGGCAGCACGAGCCTTGCGCAGCCCCCGCTTTCCCGGATGGCGGCTCAGCATGGCCTGAAGTTCCTCCCGGGTGGTGAATGGGGCCAAGCGCCCTTCGAACTCCGGCCGCGGAATGCGGAGGAGGTAGTCGGCTATCACCACCAAGTCATCCAGATCGAGGGCCTCCGCCAAGTCCAGCCATGTCCGCGTGCGCGTCGTGACGCATAGCCCATCCACGTAGACCACTTCATCCGGAACGAGTCGGGATCGGTGACCCACCACGCCGGGGCGTTGCATCCGTGCGCCGGCGCTCGGGCGCGAGATATGAAACCGCCGATCGAAGCCGGGGGCTGCAGGGTCGGGAAATCCCCACAGGCGTGCCGCGGTGTCATGTGAGGCAGCGCTGGAATCGCTGACCCGCGTGAACGGCCGCACTCGGGCTGCGAGGTCGAGGCCTGCCGGTTGGACGGCGCAGATGCCTCGGCTTATCCGGATGAAGCGGTGATGACGCAACTGGCTCTTGCTCAGCCCCGATCTCACGCCGTCCTCGATCGTGAGGGCGGAGGCCTGCAGGTGTGGCGGGAGCGGCCTCAGCCGTGGCAGGCGCTGTTCGGGTCCGGATCGAGGCGCTGGGTCCATCCGGACATTATCTACAGCCGGCCCATTTCCGGGCGGAAGTTATTCACAGGTGTATCGAGTGGAGAAAAGCTGCAGCGAACGTCGGCGTGTCGCTGCAACTTTCCGCCGGTCGATTGTCGCCAAAGTTGCCGCCGGTTCGGTTTCGGTGGCCGGCCATGTTGGCCTCAGGACGAGGCCAGCCAGAACCAAGCAAGGAGGCCGGAAACGACAAGAGGGCGGCCTCCGGGATCCGGACACCGCCCTCTTGACGCTCAGCACATGGTTCAGCCGGCTTGGCGCTCGGCGGCTCCCACGACGTTGGCCAGCAGCATGGCACGCGTCATCGGACCGACGCCGCCGGGATTGGGCGAGAGCCAGCTGGCCACGTTGCGGGCCTCGGGCTCCACGTCGCCGGTCACCCGGGCCTTGCCGTCCTCGTCCTCGACGCGGCTGACGCCAACGTCCAGCACGACGGCGCCCGGCTTGAGGTCGGAGGCCTTAATCATGTGCGGCATCCCCGCGGCGGCAATCACGACGTCGGCCTCGCGCAGTTCCGCTGCGAGGTCCAACGTCCCGGTGTGGGCGAGGGTCACGGTGGCGTTGATCTCCTTGCGGGTCAGCAGCAGGCCCAGGGGCCGCCCTACGGTGACGCCACGGCCGACGACGAGCACGCGTTTGCCCGCTAGCTCGATGTCGTGGCGCAGCAGCAGCTCCACACAGCCGTGCGGGGTGCAGGGCAGCGGCGAGTCCAGCGGCTCGCCCACGTTGAGCACCAGCCGGCCCAGGTTCATCGGATGCAGGCCGTCGGCGTCCTTGGCCGGGTCGATCTTCTCCAGGATGCGGTTGGTGTCGATGTGCTTGGGCAGCGGCAGCTGCACAATGTAACCGGTGCAGGTTGGGTCGGAGTTGAGCTCGTCGAGGACCGCTTCGAGTTCCTCCTGCGAGACGGAATCAGGCAGGTCACGCCGGATCGACTCGATGCCCACTTCGGCGCAGTCTTTGTGCTTGCCGCCGACATACCATTTACTGCCCGGGTCCTCACCGACCAGCACGGTACCCAGGCCGGGCACGATGCCCCTGGCCTTGAGCGCCGATACCCGTTCCGTGAGCTCGGTCTTGATCTGCGCCGCGGTGGCCGTGCCGTCCAAAACGCGGGCGGCCGGCGGGGTCGAGTTGAGGGTCATGTCACCACTCCTCGTGGCCGGGGTAGAGCGGGAAGTCGTCGGCGAGCTTCTTCACGCGGGCCCGCAAGGCGGCAGTATCGGCGCCGCCCTTGAGCGCGGTGGCGATGATGTCTGCGACCTCGGTGAATTCGGCAGCCCCGAAACCGCGGGTGGCCAGCGCCGGAGTGCCGATGCGCAGCCCTGACGTGACCATCGGCGGGCGCGGGTCGAACGGCACGGCGTTGCGGTTGACTGTGATACCCGCCTCGTGGAGCAGGTCTTCGGCCTGCTTGCCGTCCAGCTCGGAATTGCGCAGGTCCACCAAGACCAGGTGGACATCGGTGCCGCCGGTCAGCACGGACACGCCGGCCTCGGCCACATCGGCGGCGGCCAAACGCTCGGCCAGGATCCGGGCACCTTCGAGCACGCGCTCCTGGCGCTGCTTGAATTCCTCGCCGGCGGCAATCTTGAAGGCCACGGCCTTGGCAGCAACCACATGCATCAGCGGCCCGCCCTGCTGGCCCGGGAACACGGCCGAGTTGACCTTCTTGGCGAAGGCTTCCTTGCCCAGGATCACGCCGGAGCGAGGGCCGGAGAGGGTCTTGTGGACCGTGGAGGTGACAATGTCCGAGTGCGGCACCGGGTTCGGATGCAGGCCGGCGGCAACCAGCCCGGCGAAGTGTGCCATGTCGGTCCAGAGGTAGGCCCCGACCTCGTCGGCGATGGAACGGAACGCTTCGAAGTCCAGCTGGCGGGGGTACGCGGACCAGCCGGCCACCAGCACGTTCGGGCGCTCGGCCAGCGCCTGCTCGCGGACCTTGTCCATGTCCACCCGGAAGGTCTTCGGGTCGACCTCGTAGGCGGCGACCTGATAGAGCTTGCCGGAGAAGTTCAGCTTCATCCCGTGCGTGAGGTGGCCGCCGTGCGCCAGGGACAGGCCCATCATCTTGTCGCCCGGCTGGATCAGTGCGGAGAGGGCGGCCGCGTTGGCCTGGGCGCCGGCGTGCGGCTGCACGTTGGCGAATTCCGCGCCGAAAAGCGACTTGGCCCGCTCGATGGCCAGGTTTTCGGCGACGTCTACGTGCTCGCAGCCGCCGTAGTAGCGGCGTCCCGGGTACCCCTCGGCGTATTTGTTGGTCAGGACCGAGCCCTGGACTTCAAGCACCGAACGCGGCGCGAAGTTCTCTGAGGCGATCATTTCGAGGGTGTCGCGCTGGCGGCCGAGTTCGGCGTCGATCACGGCGGCGATTTCAGGATCCACCTGGGACAACGGCAGATCGGTCACGGAGGGCGTAGAAGTCAAGGGAGAATCTCCTGGGTGGTGGGGCTTATCTCACTGCTACAGGCCAGATTACCGGCTGCAGGCACCCGCACGCATGGCGCATGACCTGCCCCGGACACACTCCGGCCCGAAGGTGACCTCACGTCCCAGGCGTGCGAACCGTGGTCGGTACATGCAGGAGCGGTAACCAACGGTCCCCGGTCCTGCTGCCACTTCCTGGTGGTGTCCCACCTAACGCCAGTCGCGGCGAGCCAATACTAGCAGCCGGTCACCCCACCGGCCGGTCCGAGAGCGCGACCTGCACGGTCCGGGTTTCGCCGTCGCGCCGCACTTCCACGCTGACCGTATCGCCCGGATTATGCTGGCGGACGGCGGCCAGCAGGTCCTCGGCCGCCGCCAGCGCCTCGCCGTCCACGCTCAGCAGCACATCGCCGGCGCGGATTCCCGCCTCGTCGGCCGGGCCGCCGTCGCCCACGGACAGCGCCAGGACACCCTCCGCCTGGGGCACTCCAAGCTGCTCGGCGATCGCCGCCGTGATGCTGGCGGGAGTCAGACCCATAAAAGCGTGGTCGGCGGTTCCGTCTTCCAGCAGTTCCTCGGCAACTTCCCGGGCAGTGGCGGCGGGGATGGCGAAACCGAGCGACACCCCGCCAGCCTCCGGCGGGATGTAGGCCTCGCTTATGCCCACCACCTGGCTCCGCGCATTGACGACGGCGCCGCCCGAGTTGCCGGGGCTGATCGGCGCGTCGGTCTGGATCAGGTCCACCAGCGCCAGGCTCGACGAGGCGGAGCCCGGGATGGAACGGTGCAGGCCGGAGATGATGCCCGCGGTGGCAGTATTCTCGAAGCCCAGCGGCGAACCTATCACCACGGCAAGTTCGCCGATCGTCGGCAGCGAGGTGTTGAATTCGGCGGCCGGGAGCCCGTCGCGCTCGGTCCGCACCAACGCCAGGTCGGACACAGGATCCGTCGCCAGAACCTCCCCGGGGCTGCGTTGCCCGTCGGCGAAGCCAACCTCCACGTTGGTGCTCTCGCCGACCACATGTTCATTGGTCAAAATCAGCCCGTCTTCGGAATAGACCACGCCGCTGCCCAGGCCGTTGTCGGTAAAAACCGTCACCACGGACAGCTGCACGTTCTCCACGATCTGAGGAATGCCGCCTGTAGGCTGCGCTCCCCCGGGCTGTCCTACCTCGCCGCCCTGCGCCGGCGTGGTCTCACCGCCGGTCGCGGCCGGCTCCGCGTCGCCGGTCCCGGCTGGCTCCCCGCCGCTCTCGCCGGTGCAGCCGGCCAGGCCCGCCAAGAGGGCGGCTGCGAGCAGCACGCGCCCGGCACCACGCAGGGTTTTCTCCCGTTCCAGATGCGTCATGGCCCGGACCTTCCGTCGTCGCTGCTGCCACCCTAGACCCATCGTGATCCGCAGAAAACGCCTCCGCGGCATTCGGGTGGATCCGGCACGCGATACTCTCCCGCCGGCCCGCCACACGCTTTCGCCGGTCCGTCAGACTCTCCGCCGTCCCGCCGCGCTCCCGCCGGTTGCCACGACTTCCGCCCGCCCCATGCTCTCACCGGCAGGCCACACCTTCTCGCCGGCCCCGCCCCACGCTCCTGCCGGCCCGCAACCCTCTCCCCGCGGCAGGCAGCGGAATACCCGGCTCCCGGCCATCGTTGCACCGGATAGATGTTGAAGCGTCAACAATCGGAGGAGCTCATCGTGACGGACCAGGCAATAGGCACCGGGCAACGGCCGCTGCAGGCGGTGGTGATCGGCGCAGGCCAGGCCGGGCTGAGCGCCGCCTACCAGCTGGCCCGCCGCGGACTGGTCCCCGACCGGGACTTCGTGGTCCTCGACGCCAACGACGGCCCGGGCGGCGCCTGGCGCCACCGCTGGCCCTCGCTGACCTTCGACGCCGCGCACGGCCTGCACGACCTTCCCGGCCTGCCGCTCGGGGTTCCGGACCCGCGGGAGCCGTCCTCCGCCGTCGTCCGCCGTTATTACGGTGCCTACGAGCAGCGGTTCCACCTCCCGGTGCACCGCCCCGTGCGCGTAATTTCGGTGGACGACGACGGTGCCTTCCTGCGGGTGCGCAGCGACACCGGCGGCGAGTGGCTGGCCCGGACCGTCATCAGCGGCACCGGCACCTGGGACAAGCCGCACTGGCCGCACTACCCCGGCCGGGAGACCTTCCGCGGCCGCCAGTTGCACACCCGGGACTTCTGGTCCGCCGACGAATTCCGCGGGCAGAGGGTCCTGGTGGTCGGCGGCGGGACGTCAGCGCTGCAGTTCCTGCTCCAGTTGGATGCGGCCGGCGCGGACACGGTCTGGTCCACACGCCGCGACCCCGACTTCACCTCGGCCCCGTTCGACATGGAATGGGGCGTCGACGTGGAGCGCCGGGTCAGCGAGCGCACCCGCGCGGGCCTGCCGACCCTCAGCGTGGTCGCCGCCACCGGGCTGCCGCTGACCGAGACGTACCGGAAGGGCATCGACGACGGCGTGCTCGTCTCGCGCGGAAAGCTGGCCGGCATCACGGAGCACGGCGTCGAATTCGTTGACGGCTCGGCCGAAGACGTGGATGTCATCCTCTGGGCCACCGGATTCCGGCCATCGCTGGACCACCTGGTGCCGTTGCGGCTGCGTGAACCGGGCGGCGGGATCATGATGGGTGAGGACGGCGTCTCGGTCGTGAAGGAGCCGCGCCTGTTCCTGGTCGGCTACGGCGCATCCGCGTCCACGGTCGGGGCCACCCGCGCCGGCCGGGCGGCCGCCGTGGCCGCGGTCAAGTACCTTGCCGCAGAAGCCGAACCCCAGCCGGTACCCTAGGACTCGTGACTGAAGCTCCCGCCGCCACCGCCTACACCCTGATTCTCTCCTGCCCGGACCGCCCCGGCATCGTGCATGCCGTCGCCGGCGCGCTGGCCGGGGCCGGCGGAAACATCACCGACTCGCAGCAGTACGGGAGCCCGCAGTCGGGCCGGTTCTTCATGCGGGTGGCCGTGGCCACCGACCAGTCCTACACCGAACTCCACGACCGGTTGCAGCCGGTCGCGGAGGAGTTCGGCATGGACTGGAAACTGCGCCGCGACGGCGTGAAGATGCGCACCCTGCTGATGGCCTCCAAGTCGGCGCACTGCCTGAACCACCTGCTGTTCCTGCAGCGCTCGGGCACGCTGCCGGTCGAGATCCCCGCCATCGTCTCCAACCACCAGGACCTGGCCGACCTTGCGGCGTTCTACGGCATCCCCTTCCACCACATCCCCGTCACCCCGGACACCAAACCGCAGGCCGAACGAGCCCTGCTGGACCTGGCCGCGCAGCACGACGTGGAACTGGTGGTACTGGCCCGCTACATGCAGGTGCTCAGCAACGAACTCTGCACCGAACTGGCCGGCAAGGCCATCAACATCCACCACTCGTTCCTGCCCAGCTTCAAGGGCGCCAGGCCGTACCACCAGGCGCATGCCCGCGGCGTGAAGCTGATCGGCGCCACGGCGCACTACGTCACCGGGGACCTGGATGAGGGCCCGATCATCGACCAGGAAGTCATTCCGGTCCGCCACGCCCACACCGCCGAGCAGTTCGTGGCGCTGGGTCGTGATGGGGAGGCGCGCACTCTGGCCCGCGCTGTGCAGTGGCACGCCGAACACCGCGTGCTGCTCGACGGCACCCGCACCGTCGTCTTCAACTAGTCGGACGCCCGTCGTCCAATCGTCGACCGTCGTCTTCAACTCGTCGGCCGCCGTCGTCGGCTCGTCGGACGTCGCCTTCAACCAGTCCCGGCCCGCCTTCCCCTCGCCGGCGCCGCTCGGCTGCGCCGCACGCCCGGCCCGTCGTCCGTCGCGACGGCGGAGTGCCCCCCTGTGCCCCGCCCGGCTCAAGGCGTACTCTCGTCGGATGGGCAACCATGAGCCTGAGCTGAAGTCGTTTTACGACCGGCAGGCGCCCGACCGCGACCGTCGCCGGACGGATCCCCACAGGGACGCAGCCCGGCAGGAATTTATTGCCTCCTTGGTCGCCGCCCGGCGGCACAGCGTGTTGGAGATCGGCTGCGGCACCGGCACGGACGGGCTCGCCTTCAAGGCCGCGGGCATCCATTACACCGGCGTCGATCTCTCCGAGGAAAACGTCCGGCTGGCCCGGGCGAAACACCTGGAGGCGGTGGTCGGTTCGGCCCGGGAGTTGCCGTTTGCCGGGGGAACGTTTTCGGCCGGCTGGACCATGAGCACGCTGCTGCACATACCAGACCAGGACCTGCCGGATGTTCTCGCCGAGACCATGCGTGTGCTCGTCTCAGGCGCTCCGCTGGCGGTCGGGCTCTGGTCCGGCGACGACGAGGAGGGCATCGTTGCCGACGACGACTTCGAACCGCACCGCTTCTACAGCCGCCGCAGCGACGCAACCGTCCACAGGCTCTTCGCCGAGCACGGCCTGATTTCCGGTTTCACCACGTGGGAGCGGCCCGAGTTCGGCCGGCACTACCAGTTCTTCATCCTGACCAAACCGTGACCGGCAGGATCCACTGCTGCACGTCCGTCACGAAACTCCTGCAGCACGTCCGGTGTGGCTAGGCTGATGGGATGGCCCACATCATCACCATCTCCGGCATGCTGCCGGCCGTCGATCCGTCCGCCTTCGTCGCCCCCACGGCGACGCTCAGCGGGGACGTCGCGCTGGCGGCCGACTCCAGTGCCTTCTACGGCGTCAGCGTCCGCGGCGACACCGCTCCCATCCGCGTCGGTGAGCGCAGCAACCTGCAGGACAACGTGGTCCTGCACGCAGACCCGGGCTTCCCCTGCACCGTCGGTGCCGGCGTCAGCGTCGGCCACGCCGCCGTGATTCACGGGTGCACGGTCGAGGACAACTGCCTGATCGGCATGAGCGCCACGATCATGAACGGTGCGGTGGTCGGTGAAGGTTCGCTGGTGGCAGCCGGCGCCGTCGTCCTCGAGGGCACGCGCATTCCCCCGCGTTCGCTCGTCGCCGGTGTCCCCGCCAAGGTCCGCCGCGAGCTGAGCGAGGACGAGTACCAGTCGGTGCTGGACAACGCCGCCCGCTACGTGGAACTCGCCGCCTTGCACCGCGACGCGATCGACGACGCAGCCGAGGCGTAGCCGGCCGCAGCGGGTGCCGCGGCCGCGGCGCAGCCGATCCCGGCCGCGTTGCGCCCTGTCTACGCTCGCGACGCCGGCACGGTTCCGTGCACTCTCGCCCACCCCGGGTGTCGCATTTGCGAGAGTTTGCGTTAACTTCTTGACTACAACTCGGCGCTGCCGCACGCTTTTGTATATGCCTGCCGATCCGCCGTCCACCCTCGAGGCCCCGCAGCGCCCTGTGCCGCGCGGTGCCCAGAACCGGCCGGGGTCCCAGAGCGCCTTGCGGCGGCGGAACAGCCAGAGGGTCCTGCAGGCGCTGATGTCCCGCGGCCCGCTCACGCAGGCCGAGCTGTCCCGGCAGACGGGGCTGTCCACCGCCACGGTCTCCAACATCGTCAAGGCCATGGCCGACGACAGACTGGTCACCACCGCGCCGACCACGAGTTCCGGCCGCCGCGCCCTGTCGGTCATGATCAACGGCCGAGGCGCCGTTGCCGTCGGAGTGGATTTCGGCCGCCGGCACGTGCACGTGGTACTCGTCAGCCTCGACCACCAGGTGCTCGCCGAAGGTGCCGTCGAATTGCCGCTCGGCCACGGGGCCGAGCAGGGCATCGACACCGCCGCCCGGCTGGCGCAGCGGTTGTTGGATGAAAACTCGGTCCTCCCCCGGGCCGTAATCGGCGTGGGCGCCGGCATACCCGGCCCGATCGACCGGCGGACCGGCACCGTGATCCACGGTGCCATCCTGCCCGAATGGGTGGGCATCAATCTGCTGGCCCGGCTGCAGGAAAGGTTCGGCACCGACGTCTTCGTGGACAACGACGCGAATTTGGGCGCGCTGGCGCAAGTGAGCTGGGGCCCCTACCAGCACGCGCAGAACCTGGTCTTCCTGAAGATCGGATCCGGCATCGGGGCCGGCCTGGTCCTCAACGGCAAACTCCATTACGGCCATGTAGGCGTCACGGGCGAGGTCGGCCATGCCACGGTCGCCGAGCATGGCATCATCTGCCGCTGCGGCAACCGGGGGTGCCTGGAGACGGTCGCCTCCACCTTCACCATAATCGACCTGCTCAGCCGCGGCCGTGGCGAGCCGATCGGAACCGAGGACATCGTCCGGATCGCCCTGGAGGGTGACCCGGCCGTCTTGCGCGTGATCGATGATGCCGGCCTTGCGGTGGGTCGCGCCCTCGCCAACGTCTGCAACCTGCTCAATCCCGAAGTCATCGTGGTGGGCGGCCCGCTGACGGGCCTCGGCGGCATCCTTCTGGACCCGGTACGTCGCGGGCTGCTGCGCCATGCGGTGCCGGTCGTGGGCGAATCCACGGACCTGGCGATGTCCACCTTGGGCAGTCGAGCGGAGGCCTTGGGCGCCGCGACGCTGGTGCTTCAACAGGCCGAGCTTCCCGTCGCCTGAGCACCGCCGGGGCTGCTCCGGGGAGCGTCTTTGTGTTCAACTCTTGACGACAAGCGGTGTGACGGAGTTAACTTCCGTACTAAGCCACACATCCGTGTGCGGGTCTTGCCGACCCCGTGGCCATGACTGCTGATTGATGGAGGCGTTTATGCGACGCAAATCTTTGCTCGCCGGCGTTGCGGCCGCGGGATTGCTCCTGTCCGCGTGCGGCGGCGGAAGCGCGGTGGACGAAGCCAACCCTGAGGAAGCGTCGGGGTCGGTAGGAGTCTTCACCTGGTGGGCGGACGGTTCCGAGAAGGTCGGGCTGGATGCGCTGGTGGAGATCTTCACGGAGCAGTATCCGGAGCTGAAGTTCGACAACCTAGCCGTCGCCGGCGGCGCCGGCAGCCAGGCCAAGAGCGTGCTGGCGGCCAACCTGAAGTCGGGCAATCCGCCGGACTCGTTCCAGGCGCATGCCGGAGCCGAGCTGCAGGACTACATCGCCGCCGACCAGCTCGAGGACCTCACCTCCTTCTACGAGGACGCGCAGCTCAACGAGGCGTTCCCCCAGGACCTGCTGGACCGGCTGACCGTCGAGGGCAAGATCTACTCCGTCCCGTCGAATATCCATCGGGCCAACGTGGTGTGGGCCAACGTGGACGTGCTGGAGGAAGCCGGCCTGGATCCGAACAGTCCGCCGGCCGATCTCGACGCCTGGTTTGCGGACATGGACAAGATCAAGGAGACGGGGAAGACCCCGCTGGCCGTGGCCGGCACCTGGACACAGGTACAGCTGTTCGAGAACATCCTGCTCGCTACCCTCGGCGCCGAGGGCTACAACGGGCTCTGGGACGGCACCACCGACTGGTCCGGCCCCGACGTGACCGAAGCCATCGAGAACTACAAGAAGACCCTCAGCTACACCAACTCCGACCGGGACACCCTCAGCGACTGGGGTCCGGCCACCCAGCTGGTGGAGGACGGCGCCGCAGCCTACAACGTGATGGGCGACTGGGCGGAAGCCAAGTTCGCGCAGGACGGCAAGAAGCCCGGTGAGGACTACGTCTACTTCCCCACCCCGGGCACCGACGGCATCTTCGACTTCCTGGCCGATTCGTTCACGCTGCCCAAGGGTGCTCCCAACCCGGCCGGTTCCGAGGCCTGGCTGACCACCATCTCCAGCGTTGAGGGCCAGCAGGCATTCAACGCGGCGAAGGGTTCCATCCCGGCCCGCACCGACGTGCCGTCCGACGAGTTCGGCGAATACCAGCAGAGCGCCATCGAGGACTTCTCGTCCGACACCATCGTGTCCTCGCTGGCCCACGGTGCCGCCGTCCCGGTGGCCTGGCTGAACGAACTGAGCACCGCCGTCAGCAAGTTCGGCGGCCCGCAGGACGTGGCTGCCCTGCAGGAATCCTTGGCGTCCATCGCCGAGAAGTTCATGCAGTAAGCCAGGACGCCCCGGAAGGGCGGGCGCGGCACCACCACCGCGCCCGCCTTTCCATGTCATACCGGCGTGCACGGCGGCACTAGGAGAAGTCCATGTTCAAGAAAGTGAAGACCTGGGGACCGGGGCTGGCCCTGATCGCCCCTACCCTCATCCTGCTGGCAGTCTTCGTCTATGCGTTGATCGCGGAAAACGTCCGCATCTCGATGACCAACCAGCACACGGCCCGACCGTCGTCCGAATTCGTCGGCGTGGAGAACTACCTCCGGTTGTTCGGGGACGCAGATTTCCAGCACGCACTGCGCAACCTGCTCCTGCTGACGGTGGTGTTCCTGGCCGGCACGCTGATCTTCGGCTTCCTCTGGGCCTGGATACTGGAGCGGCCCGGCGCCGGCGAGGGGCTGTTCCGCTCGGTCTACCTCTTCCCGATGGCGGTGTCCTTCATCGCCTCGGGCGTGGTCTGGCGCTGGCTGCTCTCGAGCCTGCAGACCAACGAGCCCGGCGGCGATCGTGCCACCGGCCTGAACCGGCTGCTGGACAGCGTGGGGCTCGGCTTCCTGCAGAACAGCTGGTGGTCCGATCCCAACTGGGGCATTGCCGCCATCGCCGTGCCGGCCATCTGGCAGCTCTCCGGCTACGTGATGGCCCTGTTCCTGGCCGGATTCCGCGGCATCCCGGAAGAACTGCGTGAAGCCGCGCGGATCGACGGCTGCAGCGAATGGAAGCTCTACCGTCACGTGATCTTTCCGCAGCTGAGCCCGGTGATGCTCTCGGCGGTCATCATCATCGGCCACATGTCCTTGAAGCTGTTCGACCTGATCCGGGCGATCGTTCCCGACGCCAATACCTACGACATCCAGGTCCCGGCGACCATGATGTGGGTCAAGTACATCGGCAGTGACTACGCCGACTCGGCGGCCATCGGCACCATCATGCTGGTGCTGGTCGCGCTGGTGGTCGTCCCGTACCTCGTCTACACCTCACGGCAGGAGAAGCGCTGATGGCCACTGCAACCGTGCCGCCGCCCGTCGAGGTTGCCCGACCTCGGCCCGCTGCTCCCCGCACCGGCCGGCAGAAGATGAACCGCACGCTCAAGTACGCCATCCTGTTGGTGTTCCTGATCGTGGTGCTGATTCCGGCCTACGTGCTGTTCATTACCAGCTTCAAGGGCCCCACCGACGCCGATCCCTCCACCGCGTGGCTCTTCCCGACGACGTGGGAAACCGCCGGTTGGGCCAAGGCGTGGGACACCCTGGGCCCGGCGCTGGGCCGCACCTTCGCTATGGTGATCCCGGCCTCGATCATCTCCGCCCTGCTCGGATCGATGAACGGGTTCGTGCTCTCCCGCTGGCGCTTCCCCTACGCCAACGTGGTCTTCACCCTCATCCTGTTCGGGATGTTCATCCCGTACCAGGCCGTGATGATCCCGCTGACCCAGCTGATGCAGGGTCTCGAGGTGCCCAACGGCATCCCCTCGCTGCTGGTCCTGCACATCGTCTACGGCCTGCCCATCTGCACGCTGATCTTCCGCAACTACTACGAATCCGTGCCGGCCGAGCTGATCGAAGCGGCACGCATGGACGGAGCCGGCCTGCTGCGCACCTACGCCTCGGTGATCCTGCCGGTCTCCGCCCCGGGCTTCGTGGTGGTGCTCATCTGGCAGTTCACGTCGGCATGGAACGACTACCTCTTCGCGGCGTTCTTCTCCTCCGGCTCCAACGGCCCGGTCACCATCGCGCTGAGCTTCCTTGCCGGCGGACAGCTGACCGATTACGCCGCGTCGATGGCCGGCGCACTGATCGCCTCGCTGCCCACGCTGCTGGTCTACATCATCCTGGGCAAGTACTTCGTCGGCGGCCTCATGAGCGGTTCGGTTAAGGGCTGACCCGGCTCCCCTACAACAGCGGCGCCTGCTTCCCAGTGGGAAGCAGGCGCCGCCGCTGTTGTAGTCCGTTTAGATGTTGTGGCTGCCGCCCTCGCCGCGGCGGGTTTCGTCGGCAGTCCGTGCGCCGTCATTCCGGGCGTCATCGGCATGCCGGCCGCCCTCGTCGCCGTACGAAGCAGTGTCCGAACCGCGGTCGGGGACGGAGTCGCCGCGGTGGGCACCGCCGTCGTGCTTGCGGTCCTTCCGGGAGTCCCGGTCCTTGGTGTTGACGTCCGGGTCCAGGTCATCGGCGCGGCGCAGCTGCTCTTCGCTCTCCTGCTGGATTCCCTGCGCGTCGGCCTGCCGCCGGTCGGCAGCCTGGCGAAGGCGGTCGGCTTCGATCTTGGCCCGCTCGGCTTCGACGTCCGCCCGCTGGGCCTCGGCCTGAGCCTGGGTGGCGTCCGCCTGGCGCTCCCGCGCCTCCACCGAGGACACCTGCGCTCCTTGCCGCAACTCCGCTGCCTCCCTGCGGTTCTCTTCCTGCTTCTCGAACTTCCGCTTGGTGTTCCGCTTCTGCGCAAAGAAGACGATGACTCCGATGATGATCAGGAGTACAACTATTGCGATGATGATTCCGACGATCATGCCTGTATCCATGGTGCGGGCTCCTCCTCGTTGTGGCGAAATTACTGAGCCTGCTTACTTTGTACCATTGATAGGTCCGCACCGGTAGGGCCGCCGGACCCATGCGGGAGGGATGAGACAAAGGACAATCGGTTCCCATGGACGTTCCAGCCGCCGGCGGCCAAGATGGAGCCATGGCTCAACTACCGTGGATCGTGACCCCGCCCTGCGCCCGGCCCGGCGCGCCGGATCCGCTCGAAGCCACCGGGCGGACGCTGCGCTGGGGCGTGGTTTCCACCGGGGCCGTCGCCACCCGCGTGACCGAGGACATCGCCCGGCTGGAGGATGCCGTGCTGCAGGCGGTCAGTTCCCGCAACCAGGCCAATGCGGTGGCCTTCCAGCGGCGTTTCGGCTTCGCCACCGCCTATTTCGACGGCGATGCCGGCAAGGGCTACGACCAGCTTTTCGCCGATCCGGACGTGGACGTGGTCTACGTGGCCACCCCGCACGGCCAGCACTACGAGATCGCGGGACGGGCGCTGCGGGCCGGCAAGCATGTGCTGTGCGAAAAATCCCTGACCATCAACGCCCGGGAAGCCCTGGAGCTGACGGAACTGGCGGCCGCGCGGGGGCTGTTCCTGATGGAGGCGGTCTGGACGCGCTTTTTGCCAATCATCAACCGTGCGTGGGAGATTCTCGCGTCCGGCGAGCTCGGCGAGGTCCGCTGGGTGCAGGCTGACGTGGGATTCCCGGCCCTCTACGATCCGGCCGCCCGGCTTTGGAATCCGGCAGCCGGCGGTGGTGCCCTGTTGGATCTGGCCGTCTATCCCCTGACCTGGGCGCTCGGGGCGCTGGGCTTCCCGCAGACGGTCTCGGCCACTGGCTTCGTCAACGACGATGGCGTGGACGCCCAGAACGCCATGACGCTCAGCTATGGCTCGGGCGCCCAGGCGCAGCTGGCGTGTTCCCTGCAGGCCGCGTCACCGCGCACGGCCACCGTGGCCTGCACCGGCGGCTGGCTGAGGAGCAACGCGCCGCTGCACCATCCCACCGAGTTGGCGGTCGCACCGCATCTGGGCGAGCTCCGGGTGGAAACGTATCCCAAAATCGGCCACGGCTACGTCTTCGAGCTGCGCGAAGTCACCCGCTGCGTCCAGTCCGGCCTGCAGCAGAGTCCCACCATGCCGTGGGCGGACACCGTGGACACCATGCGGCTGTTCGACGGGGTCCGCGCCCAGCTGGGCGTCAGCTATGCCGCCGACCGGGCAGTGCCCGTGACGGACTGACCGGGACAGCAGCGGACTGGCCCGGACAGCACGACGGCGGCCGGCGCACCTTCCCGCAGGAGGTGCGCCGGCCGCCGTCGCCGTCATAACCGGGCGTGGCTGCTGCCGGACGGGTGCCCGGCGCTGCCTACTTCTCTTCGGTCAGGGTGGCCACCACGCGGTTCAGCGTGGCCGAGGGGCGCATGACCTCGGCGGCCTTGGCTGCGTCCGGCCGGTAGTAACCACCCAGGTCGACCGGGGACCCCTGCACGGCGTTGAGCTCGCCCACGATGGCGTCTTCGTTCTTGGCCAGCTCGGAGGCGACGCCGGAGAAGGCCGCAGCAAGCTGGGCGTCCTCGCGCTGGTTGGCCAGTTCCTGCGCCCAGTACAGGGCCAGATAGAAGTGGCTGCCGCGGTTGTCCAACTCGCCTGCCTTGCGCTTGGGCGACTTGTTTTCCAGCAGGAACGTGCCCGTGGCGGCGTCCAGCGTGTCGGCCAGGATCTGCGCGCGGGCGTTGCCCGTGCTGGTGGCCAGGTGCTCGAAGGACACGGCCAGGGCCAGGAACTCGCCGAGGGAATCCCAGCGCAGGTGGTTCTCGGCCAGCAGCTGCTGGACGTGCTTCGGAGCGGAGCCGCCGGCACCGGTCTCGAACAGGCCGCCGCCGTTGATCAGCGGGACGATCGAGAGCATCTTGGCGCTGGTGCCGAGCTCCAGGATCGGGAACAGGTCCGTCAGGTAGTCGCGGAGCACGTTGCCGGTCACCGAGATGGTGTCCTCGCCCTTGCGGAGGCGCTCCAGTGTGAAGGCGGTGGCCTTCTCCGGGGCCATGATCTCGATCTGCAGGCCTTCGGTGTCGTGGTCCTTGAGGTACTCGTTCACCTTGGCGATCAGGTTGGCGTCGTGGGCGCGGGTTCCGTCCAGCCAGAACACGGCCGGGGTCTGGCTGGCGCGGGCGCGGGTCACGGCCAGTTTCACCCAGTCGCGGATCGGCAGGTCCTTGGTCTGGCAGGCGCGCCAGATATCGTTCGGGAACACCTGGTGCTCGATCAGCACGCTGCCGGCCCCGTCCACCACCTGCACGGTGCCGGCGGTCTGGATCTCGAACGTCTTGTCGTGGCTGCCGTATTCTTCCGCCGCCTGGGCCATCAGGCCGACGTTGGGGACGGTGCCCATGGTGGTCGGGTCGTAGGCGCCGTTGGCGCGGCAGTCGTCGATGACCACCTGGTAGATCCCGGCATAGGAGCTGTCCGGCAGCACTGCCAGCGTGTCCGCTTCCTGGCCGTCCGGTCCCCACATGTGGCCGGAGGTGCGGATCATGGCCGGCATCGAGGCGTCCACGATCACGTCGGAGGGGACGTGGAGGTTGGTGATGCCCTTGTCGGAGTCCACCATGGCGATGGCCGGGCCCTCGTCCAGGCCCTTGTCGATCAGCTCCTGGACTCCCTTGCGGTCTTCGGCGTCCAGCGCCGCCAGTCCGTTCAGGATGGCGGCCAGTCCGTTGTTCGGGCTCAGGCCGGCAGCGGCCAGCTTGTCGCCGTAGGCAGCGAACAGCTCGGAGAAGTAGGCCTTGACCACGTGGCCGAAGATGATCGGGTCGGAGACCTTCATCATGGTGGCCTTCAGGTGCGCGGAGAAGAGCACGCCTTCTTCCTTGGCGCGTGCCACCTGGGCGGCCAGGAATTCGTCCAGGGCGGCGGCGCGCATGACGGTGCCGTCGATGACCTCGCCGGCCTGCACCGGGAAGGCGTCCTTCAGGACCGTGACGGTACCGTCCTCGGCCACCAGCTGGAGCTTGATCTTGTCGTCGGCCGGCATGACCACCGACTTCTCGTTGGAGCGGAAGTCGTCGGCGCTCATGGTGGCCACGTTCGTCTTGGAGTCGGCGGTCCAGGCGCCCATGCTGTGCGGGTTCTGGCGCGCGTAGTTCTTCACCGACAGGGGCGCGCGGCGGTCCGAGTTGCCCTCGCGCAGCACCGGGTTGACCGCGGAGCCCTTGATCTTGTCATAGCGGGCGCGGATGTCCTTCTCCTCGTCGGAGGACGGATCGTCCGGGTAGTCCGGCAGTGCGTAGCCGTGGCCCTGCAGCTCCTTGATGGCAGCCTTCAGCTGCGGTACGGAGGCGCTGATGTTCGGCAGCTTGATGATGTTGGCTTCCGGCTGCTTGGCCAGTTCGCCCAGCTCGGCCAAGGCGTCGCCGATGCGCTGCTCAGGGGTGAGGTAGTCGCCGAAGACGGCGATAATACGGCCAGCGAGCGAGATGTCGCGGGTCTCCACTTCCACACCGGCCGTGGAGGCGTAGGCCTCAACGATCGGCAAGAACGAATAGGTGGCCAGCATCGGCGCTTCGTCGGTGTGGGTATAGATAATCTTGGCCATGGGTGAGGCGTCTCCCTGCAAAAGTGGGTCTCTTTGGTTACTCAACTCCTCCAATTTACCCGAGGAGGGCCGCAGGGCGCCGGTTGAAGACGCCCGCGCTGCATTGGTTGGCGCGACCTAGAGGCCGGTACCCGGGCCGAAAACCTGCGAGCGATGGGCCGCGTTGCCCTGTTCCAGGTGCGTGTCCTTCAGGCCTCCGCCGGGCCGGGCCGCCTCGGCTTCGCGGGCCGCAGCATGCCGTTCGGCGGCTTCATAGGACCGGGTCTTGCGGAGCCGGGACGCTACAAAGTACGCCACTGCACCGGCCACGATGACCGCAACGATCACCACGCCCAGCCAGATATCGGCCGTTTCCGCAGCCGGGGTAACCTGCATCGCCAGCATCGCTGTCCCCTTTAACCGACGGTGCCGGGCACACCGGTCCCCTTGAACCTGCGTGCCCGGCACCCGGCCGGCAAGGATTTCGCCGTTGAGGCGCCTCCGCGCCCAGCGTGAGGAGCTGTCAGTGGAAGAAGTGGCGCGCCCCGGTGAAGTACATGGTGATGCCGGCGGCGTCGGCCGCTGCCACTACTTCTTCGTCCCGGACCGAACCGCCGGGCTGTACTACCGCGCGCACGCCGGCTTCGATAAGGATCTGCAGGCCGTCGGCGAACGGGAAGAACGCGTCCGATGCCGCCACGGCGCCGCGGGCGCGCTCGGGCGCCCCGGCGCCCTGCACATTGGCCGCTCCCCCGGCCGCGTCGGCCCCGCCGTCGACCGCCACGCCGAGCGTATTGGCCCGCTCGACGGCCAGGCGGCAGGAATCCAGCCGGTTGACCTGGCCCATGCCGATGCCCACCGCAGCGCGGTTGGCCGCGACCAGGATGGCGTTGGACTTCGCCGCCCGCACAGCACGCCAAGCGAAGGCCAGATCCGCCAGTGTCGCCTCGTCGGCGGCCTCGCCGGCGGCCAGCGTCCAGTTGGCAGGGTCGTCGCCGTCGGCGTCAATCCGGTCCGAGGCCTGCAGCAGCATGCCGCCGGAGACCTGCTTGTACTCGACCGTGTCCCGGGCAAAGCCGTCGGGCAGGACCAGCAGCCGGATGTTCTTCTTCTTCGACAGGATCTCGACGGCCTCCGGCTCGAAGCCCGGCGCGACGACTACCTCGGTGAAGATGTCCTTGACGGTGTCGGCCATGCCGGCGGTCACCGTTCGGTTCGCGGCGATGACGCCGCCGAACGCGGACACGGGGTCGGTTGCATGGGCCTTCGCATGCGCATCCGCGATCGGATCCGCAGCGCCCGGGGACGCGACGGCGATGCCGCAGGGATTCGCGTGCTTGACCACCGCGACGGCTGGCTCGGCGAAGTCGAAGGCCGCGCGCACGGCGGCGTCGGCGTCGACGTAGTTGTTGAAGCTCATGGCCTTGCCGTGCAACTGCTCGGCCTGCGCGATGCCCGGCTCGGCGCCGGTTTCCGCATACAGCGCGGCGGCCTGGTGCGGGTTCTCGCCGTAGCGCAGCGACTCGGAGCGCTCCAGTGCCAGGCCGGCGTACGGCGGGAACGCCGGCGCGGCCTCGACGGCCTCGGCGTCGTCGCCGAACTGCTCGGCGGTCCATTTGGCCACGGCGGTGTCATAAGCGGCGGTGTGGGCGAAGGCCAAGGACGCCAGCCGGCGGCGGGTCTTCAGGTCGAATCCGCCGGAGTTAGCCGCCTCCACCACGTCCCCGTACTTGGCGGGATCCACCACGACCGCCACGGACGGGTGGTTCTTCGCGGCGGCCCGCGCCATCGAGGGTCCGCCAATGTCGATCTGTTCGACGACGTCGTCCTGGCTGGCACCGGACTTCACGGTCTGCACGAACGGGTAGAGGTTGACCACCACCAGGTCGAACGGCTCGACGTCGAGCTCCTGGAGCTGCCGGACGTGGTCGTCCAGCCGGCGGTCGGCCAGGATGCCGGCGTGCACGCGCGGGTGCAGGGTCTTGACCCGGCCGTCCAGGCATTCGGGGAAGCCGGTGACCTCGGAGACCTCGGTGACCGGAACGCCCGCTGCGGCAATCTTCTTCGCCGTCGAGCCGGTGGACACGATGCCGACCCCGGCGGCGTGCAGGCCCTGCGCCAACTCCTCCAGCCCGGTCTTGTCGTACACCGAGATCAACGCGCGGCGGATGGGAACACGGTCAAGCTGCTTCAGGCTCACACAAATCTCCAAGGAAGAATGGATTCGGGGATGGTCCAAGTCTAGCGTCGGGCTTTTGCCCGCCACCGAGTGTGAAGCGGATCCGCGGTGTGGGTAACCTCATGGGGACACGCAAAGGAGAACAGCACAACATGTCGGCACCGATGAGTGAGGACGCGGCACTGCGGATCGGCCGTTTTTCGCTCGCGGTCTGGCTGCTGGGTCTCCTGGTTCTGTGCGGTGCCCTCGGCTTCGCCGTCCCCCGGCTGCTGCCGCACCTTTTCACCGCCGCGGCGGCCACGGGTGCCGACCCCGGTCCGGCGGCCGAACCCGCGGCAGGGACCGGTGCGGATCCGGCACCCGGCGTCGGGGCAGCGACCGGCACGGCTCCGACGGCGGCCGAGGAGGGAACCGTGACGGAAGCCGGCGGTCCCGGCAGCTATGCAGGTTCCCGCAACGCGGTCATCGGCTACCAGCGGCCGGCGGGCTACGACGGTCCGTTCGAAATCGTCATCGACAGCGGCACCGACGCCAGCGTGGCGGTGGACGACCCGGAGAACCCCGACTGGCCGGTCCACTTCCTCTTCAACTCCGGCGACCGGAACGAACCCTCAGCAGGGCTCCTGGCCACCGCGCGGGAAGAATTCAAGCTGCATGTCGAGGCGGACGGCGACTGGCAGCTCGAGGTCCGCCCGGTCGCCTACGCCGAACCGGAAGACGGTACGGTCGCCGGCTCCGGCCCTGCCCTGGTGCGCTATGAAGGCGACGAGGTACTGGCCGAATTCACCTACACCGGTGAGGCCAACATCGCCGTCTACACCTGGCAGGAGTCACGTCGGAACCTGGTGGTCAACAAGATCGGCAGCAGCACCACGAGGTTCTCCTGGCAGCCGTACCCGGTGACGTATTTCCTGGTGGACACCAGCGGGGGCCGCTGGAGTTTGGACGTCGGCCGCTGAGGACCGCAACGAACCTGCGGCCAAAGCGCTCAGGGGCCTCCAACTATGCCTAAAGTAGAGCCAGATCCCGATTCTGTTCCTTAAGGGGAGAGACCCATGTCTTTTGCTGAAACGCTTGACCAAGCGTTCAAGGCCCGCATCCCCGTCCTGTACGTCGAAAGCCATGAAGAAGCACGCGTGCACGCCGAGGTGCTCAAGTGCGCCGCCGCCCTGCGCACGCCGCGCCCCGTCTGGACGTGGAACGCCAGCAGCGGGCTCCTCTCCCCCAGCGACGGCCAGCAGTCCAACACCACGGCCCCGGCACGCGCCCTGGACCGGGTGCTCGGCGCGCACGATCCCGGCGTCTTCATCTTCTTCGACCTGCACGCCTACTTCGGCACCGACCAGCGCCCGGCGGACCCCGAGGTGGTCCGGAAAGTCCGCGAGGTCTCTGCCGCCTTCCGGCAAGGCAGCACCGGACGGGTGCTGATCATCGTCGCCCCGGTGCTGCGCATTCCGCCCGAGCTGGACAAGGCCGTCACGCTGGTCGACTTTCCGCTGCCCAGCCATGACGAGATCAAGGCCATGCTGGCGCACATGATCAGCCAGAATTCCGACGGCGGACGGATCAAGGTCACGCTGAGCGAAGCCGACCAGGAGAACATGGTCCAGGCGGCACTCGGCCTGACCATGGCCGAAGCCGAGAACGCCTTCGCGCGCGCCATGGTCGACGACGGCGAACTGACCGCGCACGACGTCCATGTGGTGCTGGACGAGAAGCGCCAGACCATCCGCAAATCCGGACTGCTGGACTATGTGGACGTGAATATCAGCCTGGACGAAGTGGGCGGGCTGAACAACCTTAAGCGGTGGCTGGCCAAGCGCCAGGGGTCCTGGCTGGACGCCGCTGCCGACTTTGGCCTGCCCGCACCCAAGGGCGTGCTGATCACCGGCGTGCCCGGCTGCGGCAAGTCCCTGACGGCCAAGGCGATGGCGTCGGCCTGGGGGCTGCCGTTGCTGCGGATGGACATCGGCCGCGTCTTCTCCGGCCTGGTCGGATCCAGCGAACAGAACATGCGCAACGCCATCGCCACCGCCGAGGCCATCTCGCCGGCGATCCTGTGGATCGACGAAATCGAGAAGGGTTTTTCCGGCACCAGCGGCGAGGGGGATTCGGGAACCTCCGCACGCGTCTTCGCCTCGTTCCTCACCTGGATGCAGGAGAAGCGCCATCCGATCTTTGTGGTCGCCACCGCCAACAACATCGAGCGGCTGCCCCCGGAGTTCATGCGCAAGGGCCGTTTCGACGAGATCTTTTTCGTCGATCTGCCCAGCGACGCCGAACGCCGGGCAATTTGGCAGATCCAGATGGCCGGCAAGTGCACTGCCGCCAACCAGCTGGGCGCCGTCGCCAACGATCCGGCCGCCGTCGAGCTCCTCACCGCTGCCTCGGAAAACTATTCCGGCGCAGAAATCGAACAGGCTGTCGTCGCCGCACTGTTCGACGCCTACGCCGAAGACCGCCCAATCCGCCTGGACGACCTGCAGCGGGCCGTCTCCAACATGATTCCGTTGGCCATCACGCAGGCCGAGGAAGTCGGCGCCATCCGGCAGTGGGCTGCCTTGCGGGCCGTCGGTGCCACCGACAGCGAGGATCTGGACGCCGCCTCCGAACAGCCGGTCGGTCCGGCGCAAACCGCCGGTGCCGTGCCCGCCGCAGCCTCCGGGCACCCGGCACGCGGCGGCCGCACCGTGGACTTCTAGACAACACCCGACTCCTCGAAGGAGAAGCTATGGACCAGCAACAACTGATAGTCACGGTCAGGCCCGACGGCGCGGTATCGGCCGAGACGCGCAACATCTTCGGCGCCGAGTGCCTGGACTACATCACGGTTTTGGAGGATCTCCTGGAGGCCGAGAGCGTCTCCAGTTCCTACACCGAGGACTTTAACCGCACCGCCGTCACCACCAGCGACTACGTCCACAATGAGTCAGCAGAGCGGTAGCCCCGGAGCGCCCCGGCAGCCGGGCGGCCCGGTCCTGGAGCCGCGCATCAACAACGGCTCCGCTCCGGCGCCGGCCGATGCCGGACTCATAAGGCACGCGCGGTTCCTCCCGGCGACCGAGGCCGAGGGACCGGGCCGGCGCGCCGCGCTCTGGCTGCAAGGCTGTTCCATCCGGTGCCCCGGGTGCTTCAATCCCCACCTCTGGGCCGCCCGCGGCGCCGAGCTCGTCCCGACCGGGCAATTCGCCGCCGGCCTCGTCGACCAGGCGGTGGCTGCGGGGGCCGAGGGCCTGACCCTGCTGGGAGGCGAACCCTTCGAACAGGCGGCGGCCAGCGCCGTCGTCGCGCGCGCCTTCCAAGCGGCCGGCCTGTCCGTGATGACATTCACGGGCTACCTGCACCGTGACCTGCGGCGTTGGGCCACGGACCGCGAAGACATCGCCGGCCTGCTGGCTGCCACCGACCTGCTGGCCGACGGACCGTACCTGCGGGACCAGCCGGAACTGCACCGGCCATGGATCGGTTCCACCAACCAGGGCCTGACCGCGCTGACCGGCCGCTACCGCGACCTGCTGGAGGACATCGCGGCCCAACCGGACCGGATCGAAATCCGGGTCGCGGCCGACGGCACCATCGGCCTGAACGGCTGGGCCACCGACGACCAGCTGGACGCTCTGCTGGCGGACCTCGGCGCCCGGGCCGACCGCCCGGGTGCCGACCGCCCCCCCCCCCCCCCCCCCCCCCATTCCCCGGCCGGTTGCGGCCGGCGGCACACAGGGTAAAATACAATGGTGTTTTCGGTAAAAAAAACACCCCGGCCCAACCCCCCCTCTCTAACAAAAAA